>JBFYNQ010000071.1:0-20619 GCA_041304265.1 Candidatus Bathyarchaeota archaeon | reverse complement strand
ACGGCGCTCCTCATGGACATCCTCCCCTCCAATACGCGTGGCCAGGCTCTCGGGCTATTCCAGGGCATCGAGTTCGTTGGCAGCTTCATCGGCGCCCCAATCGGAGCATTCCTCTCCATCTACATGAGTTTCAACCAGGTCTTCTACTTCACCCTCCTTCTCACCCTCGCCTCTCTCGTTATAGCTTGGAAGTCGAGCGGCATGCGCGACTCCGAGGTGAAAGAGGTGAAGAAGGAGCGGACCCCCCTCCGCGAGGTAGTTAAGATGATTGGCAACCGGGGCATACTCATCGTCTGCCTCAGCACTTTGCTTCGAATGTTCATTATGCAGGGCATATTCCAGACCATATTCCAGCTCTACCTCAACCAGAGCCTTGGCTTCGCTGTCTCCGTGATTGGGCTTATCCTCAGTGCTAGGATAGCGGGGCAGATAATCTCCCTAGTCTCCGCGGGGATACTCTCGGATAAGGTGGGGAGGATACCTGTCCTCATCGCTGGCTTCGTGATTACCGCTGTGACCCTCCTCGGCTTCACCCTGACGAATAACTTCGCCTTCCTCGTCATCATAGGCTTCGTTGAGGGCTTGGGGGAGGGCTTTGGCATGACGACTCTCATCGCCTTGCTCACCGACATCACCCCGCCGCCCGTGAGGGGGGGTGTCGTCGGCCTCTATAGGACGTTCCAGGACATTGGCGGCTTCTCAGGTCCAATACTCTTCATGATATTTTATGGCACCCTGGGGCCTGTCTCCGCTTTCTACATAGCGATCATCGCTAATGTGGTGAATATCGCCCTACTCATGATGTTTAAGGCGCCTGCGAAAAACTAGCGTTGGAACTTGGGTATCCATGCTCTGACGAGTACGACTATGGCCAGGCAAATCATGAAGACGGTGGCTATGTTTATGATGTGTAGTACCTCGGGTTGGACGTAGAAGGTGTCTATCTGTCGGCGTATGAGGACCGTCATAGCGAAGGCGAAGAGGGCGATGGCGGTTGTTCTGAACCTATCCGCGAGCATAATGGGGGATTCACCCGCGCCGGGGTTTAACCGTTCCCCTCCCAAGCGTTAAAGGCTCCGCGGGGGCTTGTCTCTCTATGGCGAAGACATACCACATGCGCCGCGCTGACAAGGAGATCAAGGATAAGGCTAAACTCGCGAGGATACTCAAGGAGACGAAGTTCGTCACCCTTGCCTTGGCGAATGGTAACGAGCCCTATATTGTGACCCTAAGCCACTACTACGACGAGAAAGTGGGTTGCCTATATTTCCACAGCGCCCCCGAGGGGAAGAAGCTCGACTACATGCGCGCTAACCCCGTCGTCTGGGGGCAGGCGCTCATAGACTATGGCTACTACGAGGGGAAGTGCACACACAAGTTCGTAACAGCGGTCTTCAGGGGCCACGTTGAGTGGGTTGAGTCGCTTGACGAGAAGAAGCACGCTATGAGGGGTATGATAGAGCGGCTGGAGCCCGATCCCGCCCCACATGTGAAGAGGCTGCTAGGGGTTGAGAACGATGACGCCCTCGCCAAGACCGTCATGGGTAAGATCGTTGTAGAGGAACTCGTCGGCAAGAAGCACTCCGATGTGACTTTCTAGCCTATTTAGGTAACATTATAAACCCGCCTACTTTTCTCAGGACTAAGGAGAATCACCGTATGGCTAACTGTGTGAAGTGTGGTGCGGAGCTTCAGGAGGGTGCAGTGTTCTGCCAGAAGTGTGGTACACCCGTCGCCGCGGTCCCGACAGCGGCACCCATGGGCGAGAGGGTGATAAACCTCGCAGGGTGGGGCGACAGGATACTCGCCTACATAATCGACATGGTCCTCGCCGGAATAGTCCTCGGCATACTCAGGGCCATTGTCTTCCTACCCAGCTGGGCTTTGGGTGACATGATGGGCGTGCCTAATTACGTTCCATGGAGCAACTGGGGCTTTGACAACCTGTTCTGGTTCGCCTACTTCCTCTTCATGGACCTCACATATGGGCAGAGCATCGGCAAGATGGTGATGAAGATCAGAGTGACGAATATGGACGGTGGTCCCATCGATATTACCCAGGCAGCTATCGAGGCCTTCGGCAAGGCCTTCTTGCTACCCCTCGACGTGATTCTGGGCTGGATCTTCACGAACCAGAGGAGTCAGCGCATCTTCGCGTTCTTGGCTAAAACGCTTGTCGTTAAGAATTAGGAGTAGTCCCCATCGGGCCCTGCAGGGGGCCTACCAGTTTCCTGATGAGCATCTTTATAATTCCCTCAACCTTCTAAAGATAATCTCGATGTCCCGTAAACCGGGTGAGGTAGCGGAGGTCATCTGCTCCCTGTACGAGGGGAAGACTAGGGTCCCCTTGGCTAAGGTGTTTGTTCTCGCCATTCTCGCGGGGGCGTATGTCGGCTTCGGCAGCTATCTATACATGCTGGTGACCAGCGACTCGTCCGCTTACGTCGGGCGGGGGCTCTCCACGATGATCGGAGGAGTCGTATTCTCCCTCGGGCTCATACTCATCATCCTCGGCGGAGGTGAACTGTTCACAGGAAACGGGCTGATCACGACTGCCTGCCTCTCGGGGAAAGCGCGGGTTGTCGACCTCGTGAAGAATTGGGTCACCGTCTACTTGGGTAACTTTGTCGGCTCGATACTTCTCGTTGGCCTCATCTTCGCCGCGGGAAGCTACCTCGTCTTCGACGGTTCAGTTGCTGCCCGCGCGCTACAGGTCGCAACGTCGAAGGCCAATCTCGGTTTCATTGACGCCCTGTTTAGGGGTATACTCTGTAACTGGCTAGTCTGTCTGGCAGTGTGGATAGCCGCCTCGGCTGAGGATACGACGGGGAAGATACTTGCCATGATCTTCCCAGTATCTGCCTTCGTCGCCATGGGGTTCGAGCATAGCGTCGCGAATATGTTCATGATCCCCTTCGGCATGATGATAGGCGGCGACCCTGCGCTCGTTGCGAAGGCGGGAGTCGACATGGTGAACATGAATGTGGCGGGTTTAGTTGGTAATTTGATCCCTGTAACCATAGGAAACATAATCGGCGGCGCCTTCTTCGTTGCGACCGCATACTGGTACGTCTACCTCAGAAAGCAGTAGCTGTTAATTATTTATCTCAAAAATATTCCTATATCGAATCGCCTTATTCCCGGCTCTAGAGACGTTTTTATCTGTGGACCCTTCCCAACGGCTGTGCCTTCGCGGGAAAGTATCACAGAAGCCATCGTAAACATGTATGAGTCCGCGGCCTTGCGCCTAGTAGAGGAGAAACTGGCATCAGGCGCTGACCCAGTTGATGTCCTTGAGGAGTGCCGCCGGGGCATGTTCGCCGTCGGCGAGCGCTTCGAAAAGGGTGAGATGTACCTCTCCGAATTATTCATGGCTTCGGAGATGTTCAACCAGATCACAGCGAGGGTGAAGCCGCTCCTAGGGAAGGCCGAGCTGAAGCGGGGCAAAATAGTGATTGGCACGGTGGAAGGCGATGTCCACGACATCGGGAAGAACATCTTCACAAGCCTCCTCGAGGCTGAGGGATTCGAGGTCGTCGATCTAGGAGTCGACGTGCCTCCCTCACGATTCGTCGAGGCGATCCGCGAGCATTGCCCCGAGATAGTCGGCATGAGCAGCCTCCTCAGCACATCCCTCGACGCTGTGAAGAGGACAGTCGACGCCATTGAGGAGGCGGGGCTAAGGGGTAAGGTAAAGATCATAGTCGGCGGGGGCAGGATTGACGAGCAGGCCGCTGAGTACATAGTTCCTGACGCATACACGGACAACGCCTCACAGGGCGTCAAGAAGTGCCGAGTACTCATTGGGGAGGAATAAACGTGAGCAATGCGGAGCTATTCAACCAACGCAGGGAGCGCATGAGGCGCGCTATTGATCTGAAGGAGCCCGACAGGGTTCCTCTCATTGAGAGCCATGGCTACTTCGCCGCTCGCAACGCGGGGATAACTAGCCAGGAGTTCCTCTTCGACTACTCCAAAGCGGGGGCTGCCTCGGTGAAGGCTGCTGTAGACTATGGTTACGACACGGCGAGCGGCATGAACAGCCTCGGCGCGCTTCCCCTCACTCTTGCCTTCGTCGGCGAGGGCGATGGAATCATGCCGGGGTGGATCAATGGCCCCGTACACGATATACTGGGGTGCCGGTACGCAAGGTTCCCCGGGAGGGAGCTCCCCGTCGACTCGCCCTTCCAGTTCATAGGCGAGGAGTACATGAAGGCTCAGGAGTACCCTGCACTCATCGATGACCCGAAGAAATACATCGCCGAGGTGCTCCTGCCCCGCTCCATGAGGGCACTTGAGAAGCCGGGCTCAGCCCATGCGATGGCTGCCCTGCACCGGTGGGGTGTCGAGTGCAGGAGGGGGGCCGAGGCGGGTGCTATGCTTAGGGGTGAACTCAACGGGCTCGGGTTCCCAGGCTTCACCGAGGGTATGTCATACGCCCCACTCGACTTCATCGGCGATTTCGCCCGAGACATTAAGCACACGCTCCTCGACTGCTACCGTAGGCCTGACGAGGTGAAGCAGGCGGCGGAGGCGCTCAAGGGGGTCATTATCGAGATGGGGCGGATAATGGCGAATACATCGTCGCCCGGCGCCGTCGTCTTCATCCCTCTACACCTAAACGAGTACTTCTCACCCCAGCAGTACGCCGAGTTCTATTGGCCAACACTCAAGGAGGTCGTCGAGGACCTCGTCAGGCTCGGCTTCACCCCAGAGGTCTTCTACGAGGGACAGCACGCGATGCACCTGGAGACGATACTCGAGCTACCGAAGGGCAGGACGATCTCTCGCTTCGAGAAGACCGACCTCGTCAAGGCGAAGCGCATCATCGGCGACCACTCATGCATAGTGGGGGGCCCACCATTCTCCATCTTCCTTACAACACCGGCGAAGGTCGACGCCTATGTGAAGGAGCTATTCGCCGAGGTTAAGCAGGGCGGAGGTTTCATGCTGAGCCCCGCCGTCCCCCTCCCCGCCGAGGCCCGCCCCGAGTGCGTCAAGGCGCTCATGGACGCTGTTAAAAGGTACGGCGCCTACTAGGGCACAATGCTCCTCCCGACTGGGTGAATGTCTTGAGCAATTTCGTCAGGGTCTTCTTTGAACCGCTCGGGCGGAGGGCAGAGGCAAACCCTGGTGAGAGCATACTCGAAGTGGCGCTCCGTTGCGGTGCTGGGATCCGCGCGGACTGCGGGGGTGCCCGCAGCTGTGGTAAATGTCGGGTCGTTATAGAGGACCATAAGGGACTAACAGCGCCTGACAGCTCGGAGGCGAGCCTACTAACCCCAGAAGAATTAGCCAGAGGCTACAGGCTCGCATGTGTCGCCAGGTTCCTAAACAGTGCTAGAAAGATCACCGTGGTAATACCACCTGAGAGTAGGCAGCGGGCGAGGCGATTCGCGGGAAGGGACACTGAGCGTAGGGTGAAACTCGACCCAGTCGTAGAACATATGGGCATAACTCACACGGGACCTACACTCGGGCTTGCCGTAGATATCGGTACATCACGGATCACGGCGCGCCTAATCGACCTCGTAAATGGAGTAAACCTCGCCTCCGATTCGATCGAGAACCCCCAAATAGTGCACGGCGAGAATCTGATAACGCGCGCCTTCTACGCCCAGGCATCGGAACATAACCTGCTGAGGCTCAGGGCTCTTCTAATAGACGGCGTGAACACACTCATTGGGCGCCTAGTGGAGGGGAGAGCCATGCCGGAGGACGTACTCCAGGCTGTGGTCGTCGGTAACACCGTAATGCACCACCTTTTCCTCGGCCTCGACACGAGCCGCCTCACGAGGGCTCCCTTCACGCCGATGACAAGGGAGACGGTCTGGCTCATGGGGATCGAGTCACAACTCGACGTCAATCCCGCCGGGGTGGTCGTGGTTCTGCCCAACATCGACGCATTCGTCGGGGCGGACGCAGTTGCAGACATCATCTCGAGCAACCTTCTGAGAAGAGCGGAGCCTACGCTTCTCGTCGACGTGGGTACAAACACCGAGATAATGCTGCGCGCCGGGGGAGAGACGCTTGCTTGTTCATGCGCTTCGGGCCCCGCCTTCGAGGGGGAGCACATAGAGTACGGCATGAAGGCCGTCGAGGGTGCCATTGAGAGAGTCAGGATCACTGGTAGCGTCGTTGAGTACAGGGCTATTTGTGATGGGAAGCCCGTAGGTATCTGCGGCTCAGGTATCGTCGACGCCGTCGCTGGGCTCTTCAAACAGGGCTTAATCACTACCGTTGGAAGGTTCACCGAGGACGCCGCCTCCCGGGTAGTCCATGTCGGTAACCAGAGAAAATTCGTTATCGCTCCCCGGGCAGAGAGCGGCACCGGTGCTGACATCACAATCTCCGAGAGAGACATTAACGAGGTCATACTCGCCAAGGCCGCCATAGCCTCTGCGACAGGTGTACTCATGGCGATGAAGCGCGTCGAACCGAGCGACCTCAGGCGCGTCCTCGTCGCCGGTGCATTCGGCGGCCACCTCGACAAGGCGAACGCGAGGACTATCGGGCTCATTCCCCGGGTAGAGGGCAGGCGCATCGCCTTCCTCGGGAACGCTGCTCTCGAGGGCGCGACGATGGCGCTCAAGTCGAGGCGCATCATCGATCTGGCCACGCGCATCTCGGTGGAGACGCGCTATGTGGAGTTAGCCTCCAACCCTGACTTCGACGCCGGATTCAGGAAAGCCCTCTCACTCGCTGGCGCGAAACGATATTAGCCCCCGGGGTTAAGCAAGACAACTGGAGAGCACATCTTGAATTCACGCGAGAGAGTCGAAGCTGCACTCGCACACAGGGAGCCTGATAGGCCTCCAGTCGACCTTGGCGGCACGGTCTCGGGCATACACAACGAGGCCTACACGAAGTTGGTAGAGGCGCTCGGCTTTCGGCTCATGACTAGGGTCGACTCATGGGACGTGCAGCGGCTCGCAAAGCTCGATGAGGTGGTGCTCGAGAAGCTCGGTGTCGACTTCCGCCACATCTCTCTTAGGGCTGTGCCCGGCTCCGGCGGGTTAGAGCCGGATGCCTCCGGGAGGCCTTGCTTCGTAGACGAGTGGGGTATCAAGTGGGGGCGGAACCCGCACTATTATGACATGGTCGCCCATCCGCTGGCGAACGCGTCGATGGAGGACCTAGATGACTACCCGTGGCCCGACCCCGGAGACTCGAGGAGGTTCGAGGGGCTCAGGGAAGAGGCGAAGCGTCTCCACCATGGCACCGACTTTGCGGTACAGGCAGATGCCTTCTTCGGAGGCATATACGAGTGCGCGTGGTGGATGAGAGGCTTCTCGGCCTTCATCGTCGACATGTATCGCCACCCCGAGTTCGCCAACCTGCTCCTCGACAAGATACAGGCCATCTACCTCGACTTTTACACCCGATATTTAGACGTCGTAGGCCCATATGTGCAGGTCTTCGACTATAATGACGATATTGGGATGCAGACTGGGCCGCTGCTCTCTCCCGTAGTGTTCCGGCGCTATCTCAAGCCTCGCTACGCGGAGATATTTAGGCTGATTCACTCGAAGTCGAAGGCGAGGATATTCATGCACACATGCGGAGCCGTGCGCCAGCTCATCCCCGACCTAATCGAGATCGGGCTCGACGTTCTCAACCCTGTCCAGCCTCTCGCGTCGGGCATGGAGATCAGTGGGCTCAAACGCGACTTCGGCGATAATCTAGCATTCCATGGCGGTGTCGACATTCAGAGGCTCTTACCCAATGGGTCGATTGGGGAGGTTGAGACGGAGGTGCGACGCATCTGTGAGGTCGGTGGCGCAGGGGGAGGTCTCATACTCGCTGGTGCCCACAATATTCAAGCGGATGTTCCACCTGGAAACATTCTAGCGATGTTCAGAGCGGTGGGTATTATGGGGGTTGAGTGATCTGGACGAGGCACAGATTCTGGATGAGATCTCCCGAGCCGTCGTCGAGTTTGACGGGGGGAAGGCGGAGAAGTTCTGCAGGGAGGCTATCGCCATGGGCATACCGCCCTACGAGGTCATTGTCAAGGGCTTGGCCAAGGGTATGGAGCAGGTCAGCGGACTCTACGAGGCGGGCGACTTTTTCCTTTCCGAGCTCGTCATGGCGGGGGAGACTATGAAGCAGGCTCTCGCCGTCGTAGAGCCCCACCTCGCCCGTGAGGGCGGGAATGCGCGGGGCACCGTCGTCATCGGTACCGTCCACGGCGACATGCACGACATCGGCAAGACCATCTTCGGGAACCTGCTCCGCGGCGCCGGCTTCGTAGTCGTAGACCTCGGCTTCGACGTCTCGCCGAAGGCCTTCGCAGACGAGGTTGAGAGGACGCGTCCAGATGTCCTCGGTATGTCAGCCCTCATCACGACGACGATGATCAGCATGGAGGAGACCCTCAGGGAGCTGAGGCGAAGAGGGCTTAGGGGTGGGGTCAAGGTGATAATTGGCGGCGCCGCGGTTGACGCCGACTACGCCGCGAGGATAGGAGCAGACGCAGCAGCGAGGGATGCCATAGAGGGAGTCGCTATCTGCAGCAGCTGGACGAAGTCACGATGAGCCGAGGAACCCGTCGGCCGCAGCCTTCATGTTAGCCAGGATTGGCTCAACGATCGCCGGTGGTGTGGGTGCGAAGCCGCAGTCCGGGTGAATGTAGGCGATGGACTCCACACCGATAATATCGGCTATCCTACGGAGCCTGGCGAGCGCAGCCTCCGGCTCCTCGAGGTAGGTGTTGGAGATGAAGCCGGCGCCTAGTTTCTTTCCGCTAGGGAGCTTGTTCTCTTTGATGGTCTCCAGGTTTCTCGCCTCCTGAGCCCTGCTGAAGCCGAAGCTGAGGACGTTGACGCTTAGCCCAATCAGGTCGTTCCAGACCTTGCCGACGTGGCCGCAGACGTGTAGGCTCACCTTCTCGCGGTCGATGGCGGAGTCGGGTAGCTGGTAGAGGAGCCTCTCCGTGTACTTGGGGGACTCGAACCTCGCAGATAATCCGGGCTCGTCTATCTGGAGGAGCGCCCCGGCTCTAAGTGCCTCCTCGGCGAGGGGGACGAGGGCGTCGGCGCAGTCGCCGTAGAGGGCGGGGTCGCGAAACCCGGAGTAGCCGTTGGTGCCCCCCATGGCGGCGGTCATGCCAAGCGTAACAGGGCCGGTGAGAGTTATCTTCGTCTTAACGCCACCCCTACCGGTTGAGGCTAGGTACGCCCTCATAGCAGAGTGGTCGACGAGCTTGTAGAAGCTGCGTGGATCATCCATCGGCTTAATCCTACTAGATACCCTGAGGCCCCTGCTGCCCCTATCGAAACCTGTTATCTGCTCGAAGTAAGTGATCATATCCGCCCTCTGCTCTCCGTCGGTGACGATCTCTACGCCGTGGCGAAGCTGCAGGTCCACGACGTCCCTTATGGCAGCGTCTAGCGGCTTCTCGCCTCTGGGGAAGCTGCCGATGGTGGTTATCTCCAACCCTTTTCAGGGCATATGGGTGTGTCCCGCTTTTAAAAGTCGCACCAGTGGTCGCGCGCGAACGTCGGTGAAGAAGTGCAACCCGTGCGCGCGCTGTTGATGCTCTCATCGTTACTCGGTAAATAGTTGTGCCTAATTCTCGTCACTCACGCCCTTTGACTTAGGAGCGTCGACGAGCTTCACGGAGATGGGCTCGAAGTTGATTATTGCCCTGTGGTCAACATAGGAGGCTGATCCCTTTAACCCCCAGCCTTGCGCCTCGGCGTCCGGATGCCAGTATAGGTACCACCACTTCCACTTCCCCGAGACGCCTTCGTCTCCCTCGAAGCCAGCCCAGCCGGTTATCTCCCAGAACTTCCCCTCCTTCGAGCTCGGGAAGCTGATGGCGGCGCGGGGGTTCAACTCTATGTCCTTCACCTTCTTCGTTTTCTTGTAGGTTGCGAACCACATCCTCACGTATGGGTCCTCGTTGAAGTTTGTCATAGGCCTGCTCCTAGTCTTTCCGTCCTCCGCGTATGTGATCAGATTGACCATCTTCGCTGCGCGGATGTCGTGCACAAGTCCCTCAGTCTTCTCCATGCTCGCTTTCCTCAACTTCGGTTTGGAAGCGTTTCATATTAAGGCTGGTTGCAATTGCGCGCGCGCAGTTATTATATAGATGAAGCCATTTTGCGGGGCGTGGGCTTAATATCTAAATCAATTTTGTTATAAACCTGTTCGATCACCCAGTACCTAGATTACTTATGATGACGAATTCACTGGTTGTGAATGTCCTTGTTGTGGCAGTCGCCCTGCTACTCGTGTTCGCAATATATTACTCATGGCAGCGGAGAAAGAAGCCCGCTGCATCTCCTCCCATGAAGCCTGTGCTTAAGAGTGCCGTGGTGGAGACGCCGAAACCAGAGCCTGTCCATTTATCTAAACCCGAGCCTGCTCCTAACCCAGAACCAGCACCGGTTCCTCTACCAGAATCTGAGCCTGTCCTTCAACCAGAACCAGAGTCGGTTCCTCTACCTGAACCCGAGCCAGCCCCTCAACCAGAACCAGAGCCGGTAGCGGATGTAACGAAGGCGGAACCTGCCAAGATAATGTCTGAGGTCGCACCCCTAGTCACAACAGTTGAAGCACAGGGGGTTGAAAACCCCGTTCCTGAGAAGGTGAAAAAACCGAAGCCGCCGAAGCGTGCTACTGGTAAGAAGCAGGGTTTGAAGATCGCTGACATCGAAGGCATTGGTGAGAAGTACGCTGATACGCTTCACGCCGAAAACATTAGCTATACATCCGATCTACTATCCGCCGGTGGGACCCCCCAGGGTAGAAGAGCGTTATCCGAGAAGACCGGCATATCGCATGACTTAATTCTTGAGTGGGTGAACCTCTCTGACCTCTTCAGGATAAAGGGAATCGGTTCAGAGTATTCGGATCTCCTCGAGGAGGCGGGTGTTGATACGGTCATTGAGCTGTCTCATAGGAACGCTGAGAACCTCCACGCGAAGATTCTGGAGGTAAATGAAGCGAAGAAGCTTGTGAGGCGTCCTCCGTCGCTCGCCGCGGTTCAGAGTTGGATTAGCGAGGCGAAGACGCTGCCGCGCGCCGTTGAGTACTAGTCTATCCCTGACTCTATTTTGTTTCCCGCCGCGGTGGCCCAGACCATGCGAGGCGTCGTGTGGCTGTGCCCCGTGTTGCCTCTGTTATCGAGGGCGATCACTCCACCTGTCTCGGCGACTCGCTCTTTCATATAGGCAAGTGCATTGTCGGTTGCCTGCTGCACTGGTGTGCCCGCCTCAACGTAGTTGAGGACGAGCCGTGCGAGGTTGACTTTCATTATTGCCTCGCCGTGGCCCGTCGAGGAGGTGCCGCCGACTCTGTTGTCCGCGTAGCCGCCGCTGCCGATTATCGGGACGTCTCCGACCCTGCCGACGAGCTTGCCAGTCATGCCGCCGGTCGACGTGGCTGCGGCGATGTTGCCCTTATGGTCGAGGGCGACGGCGCCAACGGTGTCGTGCCCTGATTTGGCCTTTTTCGCTGCAAGCCACTCTGTGAGTTCGCGGCGCGCCTCATCGGTGACAAGCTTTTCCTGGGGGAACCTCTCGACGTGGTACTTCTCGGCGAGTCTGCGCGCCCCCTCGCCTATCATGAGTACGTGGGGTGTTCTCTCCATTACTAGGCGGGCGAGATCGATGGGGTGTCGAACGTCGCGTAGTCCGGCGACGGAGCCTGCGCCGAGCGTTGCGCCGTCCATTATGAGGGCGTCCATCTCGACGGTGCCGTCCTCGGTGAGGACTGAGCCTATGCCGGCGTCGAATGCAGGGTTATCCTCGAGGGTGTTGACTGCGGCGACGACGGCGTCGAGGGCTGAGCCTCGCCCCTTGAGGGTGTTCCAGCCCTTACCGACGGCCTCCTCTACTCCGAGGATGTTTAGGTCGACTAGGCGGTCGGGGATGTCCCACGCCCCACCGTGGATGATGATAACCGGATCGGTCATGTCTGAATATCTAGAATGGAGTCAGGTATAACAAGTGTGGCGGGGCTACTTCGCCTTCTCCTTGAGGACGGAGTCAAGATCGCTGTACTCCATCTTCTGGCAGGCGGCACCCTCCTTGTGGACGAACTTGCCGTCCACGATGTTCAACCCCGTCCTCAGGACGTCGTTCTCCTTGACTGCCTTCACCCACCCCTTGTTGGCGACGTCGCGCACGTACGGCAGGATGGCGTTCGACAGCGCCTGGGATGCAGTCCTCGGCACGGCGCCGGGGACGTTCGGTACGGCGTAGTGTATGATGCCGTCGATGGTTGTAGTGGGGTGGTCGTGGTGGGTCTCAACGCATGTCTCGATGGGGCCATCAGGGTCGCAGCCGATGTCGACTATGACGGATCCCTTCTTCATCTTGGCGACAATCTCCTTCGTGACTATCCTCTTACGCGTCCTCAGTGGGTTGAAGAAAACGCCGTTGATGACGAGGTCGGCCTTGATGACTGACTCCTCGACGTTCCGTCTGTCGGAGACGAGCGTCGTGAGTTTGTTGCCAAACATGTCGTTGAGTTCGTTGAGTCGGCGGATGTTGACGTCGAGGACTGTTACGTTTGCGCTGAGTCCGATCGCCGCCTTGATGGCGCCCGTGCCGACGGATCCGCCGCCGATGATGACTACCTGTGCTGGCTTGCAGCCCTGCATTCTACCAATCATGACCCCCTCGCCGCCGAGGTGGGTCTGGAGGTGGTAGGCTCCCATTATGACGCCGTTGTGGCCCGCTATCTCGCTCATCGGGGCGAGTAGGGGTGTTAGGCCTCTCTCCTGGACGGTGTCGTAGCTGAAGGCGGTGACCTTTGCCTTGATGAGTGCCTCGGCGAAGCCGCGCTTCGACCCGAGGAGACCCTCGGTGAAGTGGAGGTAGGCCATGATGATGGTGCCCTCCTTGAGGAGGCTGTACTCCTTGGTGAGTACCTCCTTGACCTTGACGATGAGGTCGCAGCTGAATATCTTCTCGTGGCTTGCCTCGATCTCGGCTCCTGCCTGCTTGTATTCCTCGTTGGAGTAGCCGCTGGCGACACCCGCGTCCTTCTCGACTACGACTCGGTGGCCGCCCTCCTTTAATGCCTCGACTGCCTGTGGGGTGAGGGCCACGCGGTTCTCGCCCGACTTTACCTCGCTTGGGACTCCGATTATCATTGCTTGTCAGTATGGTCGGCGCATTGATTGGTATATAACAGTCGCGTGAAGGTGGGGAAAGAGGGAAAACTCGGGGTATGGATGGGCGTCTCTACCATTTGATGTGGGTCGTCCAGTCATAGGGCTTCGCTTTGGGGTGCTCGTCTTCGACGCGTGTGAGGAAGTTTATGCCGTAGACGCGTTCCCCGTTCTTTGGGGGTCCCTGCTTGGTGACGGGGCAGCTGTAGGCGACGGCGAAGTCGAAGATGGGGTCGTCGGTGCAGCCGCCGGCGCGTACGCTGGGGATGGCGACTATGCCGTGGCTCTTGGCGTATTCAATGGCTTCCTTGCTCTCGGTCATCGTCCCCACCTGGTTGGGTTTGAAGATGAACGCCTCGCAGACCTTCATCTTCGCAGCCTTCTTGAGCATCTCGATGTTCGTCACTGTCAGGTCGTCGCCGACGATCATCGTCTTGTTAAGGATCTTGTTTGCCTTCTTCCAGCCGTCCCAGTCGTTCTCCTCGAGGGGGTCCTCGACGTAGAGGAAGTGGTACTTGTTTGTCAGCTCCTTGAGGTAGCCTAGGAGGGCGTCGGCGTCGATGTTCTCGCCCATGAAGTCGTATGTGCCCTTCTCCCGGTCGTAGAACTCGCTGGCGGCGACGTCGGTGGCGAAGGCGACCTTGTCCTCGATGCCGAGGCGTCTTGCGGCCTCGTACATCAGGTCAAAGGCGACCGTCGGGTCCTGGCTTGGGGACTGCCAACCGGTGAGGCTGCCCGCCTTCGGTGCCTCGCCGTGCATGTAGTCCTTTATGACCGTTGGTGTGAGGGCGAACAGCTGGTACATTATGTGCACTGCCTCCTTGATGGACTCGGCCTTGTAGGGGACGACGGTGATCTCCTGGAAGGGCATTGAGCCCTTCTGGTAGCTGCCGCCACTGATGCAGTTGACTGTTGGGAAGGGGATGGTTTTGACAGGGGCGGGGTTGAGGTGGGTGTAGAGGGGGACGTTTTCGGTGTTCGCCGCGGCGCGTATGCAGGCGAGTGAGACGCTGCAGAGGGTGTTGCCGCCAAGTTTGGATTTGTTCGGCGTGCCGTCCAGGTCGATCATCGTCTTGTCGATGGCCTTCTGGTCCTGCACGTCCATGCCCCTGAGCTTGGGGGCGATGGTTCTGTGGACGATTTCGGCGGCCTTGTAGACGCTGAGGCCGTCGTACCACTTGGGGTCGTTGTCGCGTAGGACGTAAGCTTCGTGTTCGCCGGCTGAGACGCCGGACGGGGCGGAGCCGCGGCCGAGGACGCCTGCCTCGGTGATGACGTCTACCTCCAGCATCGGCTTGCCTTTTGCGTCGAGGATCTGCCTCGCCTTCACGGATTTGATGCTCGTGTTCGCCATGGTTTGCGCCACTTTCGCGAACTAATCTTTTCCGGGGATATATAAGACGTTGAAGTCGCAGAGGTTGGTGCCCGTGTTGCCTGTGTAGACGGTGCAGCCGAGCTTTTGTAGTGCTTCGTGTGTGGCGTGTCCGCGGAGTGCTTCCTGGAGGTCGATTCCGGCTGCTGCTGCCTGCTTGTATGTCTCGGAGTCTGTGATGCCGCCTGCGACGTTCGTTGTGCCGTCTGTGCCCTCGGTGTCGATTGAGAGCATGCAGGCGCCTGGGATCTCCCTGGCGACGATGGCGAAGCCCGTCACGAGCTCCTGTGAGGGGCCGCCGTGGCCTCGGATCTCTCTATTGTCTGGGATGCGTGTTGAGGTCTCTCCGGCGGAGAAGATGAGGCATGGGGGCTTTATGGGGCGGTGGAAGCGCTGCGCCTCCTTGGCGATGGCGGCGTGGAACATGCCCGTGTCTCTGCTCTCGCCTTCGAGGCTCGTGGTTAGTATCGTGTGGCGGATGCCCATCTCCTCCGCGGCCTCGGCGGCGTACTTGCAGGAGTCGGATAGGATGTTGAGCATGAAGTAGGTGGCGCGCCTGATTGTTTTGGGCGTCTCCTGTGCCTCGGTGCCGTTGAAGATGTAGTTCTCAACGCTTTTCGGTAGCTTTCCGACGAGGCCGTGCTCCTTGATTATCCTTTTGGCGTCGTCGAAGGTTGAGTAGTCTGGGCCGATTGGCGTTCCGCGCATGGTTACTGGTTCGCCGTAGTCCTCGATGGGTGACCAGTCGAGGGCATCCCAGATGTTTATGCCGATCATCTCGGCGCCCCTCGCCTCGATGCGTTGTCCGAGGCGTCCCCTGTTAATCTGTGAGATGTGGCCCCGGACCGTGTTGACGTCCATGACGCGGATGTTCGACTTGAGCATCGTGTCGGTCGCTGCCATCTTCTCCTCCAGCGTGATGCCGTCGACTGGGTAGGCGAGGAGAGCCGTGCTGCCTCCGCTCATGCAGAAGATGAAGAGGTCCTCGTGGCTGGACGAGTCGACGATCTCCAGCATCCTCCTACTACCCCTGACGCCCTCGTGGTTTGGCAGGGGGTGGCCGCCGATGAAGACCTCCGTGTTGGCGTAGTGGTCAGTCTCCTCAACGATCTTGACGGTGGCGACGCCGCGGGTCAGGCGGTTGCCGAGAATCTCGTCCATAGCCATCGCCATGTGGTTCGCCGCTTTCCCTGCTGAGAAGACGTAGACGTGGCGCTTGCGGGAGAGGTCCCATTGTCGGTTGCCGATGTGGAGTATATCGCCGTCGAGTCGAATGAAGGTCTTGAGTCGCTCGTAGACGTCCAGTTGGCGCAGCACCCTTTCGGTTATTTCCAGTACCACGCGGCGGGAGTCTGTTACACCGTGGGCGAGGAGCTTGTCTCTGTTGCGAATCTTCAACATGCCTTCGCCCCCTTCGCCTCTCCCTGAGATTACTCAATTATTAAAAATGCGCGAAACCAACGTGGTGTGGGGAGTCTTCTTTTCAAATAGGGGGGCGCTGCACAATACACGTTGTTCAGTCTGATGCTCGCTCCTATGGAGGGCTACACGGACGCCGCACTCCGAACACTCTGCTATAGGCACGGCGCCGACCTGACCTTCACTGAGATGGTGCATGTGGGGAGCCTGCTGCGGGGCAACAAGCAGAGTTTGGGAAGGGTGGCTGCACACGACGCGACGCCTGTTCAGATTCAGTTGCTGGCGGTTAATGATGAGGAGCTGAAGGCATACGTCGAGGGCTTCACACCGTTCCCTGGCTTTATGGGTTTCAACCTCAACATGAGTTGTCCGAGCCCCGACGTCATCCGCCAGGGGAAAGGCGCGGCGTTGGTCAAGAGGGCGGCGAAGGCGGGTAGGCTCGCCTCTATCGTCAGGAGCGGAGGCTACCCGGTCTCGGTGAAGATGAGGCTCGGCATCAACACACGCGAGAAGGCGCTGAAGGTCTACTTGAATACCATCAGGAGCGTCGACGCCGACTTCTTCATAGTTCACGCGAAGGCGGCGTCTCAGGGCTCCTCCGAGCTCGCCGACGACTCCGTCTATCCCGAGTGCGTCGACGCCGCCGGCGGTAAGCCGTTGATCGCGAACGGTGACATAGACTCCGCCGATGAAGTTGAGCGGCTCCGAGGGGTGGGCGTCTCCGGCGTCATGTTAGGTAGGGCTGCGCTCAGGGACCCGTCCATCTTCGATGCGGTGAAGAACCGGCTAAATATCAACTCACCGCCCAGTTCTATGCCCAGCCAAAGGGAGCTTATTGACGAGTACGATGAGCTATCGAATGCCCTCGGTACCGATGGGTACCGGGCGGCATTCACCAAAGTGGTTGGTAGAGCTGGAAACGTCGTCTACTAGAACCTGCGGGGCCTCGACCTGTAGTGCACGATCTCGGGCGGGGCCTTCTTCTTGACGACTGGCTCCTCCTCCTGCTCCACGGGGGCGTCCTCTAGGCAGTGGTGAATAAGTGTCAGTATGTAGGGGGTGTTGTAGCCGAGCTCGCCCCTCATCTTCTGCTTCACACCGGCGACGCCGTCGACGTAGTCGTTGTAAAACTTTGCTAGCTTTTCGAACTCGGGGAAGGTGATGGTCCTTATCCCCTTGATGCTCTTTCCCTCGATGAACACCCTGTCTGAGACGCCGCGGGCGTAGAAGCTGCCCTCCCTTGGGGGTATAGCCCATGTCTCGAGCTCGATGGTCTTTCCCTTAAGCTCAGTCTGCAGCTTGTCCCAGCACTCTCTTATCTTCGTCTCTTGTAGGTGAATCAAACGCTTAGTTAAGGGAAGTGGGGGTTAAAAACGTGTGCTTCCGCGCCGAATCCGCGGGGAGGCTATTTCTGTCTAGTGCTTCTTCACGTAGGGCTCTATCTGGTTGTACTCCCCGCATTTGGGGCACTTGTAGACGGCCTTCGTGATCTGTCGGGGCTGGAGTGATCTCAGTATTACGTGGCCGCACTGCCCGCAGTTGTAGTCGAGGACGCCCTCGCCGACAACGAATGGCTCGAGCACTGTATTGCCGGGCGAGCTCCCCTTGCTGAAGACGGTGACGTCGCTGGGTCTTGAGGGTAGAAGCCTCATCTTGAACGTGTTTTGAGTGTTCATAATCATCGTTACAATAAGGTGCTGGGGTTATTTTAACCATGTTAATAATGGGTGGTTGGGTGAAAATAAATTTAATAATTTAGGCAAATGTGAGGCGCACCTCCCCCGTGTCATTTTGGCATTAGCGTATCCTTAATAGAGTCGTCCCGTACCTATTGGAAAGCTAGTATGAGGTATTCCGCATGAGAAAGATTGTGTTGCCAAAGAGCGATAGGAAGAAGAGAAAGCACCCAAAGGTCTAAACCTTCTGGGTTTGGCGTTCTGCTTACCGTCGGCTTCTTCGGCGTGGGTAACGGTCTGCGGCGCGTCTGGGGTGTAGGCATCCCCGAAAAATCGTTCTATAACTCGTAGACTGTTCCCGGGACTTTGGGGAATGGCTGAGTCTCCCCTATGTGGCTTGCCCCCGTTATCCAACTCACTATGCGCTCGACGCCGATGCCCGCGCCGGCGGTTGGCTTTATCCTGCCTTCCTTCGCCAGCTTTAGGATGAGGGCGAAGTTCTCCTTCCTTACGTTCTCCTTCTCCATCTTCGCCAGTATCTTGGGGTACTCGCACTCTCTTCGGGAGCCGGAGAGGACCTCGCCGAAGCCCGGCATCATGAGGTCGTAGTTGTCCCACCTGCCTGTCTCGAAGTCTTCGAAGTCGTAGAACTCGCGGGGTAGGTTGATCACCCAAGCGGGTTCCTTGATCTCGGTTATCAGCTTCGCCTCCCAGGCTGGGCCGTACTTCTCTTCGAGTTTAGATGCGTCGTAGGTGGCGAAGGGCTGCTTTGTGATCTTTAGCGCGTCGAGTCTGCCTAGGAGTTTGAGGTCTCCGGCTCTGTCTCTCTTCAGGCTCTCAACGAGGTTGGTGACGGCGCCTTCGACGAGCCTCATTATGTCGGAGGAGGAGGCACCCCTGGCTTCGAAGTCGAGTTGGGTGAACTCGTAGACGTGTTTGCCTGTCTTTGCCCTCTCAGCTTTCTCTATCCTGATGTTTGGGCTGAGGATGAAGAGCTTGGGGTAGGCGAGGCTGGAGGCGATGAGCTTGTGGACGATCATGCTTGACGTTGTGCGCACGGTCTCGCCGTAGATGTCGACCTCGATCCGTTTGTCGATGGATGCGCTCGGGTCGGGCCAGAGGGGGTCCGTTGACTTGGAGAGTGCCACGGGGAGGAGCCACTGGAACCCGTTGACTGTGAAGTAATTGGTCAGGTTACTGAGCGTGTAGGTCATGACCCTGCCTATGCAGGACTTTCTGTCAAGCTCCTCTGCTGAGAGCCTGTCGAGTGGCTTTGGGATGTCGTCTGCGATGCGGCCTTCTGTTGCTAGTTCAGTCTTCAACGGTTCTTCCTCGATCTGGGTGCGTTTTGACGCGTTTGTACTTGGCAACATGCGTAGACCTTGTTTATAAATTTTTTATGAAAATAGTCATGATTATTACGAAAAGTCTTTCCGTTGATGTTATTAATCCGTAATTATCACCGTTTATCTGGTGATTTTTTGTAACGCTTAGTATCGCATGTATTAACGTTGGATCCGCCTTTCAGATTATAAAGCTGGGTTTCGATGATAGTTTGTATAGAATTCTTTTCAAAAAAGGCTAAAAAAGATTCGTCGGATAAAGGAGTGAGGGCTTGAGCGGGAAACGGAGAGGGTACGGTGGTGAGGTTTCGGGTTGAATTCATAGGGTTGGCTTTAGCCTTCACCATTTACTTTGCCACTCTGTATTTTGTATTCACAAACACGGTGATTGAAGCCAATTACGTCAGCGGGCCAACTACTGTAACAGGCAATATTTCACACAGACCGTTCCCGGGCAGAGAGTACATATCATTGGAGGCAGCCCGTGGAAAGCCGTTATTCAAATGGAGAGAGTATATGGCGGTTTTAACAAACGAGGATGCGACACCCTTCTTCCTGTTCATTCCCGAGTTAAATGGGACAATCTGGGAGACGCCGCAAGGGTGGCCTATGAAGAGGTACGAGCTTGGCGGGCTCACCGACTGGGAGGTCTATGGCGCTTACACGAGCCAGAACCGCGTAATCGTCGAGGGCAACGCCTTCACAGTGGACAGGTTGGGTGAGACATTACAGTGCATATACCCTACATCGATCATTGTTCAGGAACGGTTTCGCATGCCCTTGTTCGTGGAGGGGTGGCATATCTATGAGGGTAAATTTACCTCGGGGGGACCCTACGGGATAAATGTCTCTAACTGGATACAAGCCATTGTCCCTCCTGTTGATTACCAAAACTCCTCCATATTCTACCGAGTGACTCTCGACAAGAGTGACTCCATAAGGTTCAAAGCTAATTCGCCTCAGCCTTTTAACCTCAAGATCTACGCCTCGGTGGGCGGCAGGGCCTCAGAATACATGAGCGTTTTAGGTCCTGTGTTATATGAATACAATAACGTGACAAGCGTCGCAAGGGAGTTCACAGCGACCGAACGCGGAGGTTACAGCTTCTCGTTCTACGTCGACAAACCGATAGGTGACCCGTTCATTGTCGATTTCATAATCGGGAGAGTGGAGAATGGGGGAATTCCGTAAATCTATGGCGTTACCGATCTCACAACCCTCGTAAGCAACTCATTGACGAACTCTTCTCGCTGTTCTCTCGGCGGGTTGTCGTTTCCCATCCTCGCCACGACGAGGTCGAGGCTCGGGACGACGTAGCAGTCGTTGATGTTGTGCCCCCTTGAGCCGAAGGTGTCCGAGGGGATGCCCTCCACGTCGTCCTTGATCCAGAAAGTGTAGCCGTAGTTCACAGGGGTGCTGCCGTCGGTGCGTTTGTATCGTGTCGTCGCCTGCCTCATCCACTCCTCGGGGATGAGCTGCTTCCTCCCCCACTTGCCCCTGCGGAGCCAGAGGTAGCCGAGCCTCGCAAAGTCGCGGGCGCTGCACCTGAATGTGCTTCCGACGATTGTGTTGTATCCTATAGGGCTGCTGCCCCTGTCTGCGCCGTAGGCGTTGCAGCCTTCGCCTCCGCCGACGCCCCAGCCGGGCTCATCCGAGTAGTTGAGCTCGCGGTCGTCTGTGTAG
>JBFYNQ010000070.1:0-4136 GCA_041304265.1 Candidatus Bathyarchaeota archaeon | reverse complement strand
TTGTAGACAGGGAGCTGGACGGTCACGAAAGCGTGGTTCTTCACAACCTCATAGCGAGGTGGCTTGTACTTTTGTGAGAAGTAGACCATGTAGAAGCAGTTGTAGCCATAGGGGATGAGCAGGAGAGTGAAGGTGAAGTAGAGTACAACGAGGACCCACTCCACAATCGTGTCGACCATTCAACGACCCCTATCTAACAGTACGCGGTGAAAAGTGCCTGATTCGAAGTGAAAAGAGTTGTGCCTAGAATAGAACGCTCATGCATGTAAGGGCGCCATCGCACTTCTGTATTTCCGAGACGTTCAACGTGACTACTTCGAAACCGGCTTCCTCGACCAGAATTTGCGCCTCGGGGTACCCCTCCGCCATGAGGACGGTGTCGCCAACGGTGAGGGTGTCCGCGGCGTATTCGTCTTTACTGGGCGGAACAATAATCTCGAAGCCCTCCAGTGCGGGGTGGGACGCATATCTCTCTGTAGCTATCATGAGGTTCTTTCCGAGGTATGTTACATAGCTCTTAAGGTGCATGATGCCGGGGTCGAAGACTGTGGCGACGGGGACGCCGAGCCACTCCTGCATCTGCGCTACGCCTTCCGGGTTCGTGCGCTGGCTTATACCACTGATGAGCCTGTCGGGGAGGTGGACGACGTCACCACCCTCGACTGTTGCGGGGCTCGTAGCCCTCTTCACGGAAAGGTACTGCTTGAGGACGACCTCGACACCGGTCTCCTCGCCGCGGCGGCTCGTCTTTGCCATCCTGCAGATGAGCGCCTTACCCCCGAAAACGACAACGTTGTCCTCGACGAAGACGGAGTCTGGGTGCTCATCGTCCCGTGGAACCCTAATTATTTCGAGTCCGAGCTCAGCGATTGCCTTGCAGTATGCGGCATGCTGCTTCCTCGCCAGCGCGAGGTCGAGGGTCGCGTGCAGTGGGTGGGTCGAGAGGCAGCTCGAATACTTGTTCCCAATGTCCCTGACGAGTGCTCTACGCGGCTCCCTGATTGCCATGGCTTCTCATTGCCATCGTCCTCTTAAAACAGTTGAGACCCGCCAAACCTTAAACGCACAACGGAACCCAACATTAGCAGTGAATAGAAATGCCCGTTGACATGCACAAGGTCCTGAAGGAACTCATGAGCGCTCCCGCCGTAACGGGGTTCGAGGAGCCACGCCGAAAGAAGATCATAGAGGCATACTCCAAGTATTGCGACTCCGTCACCGTCGATGTAATCGGCAACGTCATCGGGACGATAGGTAAAGGGGAGAAGGCCGTGATGCTCGCTGGGCACTACGACCAAATCGGCTTCCTCGTCAAATATGTGGACGAGAAGGGCTACGCAAGCTTCGACCAGGTCGGTGGCTGGGACCCACGCGTCGCCTACGGGACAAGGGTCAAGATATGGATAGGTGACGAGCCAAGCGACTACATCGTCGGCATAATCGGTACGAAGGCGGCCCACCTCACAGAGCTGAGCGAAAGGGAGAAGGCTATCCCACTCAAGGATATGAGAATTGACTTCGGCGCCTCATCGGCCGAGGCCGCAGCCAAGATGGGGGTCAAAATTGGCTGCCCATGCACACCCTTAGCCGAGGTCGAGTACCTTGGAAAGGAGGGCTCAGATCTTGTAATTGGCCCCGCCTTCGACGACGTCTGCGCAGTCGCAGCCTTCATCGAGATACTCGACATACTCGCCAAGGACCCGCCAAAAGAGCTCAAAGTCTACGCCGTCGCGACTACCCAGGAGGAGATCGGTATGAGAGGCGCGCAGGTCTGCGCCTACAACATTCAGCCCTGGGCCGCCATCGCAGCGGATGTAACTCACGCAGTAGCACCAGGTGTTGACGCTAACAGGGTCAGTGATGTACAGATCGGGAAAGGCCCCGTTGTAGGGGTGGGCGCCAACTTCACACGAGCTCTCTGGGAGATGATGGAGAAGGAGGCGAAAAAGGCTAAGATACCCGCACAACGACAAAGCGTTCCCTCCGCAAGCGGCACGGATGCGTGGGCTATACAGGTCACTCGCGGCGGCACGATCACGGGGTTAGTCAGTCTGCCAAACCGCTACATGCACAGCCCCAACGAGGTCGTCAGTCTCAGCGACCTCACGAATGCGGGCAAACTCATCGCTGCGACAATAAAAGCTCTCGATAAGAGCGACCTCAAGCACACCGTCGAGGTCTACAGGAAGTAGACCCCACTATCTTTTACGCTCCCCATCTCCACATAGGGTTAGGCGCGTCAATGAAGGCATCCCGGGCACTCGGCATCGTGATTCTGATTCTTGAAGTAGCCAGTGTAGGGCTCTTCCTAGTCTGCGGGCAGACTATATTCTCAATAATGGGGACTGTGACGCCGAGGGGCGGCGAGTTGCCAGTCGTTGAGGACCATCAGACCCAGACGGCGATGCTCACCTTCACGTTCACGCCCCGGAATACGGGTATGCTCGCCGCGAACGTTGAGGTGGGCTTTGGACTCACGATGACCGACGGCTCATTCGAGACAATGAACACAACGACGGTCAGCCTGCAGCCCGGGGCGGAGAGGGAGTTGAGCCTCTCAATAAGAGTGCCACTAGCCGCGCTACAGGAGTACTCCAACTCCGGTGGCACACTCGACATATACACGAGCATAAAGACGCTTAACGACATTGTGCGCCTCGACTACTACGTCAAATCGGAGGGGGGCAGTTAGAATGGAGGTCAGGTGGGGTGAAGTCACCGGAGCACTGTTGACACTTTTAATAATGGTCGCCCTTCCACTAGTGGCAATAAACTATCTACCGGCGCAGATCCTTGAGCAGCTATCGGCGACGGGGCTGGATGTCCGGTCCCTCGCGATGCAGACGGCGATGCTTGGATTAGTCGTGTCGGCTATCGCCTTAGCCAAGGCCGTCGTGGCGACTACCTCTATCACCTACCTGATACTCGATGTATCGGTTAACGTCTTCACGCTGGCGTTTGCATTGTTGATCGTCGGCGTCGGCAACATTGGAAGCCTGGGCTTGAGCAGTTTCAGTCTAAAACAGGGGAAGGTAGCGACGGATATAGCCATCGACCTGCGCATCTTCATTTATCTCACAATCGGCGCTGTTACGCTAAGCGTCCTCCAATCAATAGTCAGGTTCAGGGAGGCGCGCGCTGAGGTGAAGCGAGCGCCGGCACCCAACTAGTGTTTTATCCGTGTGCCCGCCTATTCTCGGTGCATTGATCCGAGTCGCAGTCAGCGGTATACCGAGGGGGTACCAGTTCCCCCGTCCAGACGGAAACTGGCTCCAGGATAAACATAGGAAACAGATACTCGCGGTCTCACCGAAAATTGAGCTCGTCGAGCTGCCAGAGACAGTCGTCCACGGCATGAAGAGCGTAGAGGGCATCGAGGTCGCCCTAACCGAGGGCGGAAACATGACACATTACTCTGGGGAACTCGATAGGTCTGACTACGAGAAGTTTTTCACCCCAAGTCTCAAGTGGATGCAGCTCTGCAGCACCGGCTTCAGCGACAATATCACACCCGAGATTATCGACGGTCGCGTCACGCTCACGAATAGCCCCGGTATACACACGGTTCCCATCGCGGAGAGTGCCGTCGCCGCTATGCTGGAACATGCGAAGCGGTTCAGCCAGAGGAGGGTGGACCAGAAGGCTCGCCTATGGAGGCAGCTCTACTGTAACGATCTAGAGGGCTCGACAGTACTCCTCATAGGGCTCGGTAACCTCGGGAAGCGGATCGCGCATCTCTGCAAGGCGTTCGATATGAGGGTTATCGGCACTAAGCGGAGGCCTGAGCCAGTTGAGAACGTCGACAAGGTCTTCCCTGCGACGGAGCTGAAGAGGCATCTCCCTGAGGCCGACTTCGTTGTGGTCGTTGCGCCACACACATCAGAAACGGAGGGGCTCCTCGGCGAGGAGGAGTTCGCGACGATGAAGGAGACGAGTTACCTGATTAACGTGGGGCGTGGCGCTGTTGCTGACGAGGATGCGATGATCCAGACGCTCGAGGGGAAAAGGATCGCCGGGGCTTACCTCGACTGCTTCAATGTAGAGCCGCTTCCAAGCAGCAGCCCACTTTGGGGTCTACCGAATGTCTTCGTCGTGCCTCACGACAGCCACTCCAGTACAAAGATAGGGGACAGGCT
>JBFYNQ010000069.1:0-3759 GCA_041304265.1 Candidatus Bathyarchaeota archaeon | reverse complement strand
CCTCAATCTCGTTAAACGGCTGCGCCGAGCGTCACCCGACCAACTTTGCACAGCCATAGTATTTATGCAGATAAAAAAGTAAATCCGAGGAAGCGGGTGAAGGTACGTGACCCCGTCGAGGACAAAACGGTGGATGTGGAATACATCAGCGCCTCCGCGAGACTTATCGAGGCTGTGGAGATTCTGCGTAAGTAGCTATTCCGAGCCGTCATTGATAATGCCCAAGCGGCGTGCGCGAGCTATTTCACATCTATCATTGGTGAAATGGAAAAGATAGCCAAGTTTCCCATCACCTCGTTTCTCGGCATAATAATCTATTTACACTAGTCTAAAAATTTGCGAAAGGGATATGGGAAACGGGGAAAACAGGGAAAACCTCACAGATCTGGGAAAAATGTATCTTTCGGAGGGAAAAATGGGAAACATACCACTTAGACATGGGAAAAACGGGAAAAAGCACGCCGAATTGTTCGCGGGTAAAAAGTGGCGCGTGCAGCTCCTCCTACTAAGCTCTGAAGATCTTGGGTAAGTGGTCGCTCCTACGCCGTCAGGGATATAGCTCCTAGCGGAGTCTTTGAATCAGACAGACATTGGCAAGAAAGCCACATCCCTATATCCCAAACTCGGTCCCAGACGTAAAAGCGGAGATGCTTCACGCCGTTGGAGCATCGAGCGCCGACGAACTCTACGCGGAGATGATACCAAACAGACTGCTCTTCAAGGGAAAGTTGGATCTACCCGAGGCTCTCCCAGCCGAGTACGACCTGAAGAGGCATGTCGCCGGGATGCTGTCTCGCGACAAGACAACGAGGGACACAGTCATATTCCTAGGTGGAGGCTGCTGGAACCACTTCGTGCCTCAGATTTGTGATGATATCGCTGGAAGAAGCGAGTTCCTCACCGCTTATACAGGGGGGTACTACAGCGACCTCGGGCGCTTCCAGGCGAACTGGGAGTTTCAGAGCCTCATCTGCGAGCTCGTAGGGATGGAGGTCAGCGGGATCCCCACATATGACTGGGGGAGCGCTGCGGGGAACGCGGTCAGAATGGCTTCACGCCTCACGGGTAGGCGCGAGGTAATCGTACCCGCACACATGAGCCCGGCGCGCCTCAGCATCGTCTCCACTTTCTGCAACCCAACTGGGATGCCTGATGCAATCAAGATCATCAAGGTAGCATTTGATAATACGACGGGAACACTCGACATCAAGGACTTGAAGAAGCGGATCAGTGATAAGTCGGCGTGCATCTACTTCGAAAACCCCGGCTACCTCGGCACCATTGAGGACCAGGGAGAGGAGATTTCTGAGATCGCTCATAGGGCTGGAGCGGAGGTAGTCGTAGGGGTTGATCCGATAAGCCTTGGTGTCCTGTCCCCCCCGAGTGATTACGGAGCTGACATAGTCTGCGGTGAGGTTCAGCCGCTGGGCGTCCACATGAGCGCAGGTGGGGGACTTGCCGGCTTTATTGCGAGCAGGGACGAGGAGAGGTACGTGGCGGAGTACCCACTGCGCCTAATCAGCATCACCGGCACCACTGTGGAGGGGGAGCGCGGCTTCGGTCAGGCAAAATACGAGCGCACAAGCTACATGGCGCGAGAGAAGGCGAAGGACTGGGTCGGTACCACCACCGCTCTCCACGGCATCATAGCGGCGGTCTATATGAGCCTGCTCGGACCCGAAGGGATGAGGGATGTCGGGGAGGCGATTCTACAGAAGAGCCACTACGCAGTGGGGAGGCTCGCCGAGGTAGCCGAGGTCAGGTTCCCAGGCTTCTTCAAGGAGTTCCCCCTCTGCTTCGACGCGTCGAGTAAGAAGGTCGGGCAGGTGAATAAGGCGCTGCTCAAGAGGGGCATCCTCGGTGGGAAGGATGTCTCCCGCGAGTTCCCGGAGCTCGGGCAGTCGGCACTCACATGCGTCACCGAAGTGCACTCGAAGGCGGATATTGATGGTTTCGCCGATGCTTTGGAGGCGATACTGAAATGACTAATCCGAAGGTTCGACCATACCACGCGACGGTGTGGAGCGAGCCACTCATCCACGAGATTGGGCGTGAGGGGGAGAGAGGCGTAATCCTCCCGGCCGTTGAGGGGGAGATAGCGGAGAGCGTCGGTAAAGCCGAATTGCTCATTCCTAAGAAGATGATGAGGAGGGTGAAACCGGGGCTCCCCGAGCTCAGCCAGCCTCAGGTTCTTCGCCACTGGCTACATTTGAGCCAGATGACGCTTGGCATGGAGGGTGACATCGACCTCGGCGTCGGCACATGCACTATGAAGTACAGCCCTAAGGTGAACGAGGAGCTCGCCGCAATGATCTCGGGGATGCATCCCGACCAGCCTGAGGAAACTATGCAGGGGCTACTGGAGTTAGCGTGGCGCTTCGGCGACGTCTACCTCCGGGAGATCAGCGGGATGGACGCGTTTACGTTCCAGCCTCCAGGTGGTTCGGCGGGTGCCTTCAACAATGCCGCCATCATGAGGAAGTACCACGAGCTATACGGCGAGTTGGGGCAGCGAGACGAAGTCATCACGACGATATTCAGCCACCCCTGCGACGCAGCGTGCCCCGCTACGGCTGGCTTCAAAGTGGTGACTCTGTATCCGGACGAGGAAACGGGGCACCCAAGCGTCGAGGCGCTTAAGGCAGCGGTCAGCAAGCACACAGCGGGAATATTCGTCACCAACCCCGAGGACACGGGCATATTCAACCGCGACATTGACGAGTGGACGAGGATAGTCCACGAGGCAGGTGGACTCTGTGCCTACGACCAGGCGAACCTCAACGCGGTGATGGGCGTAACACGGGCGAGAGAAGCAGGCTTCGACATGAGCTTCTTCAACCTGCACAAGACGTTCAGCAGCCCACACGGCTCATCTGGGCCGGGGTCGGGAGCGGTAGGCGTTACCAAGGAGTTGGAGGACCTGCTTCCCATCCCCGTAATCGTGAAGAAGGGGGAAAAGTTCCACCTCGACTATGATCGCCCTAAGAGCATCGGGCGTATACGCGACTTCCTCGGTAACCTTCAGGTCGTCGTCCGCGCCTACGCGTGGGCAGCGGCGATGGGCGCCGAAGGGCTCCGGGAAGCAGCAGAGATCAGCATGATAAACAACCAGTACCTCAGCGAGAGGCTGAGGGAGATACCCTGTGTCTCGAAGCCCTACGGGGGGAGGCGCCTCGACCAAGCGCGGTGGAGCCTCGAAAAACTCAAGAAGGAAACGGGCTGCGGCATAAGCGACGTGAACAAGCGCGTCATCGACTATGGTGTCCAGAGTTTCTTCACGAGTCACCACCCTTGGATAGTGCCCGAGCCGTTCACCCCGGAGCCATGTGAGACCTACAGCAAGGCTGACATCGATTACTGGGTAGCTGTGCTTAAACGGGTCTGCGAGGAGGCTTACGAGAACCCAAAGATACTGAAAGATGCGCCGCATAACTCGTCGATACACACAGTCAACGCGACTCCCTTCGACGATCCGGAACGTTGGGCGATGAGCTGGAGAGCATATAGGAGGAAGATGAAGTGAACAGGCTTGAGAGTAAGGTTGCGGTTGTTACTGGTTCGGCGCAGGGCATAGGCGCCGGTATTGCGAGGGTACTCGCCTCACACGGAGCGACCGTCTGCCTCGCCGACATACAGGAGAGCGTCGAGCAGACGGCGGAAACTATCCGCATGGTTGGAGGTAAGGCGAGCGCATACAGGATCGACGTGACGAAGTCGGAGAGCGTCGAGGCGACCTTCGAGAAGATATTAACAGACCAC
>JBFYNQ010000068.1:0-6253 GCA_041304265.1 Candidatus Bathyarchaeota archaeon | reverse complement strand
GCTCACCTATCTCCTCGATGCTCTTCCCCTTGAAGGGTTGAGCGGCGAGCGGTTTGTCCGCGGGGTCGCTGAAGCAGGGATAGAAGATTGGGGCGTAGCTGACCAGGAAGTCGACCTCCGTAGCACCTGCCTTACGGAGGCTCTTGGCGACCGACTCGCTGACCGTCCCCCTGACGATGCTGTCGTCGCAGATGGCGACCTTCTTACCGCCCACGGTGGCGCGTATCACGTTGTGCTTCAGGTCACTAGCCGTCTTCCTGAAGTTGGGGTCGTAGATGAGGTAGGTGCGGCCCAGGTAGGCGTTCTTTATAATGCCCTCGTCCGCGGGGACACCGAGCCCCTCGGCTACACCCGTGCAGACGCTTCTTCCCGAGTCCGGGACCGGGATGACGGCTAAGTCCTTCCGCGGCCCCTTCTCGACACCGTACTCCTTCTTGAGGTCGTGGGTCTCCACGAGGGCGTGCCCGAGGTTCTTCCTCGCAGCGTGAACGCTCTTGCCCTCCATGACTGAGTCGGGGCGCCCGAAGTAGACCCACTCGAAGGCGCAGTGAGCTGGGCGTGGCTCTATCACCTGCTCCTCGTGAATGCCCTCGGGGCTGGCGTAGATGATCGACCCGGGGACGACGTCACGGCGGTCGTCGAAGACCTCCCCCATCCCCTCCATCACATCGACGGGTGCCGATTCGGAGGCGACGAAAAGCGTCGTCTTCGTCCTCGCTACATGTAGCGGCCTTACGCCACGCGGGTCACGCGCCGCGAAAAGGGTGCTCGTTCCCGCCTTCTTATCGAGCACGGCGGCGACGAGGCTGTAATAAGCGGTTGGTAGGCTCCACATCGCCTCCTTTAGGGCGGGAATAATGCTGGCTCCCTCCAGCTTCGACCTGAGAACGTCGAAGAACGCCTTCTCGTTCGAGTCACCCGCCTTCTTCGACAGGTAGCCGTCGAGGGCGAGGGCGATCCTATACCTCTCGGTCTCGAGAACCCGGGGGGTCAGCCCACCCGCCACGTCCTCGCCGGAGGCGCAGCCGACGACTACGTAATCGTCAGGGTGGCTGAACGGCTGATATCTCTCGTCGAAGACCCTTGAGACGAGGCCCTGGCCGCTCCATACCCTGAGGCTGCGGTCGCCCGCCGCGGCGACGCCTGCGCTCTCCTGCCCCCTGTGCTGTACACCGTCGAGTGTATAGAGACTCTTCCTGCCGACGTCCTCCCGCGCATATACGCCTATAACGCCCTGCATGCCGTTTCAATCGGCGGAGCGCGGATAAAAAACAGTCGCCTAAGAGGTCATCCTCATCGCACTGCGTGGCGAGAGGATGAACGGGGGCAGGTAAGCGGGAATGTTACTGAAGGGGAGCACTTCAGGAGACAGCTTAAGCCCCAGCTTCTCCGTCATGAATTCCCTGCGTGCCTCTATACGGCCCCACGCCTCGGGATAATTCTTCGCGAACTCGCCACGGAGCCCCTGGTCAGCAAGGCAGAGCCCGTCCTCAATATTCGATGTGAAGTACCTCGTACCCGTCCCCGGGATCACGTCCACTTGGATCGCCATGCCGGACACAAGCTTCTCCTTTGACCCCTCATAGCTGGGGCTGCTCAGCCACTCGTCGAGGCTAGTTAGGTGGCCCGGGTTGAGATGAACGCCGAAGAAGGGGTCGCCTATACGCCCGTGAACCGCCTTCCAGAGGTCACCTCCTGTTGCACCTATCCGCAGCTTCTCATACCACGCAGCCACAGCCTCGAAGTAGGGGACTACAAGCTTCGGCACGTAGTCCTTGATCTGTCTCGGCAGCTCCGCCTCTGACTCCACCATAAAACCCGCGCGACTGTTGAGACTCCCCCATGCCCCGTAGGCCGTCGTAAAGGGCTCGCCCTTCTGGATAACGCGGTTGCTTGGACTGGGCAAACCCATCGAGGCGCGACGCCCGGCGCTAAGCATCAGGTGACAACTCAAAGGTAGCCCGTTAAGCCTCATCAGCTGCACCGCCTCGTGTTCCGTCATACCGGGGCGTACGCCGAAGAGGACACCCCGAAGTGCCTGACTCGTGAATGTGCCCGCGTACTCGAATCGGGCGAGTTGGTCAACGTCGTTCACGGAACGTAGCCCGCCAACGGGGTGAAGGAGGAGGGTGTTCGCGTTGAATACGTTGTCCCTCCCCGCCATGCGGCGTATCGTGTCCGCGATGTAGCTCGGGATCTCCAGCGCCGCCTCGGGGTCGTCCATCTCGACGCCTGTGTAGTACTTCCACCCCGCGACACCGACCCTTCCGCCACGCTTGACTCCGCCGAGGCGGAGGATGCCTTTCAGCGGTCTGCTGTCGCCGCGGGGCTGGCTGACAAGGCTGAAACTCTGGTAGAGAGCTATTCTTAGCCTCTTCTCGATCGGGCTGATACCCGTGTACCCCTTGCCCTCGTTACCGACGACAAGCAGGGGCTTTCCGCCCCCTTTAAGATCGAGGACGAGTAAGGCCTCTTCGAAGCGGGGGTCATAGCCGGTGAGCCACGCAAGGTTGGCGAAATGCTCACGGTCACCGTAGACAACGAATGAGTCGTAGCCTACGTCTCTCGCATTCCCGCTCAGGGCTTCGATCCTCGCGAGGTACGTCTCAGGGGGTATAACGGGCTTTACAGTTGGAAGCCCGAATTCGGGCAGCTCCAGTTCGGCAAGCTCAGCGTGGCGCGGCAAAATGTACACCTTACTGATATTCAGTTGGTTTCAGTTATCAGTCTTAACCCTCGGATTCTTTAAGTAGCACGTTGGAGCGTTGATCGATGGGCTTCTACGTAGGCATCGACTGCGGATCACAGGGGACGAAGGCTGTCGTCGTCAATGGGGGCGACGGACGCGTCGCGGGCAGCGGCTATGTGGGTTATGGCTACGTTGAGGGTCTGCCGCCGGGTCACAGGGAGCAGGAGCCAGGCATCTGGGTTGTCACATTAATCAAGGCGGTGAGAGACGCCCTCGCCCAAGCAGGTACCAACAGAGTCGAGGGCATAGGAGTCTCCGGGCAGCAGCACGGCTTCGTCCCACTTGACGCCTCGGGGAAGGTAATACGCCCCGCGAAGCTCTGGAATGACACAAGCACCGCTGAGGAGTGCAGGTGGCTCATTGAGCGACTCGGCGGCATCCGCAGAGTCGTCGAGCTGACGGGCAACACAATACTCCCCGGCTTCACAGCGGGGAAGATACTCTGGCTAAAGAACCATGAGCCCTGGAACTACCTTCGCCTCGCCACCATTCTGCTCCCCCACGACTACCTCAACCTCTGGTTGACGGGGCACACCACGATGGAGGCGGGTGACGCCTCTGGGACTGCTCTCATGGATGTCCGCACTCGGGAGTGGAGAGAGGATGTCGTCGATATGATCGACCCCGGCCTGATGGCGAAGCTGCCGGAAATACAGCCCTCCGGCGAGCCTGCGGGGACGCTGAGGAGTGAGGCAGCGGAGGCACTGGGGCTAAGGGAGGGTGTTACAGTAAGCGCGGGCGGAGGCGACAACATGATGGGCGCCATAGGCACAGGGAACACGCGTCCCGGCATCGTCACCGTCAGCCTCGGCACATCGGGCACGATCTACGCCTACTCGGCGAAGCCCGTCGTCGACCCCCTCGGCGAGGCACACGCCTTCTGCGACTCAACGGGTGCGTGGCTCCCACTCGCCTGCACCATGAACGTGACAGTCGCAACTGAGGCGGTGAGAGGACTCCTGGGCCTCAACTACGAAGGGCTCGAGGAGGCGGTGGAAGCTACCCCTGTCGGCTCAAACGGTGTCGTCCTATTGCCCTATCTCACGGGAGAGCGGACGCCAAACGTACCAGACGGGAAGGGAGTGCTCTACGGCCTAACACCCGAGAACCTCACACAGGGCAACCTCGCACGCGCCGCTATGGAAGGGGCCACGATGGGCTTGAACTTCGGTTTCAACCGCCTCAAGCAGATGGGGATAAAGCCGGGGGAGGTGCGCCTCACAGGTGGCGGCTCGAAAAATGGGGCATGGAGAAGGATGTGCGCCAACGTCTTCGGAGTCGAGACGGTCTGCCTAGGCGTTGACGAAGGCGCAGCCTACGGAGCGGCCCTGCAGGCGCTCTGGACCCATGAGGGCGGCTCGATCTCTGAGATAACCGACAGGTTCGTGCGCCTCGACGAGGCAACGCGCTCAAAGCCCGACCCGGCGAACGTGGAGAAGTACTGGAAGTTACAGGGGCTGCAGGACAGGCTTAGCACCGACTTGCGCGGCGTCTTCTCTTCGTAGCGCGGAACTGTTTTACCGCCCCGCGCCACCCTCATGTCATGTTAGACCTGAGGCAGCAGAAGACTGAGAGGAGCCCCGAGGAGATGCTCAAGCACCTCAAGGCAACGAAGTTGAAGCCGAGGTTCAGCCTAGGCGTCTGGTACTTCTACCCCGGTGGGGGGCGCTTCCACGACGCTTACGTCGAGAAGGGCACGATCGCGGACTGCATTGATAAGATCAAGGCGATGAAGGACGAGGGAATAGTGAACAGCTCTTTCGGCGTCGAGGCTCACTACCCCAACGAGGTCAATAGGGACAACGTCCACCTCTACAAGGAACTGGAGAAGGAAACGGGCATTAAGCTCATCACGTGCATTCCGATGCTCTTTTTCGATAGGCAGTTCGAGTTAGGCAGCCTCAGCAACCCCAACACCAAGGTGCGACAGGTGGCGACAGATCGCCTCAAGGAGAGCCTGAGGTTAAACAAGGAGCTGGGTACGGACGTCTGCGTCATCTGGCCGGGGATCGACGGCTACGAGGTCCCCTTCGGCCACGATTACTACGGGATGTGGAGCCGATTCGAGGGCGCCGTTGCGGAGGCGATGGACGAGGTTCCCGGAATGCGCGTCGCGATGGAGCCAAAGCCCTACGAGCCCCGCGGCAACAACATCTACAGGAACACTGCTAACGGACTCCTCTTTGCGAGGAATGTCGAGACACTACTCAAGCACAGGGAGAACGTGAAGCTGCTTAGGGATGGGCACGCAATGGTCGGCCTCAACCCGGAGGTAGGACACGTGCTGATGGGGCACGAGGACCTCCCTGGCGCATTCGCCTCGGTGCTCCGCGAGGGGCGACTAGCCCACAGCCACTGGAACAGCCAGCCCCTCGGCAACTACGACCAGGACCTGAACGCTGGCGTCCTCGGAATTGACCAGATGCTCGCCACGCTCCTCGTCTTCAAGATGTACGCCTACGCGTGCTTCTACGGCATCGATATAAATCCCGAGAGGATGCCCGTTGAGAAGGCGATTACGCTGAACTTGAACGCGTTGAACGCGGGGGCGGAGGTTGTTAATGGGCTCGACTATGATTCCCTTGTCCCCGCAATGTACGACCCTGCGGGGCACAGGGGTGTCGTCGAAGAGACACTCATAAAGGCGTGGGCACCGAAGGGAATTAAAATGAGGAAGCTTTCCTAACCTCGTTACTGCTTAAATAAGAGGCTTAATCAATAATCGACGAAAGCCGTTGAGGGTCGCCGTAGTCGACAAGGAGAAGTGCAAGCCCGACAAGTGTGACGAGGTCTGCGTCAGGTTCTGCCCCATGGTGAGAACGCGCCGCGAGGCGATTCGAATGGGAGACGACGGGAAGGCCTACGTCGCCGAGATGATATGCAGCGGTTGCGGCATCTGCGTGAAGAAGTGTCCATTTGACGCTCTCCGCATAGTCAACCTTCCCGACGAGTTGAAGACCGACCACACACACCGTTTTGGCCCTAACGCCTTCACTCTCTATAGGCTCCCCACGCTTAAGCAGGGGAGCGTCGTCGGCCTCCTCGGACGCAACGGCATAGGAAAGTCAACGATCCTACGTATCCTGAGCGGGGAGATGGTGCCAAACCTTGGCAAATACATGGAGCCGCCGATGAGGGAGGAGGTCAAGGAGAACTACGCAGGGAGGCCCATGTACGACTACCTAGATGCCCTCTACGGAAGGCGCATGCAGGTGGTACACAAACCCCAGTACGTCGATAAGATACCCAAGGTCGTTAAAGGTACAGTCGGCGAGGTCCTGAAGAGGCTGGACCAGCGCGGCTTGGCTGCGCAGGTCGCTAAGGACCTTGAACTGGAGCACCTGATGGACAGGACGCTCGATGTCCTCTCGGGTGGCGAACTCCAGCGCGTGGCGATCGCCACAGCTGTTCTGCGGGACGCCAAGGTCTACCTCTTCGACGAGCCGAGCAGCCACCTCGACATCTACCAGCGCACAAAGGCGGCACGCGTAGATCGGAAGAGCA
>JBFYNQ010000067.1:0-6626 GCA_041304265.1 Candidatus Bathyarchaeota archaeon | reverse complement strand
AAGTGGCGCGTCGGGGGAATGGTCATGCCACCCATGGGCGTGAGCACAAGCAGCGAGGTCGTCAGGCTCCTAAAGGAGAACCACATGAAAGTCACCGGCAAGTACCCAGAGAAGATCGGAGCCGTCCCGCCGAGAAGCTACTGCGGCAACGACACCGCCCACCTTGCTAAAGCAGGTATAGAATGCTGCCTGTACGGCCCACGTGGCTACCCCGACGAGGTCGAGAAGCACGTCAGGATCGACGAGATGGTCACCTGCTCCAAGGCGATGTGCCTCACCGCCTACGAGGTTCTAACGAAGGCGAAGAAGGCAACTTCCTAGATTACATCTTTTTTCTTGTTCTACGCTCGATTGACTGAAAAATTCTATTACAAGATTGACCTGTTCTCTTCTAGGTGTTTACTTGGAGAAACTGATCATCACGGCAGCCGTATCGGGCGGCGAGTATGTCTCAAGGAAGGATACGCCCTACGTTCCCAAGACTGTCGACGAGATGGTGGAAGAAGTAGTGAAGAGCGTCGAGGCGGGGGCATCCATAGTGCACCTGCATGCAAAAGACCCCGAGACAGGGGAAGCGTACTCGGGAGACCCCAACCCAGTTTTAAAGAAGTACATCGAAGCCATCCGAGACAGGATCGACGTCGTCATAAACGTCACCACCGGCGGAGGCAGGGTAGGGAACCCGGTGGAGGTCTGGGACCGCCTCGTGAGGGAGAAGTGCCTCCTCGGGGAGGAGATGATGAGCCTCAACATGGGAACCATCAACAGGTGGGCAGACCACCCCACAGGGGATATCTTCCTAAACACCGTACCTATGATCGAGAGGTGGTGCGGCTATATGCATGAGGCGGGAGTCAAGCCCGAGCACGAAGTCTATGACACTGGCATGATCAACACCTGCGTGAAGATCGCCGAGAAGAAGATCGTCCCAGAGCCCCTGCACATCCAACTCGTCATGGTTGGGAGGACGGGCTTCCTGCCGACGATGAAGAGCCTCATCTACAGCCTCGACCAGATACCCTCAACTTGGACGTGGAGCGTCTGCGCCCTTGGCCGGAACGAGATACCCATGTGCACAGCCGCAATGATACAGGGAGGCCACGTACGGGTCGGATTCGAGGACAACGTTTTCATCCGAAAGGGGGAACTCGCCAAGAGCAATGCTGACCTCGTCAAAAAGATGGCAAATATAGCCAAGGAACTCGAGAGACCAATCGCTGACCCCACCGAGGCTAGGAAGCTCCTCGACCTAAAGAAGCCGTAGGAGAGTTATCACAGTTGATCGAAGAAATAAAGAGGGTTACCTGCGTCGGGAGCGGCCTCGTAGGCCAAGGTTGGGCCAGTCTATTTGCCCTCGCGGACTATAATGTCACACTCGTCGATGTGAACGAGAAGGTTCTCGGGGATGCCTTAGAAAGGGTTGAGGTCAAGATGCGTTTTCTCGAGGAAGCTGGGCTTGCGAAAGGCGCCGAGAGGGCAACCAAGCGACTGAGCGCGACGACGAACATGACAGAGGCGGTGAGTGGCGCCGACTTCGTCCAAGAGTCGGTCTTCGAAAGCTACCCCGTGAAGAAGGAGGTCTACGGCAAGATGGACAAAGCCGCAGATCGACGCGTCATACTGTCTAGCAGCTCCTCCGGCCTCATGATGTCTGAGATACAGAAGGCCGCTAGTAGGCATCCTGAACGCTGCATTGTCTCACACCCGTGGAACCCATCCTACCTGGTCCCACTTGTGGAGCTCTCACCGGGCAACCTTACATCCCCTGAGACCGTCAAGACGACATTCAGACTCATGGAAGATATAGGGAAAGTCCCCGTCGTTCTGAAGAAGGAGGTCCCCGGCTTCATAGCAAACAGGCTGTCAGCAGCACTCTGGCGCGAAGCCCTAAACCTTGTGGACATGGGGGTCGCCTCCGTCGATGACGTGGACAAGGCGATCGTGAACGGCCCCGGTCTTAGGTGGGCCATAATGGGACCCTACCTCACGTACCACCTCGGAGGCGGCAGGGGCGGCATTGAGTACCTGTTGAAACACATCGACGTCTCGAAGGCCAAGTGGCTGGAGACGATGGCGAAGTGGACGGAGACCCCCGAATCTGCAGTGCAGAAGGCGATAGAGGGAGTGCACGAGTTGCCATCGGTAAAAAATCTCAGCTACGACGAGCTCGAGGAGTGGCGAGACGGGTTAATGGTCGACATACTGAGGTCCCGCAAAGAACACTTGGGATGAGCCCCACTTAGTTATGGCTCTATGAAGTTTGGGTCGAGGAACGCTGGGTTCGGGTACGAGTAGAATCCCTTCCCCGTTTTGACCCCGAGCTCGCCCTTCTCTATCTTGTTGAGGAGCAGTTTCGGCGGCGCGTCCCGAGGGTCGCCGGATTCGCCGTAGTATACGTTCTCGATATCCCTGACGACATCGAGCCCAACCTTATCCATCAACCCGAATGGACCCATATTTGTGCCATAGTAGCTCATCCATGCCCTGTCGACGTCCTCGTAGGATGCCACGCCGTCGTCGACGAGGTGGAGACACTCCCTCTTCACGGCGCGCCACACCCTGTTGAAGATGAAGCCGGTACTCTCCTTTCTAACCACAAGAGGCAGCATATCTATTGACCTCATGAAGACCCCGACGCGGGTCATCGTATCGTCGGATGTCTGGCTTCCCCTCATCAACTCGACGATATGGCTCCTCCACGGATTTGAGTAGAAGTGGGTGTTAAGGACCCGATCCATCCTCTGTGTCGCATCCTCAATGAGGGAGATTCGGATCGATGAACTGTTTGTGGATATGATCGTGTGTGAGTTGCACGAGGCGTCGAGTTCTTTGAAGACACTTCTCTTCAGCTCCAACTTCTCAGGGACAGCCTCGATAACCAAGTCAACCCCCTTTACAGCCCTATTCACGTCCGGCTCGAACCTCACCCACCGAAGTAGGTTATCCTTTGTTTCGACTGATGCATTGCCAGCCGCAACCCATGATTCAGCCTCTTTCGAGATTTTCGACTCGGCGTTTTTGAGAGCCTCGAGTGATATGTCGTACAGGTTCACGGGGTGTGCATGGCTCGCACATTGAAGGGTTATCTGCCAGCCGAGGGTGCCCGCCCCGAAGACACAGACGCGCTCTATCACAACCATACTAAAGTAAGGTTCAACTGCAGTAATAAGCTCGAGCACACGACATACTCAGTTTTTATCCTAGATGCGAGTAACACCGTCAGAGTGTAAGCCGCTTGGAGAAAGAGAGACAGATCGGCCTAGCGATCCTCGCCACAATCAGTGTCACATACCTCGTCGAGAACTTCCTGAGGAGCGCTGCCTCGGCCCTGACACCGGTGCTCATCGAGGAGCTCGCCATCACACGCGGCGCCATGGGCTTCCTGATCACAGGATACTTTCTCATATACGGCGTAATGCAGTTCCCTGCTGGCTTCCTCGCCAGCACATTGGGTCCCCGCCGCTCTATCGTCTGGTTCACCGCCCTCACATGCGTGGGCAGTGTTCTCTTCTGGATGAGCTACCGCTACGAGTTGCTCTTCGCAGCCCAGTTCATAATGGGCGTCGGCACGAGCGTTTTCTACATAAATGCGGTTACGTTGATCAGCCGGTGGTTTCCTCTGAACAAGAGGGCAACTGCCATAGGCGTCCTCAGCGCGAGCAGTGGAGTCGGGGCGTTCGCAAGCTATATGGGGCTCCCGCTTGCGGTCACCCTCTGGGGCGACTGGAGAACACTCTACCTAGTGATGCTCGGCGTTCTCGTCATCAACTGGGGGATGAACTTTTTCGTCATAAAAGATGGTCCGACCGAGGCAGTGGCACCCCAGAAGACGAAGATAGACGTAGTAGGCTCTATCAAGGACGTGCTGCATACGCGGGAGTTCTACCCACCACTCATAGGATTCATGATGATGGGATTCACGTTTGTCCTCTACTCCTGGATAACCCAGTACCTCGTCGAGGACAAGGCACTCCCCTACGTAGAGGCAGGTATAGTAAGCAGCATAGGCACAGTCGCTGGTTTCATCGGCTGCTTGCTCATCGGAATCGTGAGCGACAGGCTAAAGAAGAGGAAACTTCCCGTGATACTTTTCCTCGGGCTGAACCTACTCCTGCTTGTCGTCCTCGTCTACCTCCCGGCGGGGTTAGGCCTCCCAATTTATGCCGCAGTCTGGTTCCTGATGGGCATCGCCGGAAGCGTCTGGATGCTCTTCTTTAGTATAGTTAGCGAGGTGCTCCCGACCGAGAGGGCCGGCATCGGCCTGGGCATGATGAACGGCCTTAGCACCATACTTTCGAGCCTCGCAACCCCCATATACGGTAGCCTCGTCGACATGACAGGAAGTTACCTCTTTCCTAACCTAATCTGCATTGGCCTCGGCCTCGTCACGGTTATAATCCTCGTCGCCACGATGAAGGAAACCTACGGTATAGCGCCGAAGCAAAGGGTCCACTGACCATCTCCGGGGCAATCTTCTAAATACGAGGGGCAATAGGTTTTGTTGAAAGCATTGAACTGCGCAGAGATCAAGGCATTACCCGACGGTACACCCGTCGAGGCGTTCCTACAGTGCAGGACCAAGTCCCGCAGGGTCATCGCCACCGGTAAGGGCGAGATATTCGCCGGAGACCTCGGCGATAACTCTGGAGAGATGAAGTTCGTAGCCTTCAGCGGCTCGACGATAGACTGCAAGCTACTTGACGAGACGATAGGGCTTGGCTCGATCGTCCACATCGTCGGCGTCAAGAACACGCATCTCGGTTTCCCTCAGTTAGTCGTGAGCAGTAGGGACGGAGGTTCGATTCGTCCCGCCGCCGAGGGTGAATACGACATCTCTAACTTCGTCACCAAGACGAACCAGGACGTGGATCAAATGTGGGGATATGCCACAGCGCTACTCTCCACAATCTCGAACACTCATCTCAAGGCACTCGTCGACTCATTCACAGGAGACGCAGCCTTCGCAAAGAGGTTCAAACTCTACTACGGAGCACGCATGTTCCACCACTCATGTGCAGGCGGCCTCCTCGAACACACGTGGGAAGTGCTCCAATACTGCGAGCAGGCTTGTAGGATACACCCCTCACTAGACAGAAACCTCTTGTACGCCGCTGCCTTCCTGCACGACGTGGGTGTGCTGCGTGAGAACGTGGACCCCCTAGGGATGTCTGAGAGCAGGGAGGGCTTCATGCTCGGACACGCTTACCTCTCCGCCGAGACGGTGTCTAGGAAGATAGACGCGATACCCGGCTTCCCCGACGCGACTAGAGTTAAACTCCTCAACGCGATCCTGAGCCACCAGGAGAGAGATAAGCAGGAGGTCGAGTTCTACCCGAGAACCCCAGAGGCGGTCGTCGTCGCCGGTGCCGATGCCCTCGCCACTAAAGTCTCTATGTACATCAGGGTGAAGAAGGACTCAGCAGGCGCCGACTGGAGAGCCAGCAGAGCCCCAATAGGTGGCGTCTATACAGAGTAACTAGCCAACGCCGTCGACGGTCGCTATTCTCAATATCTTGTCGTCGTCAGCAGCTGGGATGCCTCTGCCGTCCCGATTGCTCGTCGTGAAGTAGATATAGCCGTCGGGGCCCTCGACGACCTCCCTCACGCGCCCATAATTCGTAAGCATCGGTGTGACGGAGTCGACGCCGTCCCCCACGACGTTCAGACGGAGGAGCCTCACGCCCTTGCCCCTTAGGCAAGCGACGAGCAGGCCGCCCCTCCACCCCGGGTATCGATCCGTTGTCACGAAGGTGCAACCGGATGGCGCCCAGGTATCAGACTCCGTCGAATAAACGGGGGCCACGAGACCCGGGGCGGTCTCGTAGCCAATGATACGGGGCCAGCCATAGTTTGAGCCGGGGGCTATACGGTTGATTTCATCATGGGCATAGTTCCCGTTCTCCCCACTGGGGCCGTGCTCCGCCTCGTAGAGGTTGCCTTTCTCATCCCACGCGAGACCCTGCGGGTTCCTGTGGCCAAGACTCCAGACGGAGGAGCCGGTGAAAGGATTATCGGCGGGAATTGAGTCGTCCGGGTTAATGCGAAGTAGTTTCCCACTTAGGCTGCCTGCGTCCTGCGCCTTGCTCCCTGAACCGGCCTCGCCACAGGTGACGTAGAGCTTGCCATCGGGGCCAAACTTGATCCTGCCACCGTCGTGTATGGAGCCTCCGGGTATCCTGTCGATGACTATGACCTCCGGGGCGAGGCGCCCGGACTCCTCACGCATCTTGACGACTCGGTTCCAGACGACCATCGCGTCTTGGTAGGTGTAGTAGAGATATATGTCCGGGGTGGAGGCGAAGTCGGGGCTGAGGGCTATTCCGAGTAGACCGCCCTCCGATGTCGTTATGACGTGTATCTTGGCTAAGAGTTAAACTGAACCATCTCTAATGACGGAGACTTTCCCGCCCCTCTCAGTGAAGTAGAGGTCGCCATTCGGGGCGAAGTCGATAGCCCACGGCACGCTTAGGCCGCTTGCTACCACCTCGACGCCCCCGCTCCCAGTCTTTGGGAGATTATCCCAGATAACCCAACCCCCAACGGCGAGCAACACGACGGCAACACCAACCAACAACTTGTATCGGAGCTTCAACTCGTCTGAGGGAACGGAAGCCCACAAGATGAAT
>JBFYNQ010000066.1:0-6411 GCA_041304265.1 Candidatus Bathyarchaeota archaeon | reverse complement strand
CTACCCTAGAGAACGAGCTGAACGCAGGGTAGAGCAAAACCATTTTACAGCCGGACCAACACCCGAAATACAATGCTCAACTCCAAGGCGATCATACAACTCATAGAGGCCCAACAACTCGTCACAGGCTACGTCGACCTCGAAAAGCAGCTTCAACCCGCAGGCTTCGACCTCAGTCTCAAGGAGGTTCACTCCTACTGGGGCGCCGGCGCGATAGACTTCGACAACAAGGAGCGCAAGCTAGCGCCGACGAGGCAACTGAAGCCCAACGCTGAGGGATGGTATGTCCTCCCCGAAGGTTGCTACATGATCGTCTACAATGAGGCGGTCAAGATGCCGCTAAACGTCGTCGCCCTGGCGCGGAGCAGGAGCACAATCCTCAGGAACGCGGCAGCAGTCGGGACAGCCGTCTGGGACCCTGGTTACGAGGGGAGGAGCAGCAGCCTGCTCACCGTCCACAATCCAAGCGGTATCAAGCTGAAGCAGGACGCCCGCGTAGCCCAACTCGTCTTCTTCACGACGGACGAGGTGGAGAAGGGGTACAGCGGCGTCTACCAGAACGAGCGGATGAAATCCTAAGGGATACCTGCAAAGCAGTCTATCTGCCTGTGCCACTCGACAGTATCGGTGACCTGCGGCTCCGTCTCCTCCCCGAATAGAAGATCGACCAAGTATCGCGGCTTCTTGCCGCCGATCGCCATAGATTTTATGCATGAGACGCAGTAAACGGCGACGTCATCCTCGGGCATCGAGGCGGCGCGGCTCCTCATCATGGCATGGACATCGGCGAGTGGACGAGCGGGGAATAGGGCGTCGCCGCAGCAGATGGTGCTTGTTTTAGTCTTCTCAGGCTCGACAACCTCGACGTTCATCTTTTTCAGTAATGTTCGGATCGCCTCGTGGACGCGCGGCTGGCTGCGCGTGGGGCAGGCATCCTGTATGCTAATTCGAGCGCCGTGATAATCTGGATACTTGAACCAATCGGCCTCAGTTATGACCTCCCAGAGGGAGACCGTCGTCGAGTCCTCATAGTAGGTCCTATATCGTCTGTCGCAGCCGGGGCACGTGTTTATGACGCATGTGCCTGAGGGTAGCGGCGGTATCTTGCGGCAGCAGGTATCGAGGCGGGGCATCTCGCCGAGGTGTTCACTGAGGGTGGCGTGCAACCTCTCTGCGAGGTGTGGCTTGTAGATTATTAGGGCGCAGCCGGGAGCGTAGACGTATTTCAAGCTGGTTCACAATGACGCCCTGCGCCTCGGTTTATAGGGGTTTCATCGGTTTCTTGCGGTCGAAGCCCGGTAGTCGTTTATACGCATGTGGTGAAAAATACTGCGATAGGGCATGATGGGCAAGATTCTACTGATCGGCTCGGCGGGCAGCGTCGCCCACGACATGATGTACCAGATAGCGAGCATGACGGACAAGATACGCGTCGTCGGCGCTGACTATAACGAGGTCAAGGGAAAGTATGAAGTGGACGAGTGCCTCCACGTGGCGCATAACTTCGGTCTTTACCCCGATCTCAGCTTCCGCAAGATCAACCTCTTTGACGTTGACGGGACTGCAGAGCTCCTCAGGGAGGAGCAGCCGACGGTAATCTGCAGTCTCGCCAGCCTCGGCGCGTGGTGGGTAACCCGCCTGCTCCCCAGCGAGGTTTACAAGAAGATAAGCCCTATCGGGCCTTGGATACCCTTTCACTTCACCCTCACCCACAAACTGATGAAGGCTGTGAAGAAGAGCGGCATAGAGACGCGGGTCGTGAACGGCGCTTATCCGGACTTAACGAACGTGATCCTTGGGAAGATGGACATGGCCCCAGTCTGCGGCGGCGGCAACATGGACCTCGGCGCTAGTAGGCTCAGAAAGATCGTGGCGGCAGAGAGGAAGGTCCCCGTCTGTGACGTTCAGGTGCTCGCTGTCGGCCACCACGGCACATTCTATACGGCGAAGATGGACGGCCCAAGCTGGTACAGGATAATCGCCGCAGGCGAGGACGTCAGTAAGGACTACCCAATCAAGACGGTCGCCAAACTCTACGACAAGTATGGCTACGCAAACATGCCCAGCTTCCCCGGGCCACTCGTCGACCAGATGAAAACAGCGAGTAGCTTCCTAAAGATCACACTCGCCGCCTACTATAACACAGGCGAGGTGATACAGTGTCTCCCCGCTCCGAATGGGTTACCCGGCGGCTACCCCTGCATCCTCGACTACGAAGGAGCGAAGCCTATCCACCCCGGCATCACGCTGAAGGAGGCGGTTAGGATCAATGAAGACGGCGCCAAGATCGATGGCATCGAGAAGGTTAAGGCGGATGGCACTGTCGTCTTCTGCGAGGAGAACGCCAAGCTGATGCGCGAGGTCGTCGGATACGAATGCACTGAGATCAAGCCCTCAGAGCACGAGGAGCGCGCCAAGGAGCTAGATGAGAAGCTTAAGAAACTCTATGCGAAGCACAACGTCGGGAAGAACTGATTTTATCTTCTAGTTGCCTTTTTTCACAACTATCTGACAAATGGGATACATTCGTGACTAACCTATAGTTGCTTCTGCGACATTGTTGCCGCGAAATGCTACACGCGAGTCGCAATGGATAATAACGAATTACAGGAAAGGGGTAGCCAATGTCCAAACCCGTCACACAAGGAAGCCTATTCCGGTCACGTATCGCCAAGGAGTTCGACAAGAAAACTGCCGAGTTCCACACCAGTGCAAACGAGGACCTACGCATCTTTGAGGACGACCTCAACTGCACCACCGCTCACGATATTATGCTACACGAGCAGGGCATCATCCCTGCCAAGGAGCTCAAGCTTATACTCACAGCTCTTGACGGGATCCGCCAGAGGTGGCGCGCCGGAGAAGTCACAGTAGGGGCAGAGTATGAGGATGTGCACGAGTACATTGAGACAACAGTCATCAAGCAGATAGGAATCGAAGCCGGCGGCATGATCCATACCGGTAGGAGCCGTAACGATCAGGTCGTAACCGACATAAAACTCCGCCTCCGCGAGGACATCCTCGTCCTCGGCGAGGCAACTCTTGACGCCGTCGACGCACTCCAGAAGCGCGCTGCTGAGCACGCGGATACCCCCATGATCCTCTACACACACGGCCAACACGCCCAGGTCGGCACTATGGGCGCTTACCTCAGCAGCCACGCAGACATTCTCTTCCGCGACGCCCAGAGGCTCATCGAGCTCTACACGCGTGTCAACACGAACCCCCTCGGCGCGGGACCCGTAGGCGGGACGAGCATCAATATCAACCGTAAGCGAACCACAGAGCTTCTCGGCTTCGATGGGATCCATGAGAATGCGATCGATGCAACGAGCGCCCGCGACTGGGCAGTCGAGACCGCATCGGTTTGTGCAATAATCCTCTGCGACCTCAGCAGGCTAAGCGCCGACATACTTGAGTGGAGCACCGTCGAGTTCGGCTACATCGAGCTCAGCGATGAGTTCTCCTCGAGCAGCAGCATTATGCCCCAGAAGAAGAATCCGAGCACCATCGAGCTCCTGAGGGGAAAGTCAGGGGAAGCTACAGGAGCACTAATGGAGCTTCTCACTATGACGAAGGGGCTCGGCTCAGGCTACGTCCAGGACCTACAGGAAACAAAGCTCACCCTCTGGCGTACCGTCTACAACACCCAAATATGCCTCGAGATCATGGCCGGTGCCGTCGCCACGATGAAGATTAAGAATGAGAAACTCGCCAAGCCCCTCGTCGGCAACTTCGCCCTCGCGACCGAGCTCGCTGAGACACTCGTCAACGAGACTCCTCTAAGTTTCCGCGAGGCATACAAGATCGCCGCCGACCTCGTAAACACTACCATAAGCCGCGGTTCAACACTCGAACAACTCACCCCTAAGGACGTCGAGGAGAGCGCTGAGAAGCTCTACAAGAAGAAAATCAAGATCACGTCTGCCCTAGTTGAGAAAGCGACAGATCCCATACAGAGCCTCAAACGCAGAAAGAGCCTCGGTGCCCCAAGCCCAGCGGAGGTAAAGAGGATGGTCAAGGAGCACGGTGCAGTAGTAAAGGAACAACGCATGGAGCTCGAAGCAAGGAAGAAGGCAGTCGAATTGGCGCTAAAGAACCTCCACGACACCGCCGCTAGGCTCTCGAAGTAACCCTTTAAGCCCCAAACCCCCCATCTATCTGGACCCTGTTGAACAGCCGCGACATACTAATCATCGGCGCACTCATCCTCGGAGGCGCCATCGCACTGGAGCTCTATACAAACTACGCCGACCCATTCATAGACTACGCCCCAAAATCATTCACAAACCTGCTCACCGACGCCCCCCAGCGCTTCTCCTTCTACAAGGACGGCGAGCGCATCGGTAACTACTCGTACACGCTCACAGCTCTGAACAGCGGCGGGCAGACGTTGTATACGTTATCGACCTCTGTCGACGCAGTGTATCAGGGCTCGGTACTCCTCCTGAACACGACGCACAGGTTCCTCGCCGCTACCAGCCACCTCGGGTACACGGTGGACACCGACCTAGCTGGGCAAGAGTCGCACGTCGAGTGCGTATTCCTCGGTGACACCGCCGGGATAAGCACGTCATCGCAGGGGAAACGCCAGAACACGACCTTGACTCTGAAACCGAACACCGTAATTGTGGATAACAACGACCCTGCCCACTGGGAGCTGCTTACGAAGAGCTTCTCCCCCGAGCCGGGGAAGAAGTACAAGGTGAACGCCCTCGTCCCCCAGGGGGCGGTCATACAGATGCTCGAGTTCGGTGTCGATGTCCCTCACCAGTTCGTAAACATTGGCTCGAAGAGCTTTGAGTGCGTTGTCGCCCGTGAGCCGAACTTCGAGATTACCCTCTTTTTCTACGAGGGGCACATGATACAATACAAGAATGACCCTGATGGCATCGTGATAGTTAAGCAGATGCCTGAGTGAGTTTTCCTGCGACCGCCAGCCCACCGTAAAGGACGATGTCCGCCCCAAGGGGTGTTAACTTGATCTCGGGCTTCCTGTTGATCAGATGCTTGTCTATGCCCTTCTTGATCGGCTCTAAAATCAGCTCCTGATTGTTTAGAGCCACCGAGCCGCCGATTGTAATAAGCTCGGGGTCGAACGCGTTCACAATATCGGCAAAGCCAATCGCGTTCACATTCCCTATCTCTTCGACAACGTAAAGGGCGTCTTTATCCCTCTTCCCCGCCGCGTCGAACACCATCTCCGATGTTAGCCTTCTGAGGTCGCCACCGACCATTTTGAGCAGTTGACCTCCATTAAGATCACGGTTCATAAGCAATACCCGTGCAAATTTTGGTATATTTGCGCCGCTGCAGTGCGCCTCCCAGTGCCCCTTGCAACCACAGCCGCAGACAAGCTCCGAGTCCGGGTCTACCGTGAGGTGCCCTATCTCGGGAGCATTACCGTCCTTCCCGTTCAGCGGTTTACCATCTACTATCGCTCCACCCCCAAGCCCCGTGCTCATTGTGACATAGAAGATGTTATCGAGCCCTCTCCCTGCCCCGTAGTGGTGCTCTCCGACAACGGCGGCGTTACAGTCATTCACTATCCTGACGGGAACGCCGAACTCTTCCTCAAGTGGCGCGACGATCGGTATGTGCTTGAATGCGAAATTCGGCGTGGCGCCTATAGCTCCTCGCTTAACATCAAGCGGCCCGATTGAGCCGATCCCGACCGCCTTCGGTTCAACGCCTAGGCTCCTTATCATCCTCGCGATCTGCCTCGGAACCCCCTCAGGCCCGTTAAGCCGGTCAGTAGCCTCGGACCGCTTCGCCTTAAGGCTCCTCTCGTCGCCGATGGCGACGCGTATGTTTGTGGCACCGATATCCACTGCTACGAGGGACAACTCATGCAAAAAGACGCTGGGTAAATAAAAGAGGTTACTTTGCGACGATCTTCGTGCGGAGCTTACCGATGCCAGGAACCTCCGCCTCTAGCACGTCGCCCACCTTGAGGAAATTGTCCGGCTTCGTCTTACCATCCACGACGGGACTCGTGTCGAGTGCGGTACCTGAGCAGGTGCCGCCGCAGACGATGTCACCGGAGTAGAGGCACATGTCCCTGCACAGCCAAGCGATCCACCACGGGTACTTCCTGATCATGCTATCCATCGACCCGTTCTGGCGGATCTTGCCGCTGACTGTTTGCTTGAGCTTGAGCTTGTATACGTCCTCGATTTCGTCCTTCGTGACTATGCAAGGGCCCACGGGGGCGCAGCCGTCGAAGTTCTTTGCAAAAAAGAATCCGTCGGGTCCGCCGAAGCGTCCGCCGTCTCGTATGCTAAGGTCGTTAACGATCGTGAAGCCGTAGATGTAGGATTCGCCGTCTTCCTCCTTTATGTCCTTTCCACCCTTGCCAAGGACGGCTCCGATCTCGACCTCGTAGTCGAGGCGCTGCGTCCTCGCGGGGTA
>JBFYNQ010000065.1:0-5364 GCA_041304265.1 Candidatus Bathyarchaeota archaeon | reverse complement strand
TGAGGGCAGTGTTGTACTGTGGAGTAACCCAGCTAGGCTTGAGATCCGCCGCCTTCTTGAGGTGTTCCTCCGACTCTGGGAGCCTTTTCCTCTCCCAGAGGAAGACGCCGTATTCGTTGTGGGCATCGGGGGAGTCAGCGCGCATCTCAAGCGCCTTCTTATAGAGGGCCTCGGCCTCCTCCGGGTTCGTTGCCTTGATGGCGGCTGCCTTCTTGAGCGTCTCCGCGGGGTCGTTGAGCCTGTACCTGAGTTTGTCGTAGCGTGCCTGTACCTCGGGCCAGTTGGGGTGAAGCTCTAGCGCCTTCTTATAATGCCCCTCGGAGTCGGCGAACTTGCCGGCGCCCTCCATGATTATGGCGAGGTTTAGGTGGATCGTCGCGTCCCCTGGCTTGAGTTCGAGGGCGTGGGCAACATACTTCATAGCCTGCTCGTGCAGTCCTTTCTTCCAGAGTATGACACCGTACATCGAGTAGGCGTCCCCACTAGTATCGTCGAGGAGTATTGCCCTACGGATTGCTTCCTCGGCGTGCTCTAAGTCCCCTTTCTGCTGTAGTACGACTGAGAGAAGGAGCCTGTAGCCGGCGATGTCCGCCTCGGAGGCAATCGCGTTCCGGAGGAACCTCTCGGCGTCGTCGAGGCGGCCGTTCCTGATTAGAAACTGCGCTCCCATGCTTGTGAGGGCGATGTCACCGGGGCATGAGTCGATGCCAGCCCGAAGGCACCTCTCCGCCTCTTCCTTCTTCCCCTCCTTCTCTAGTATTTCGCATAGTATTACGTATGCGGCGCCGACGCTCTGATCGGAGAAGACCGCCTTTCTAGCATAGAACTCCGCCTCCGGGTAGTCGCCCTTGTCTCTCGCGGATGATGCGCGGGCTATGAACTGCCAGACCGGTTCGATGCCCAAGTCGACGCCCATGGAGCTTCACTCTATTGTTTAATAGACCACGTTTAATGGGTTTCGAGTTTGAGATGTTTGCCCTGACCTGGCTTGCCGATGACCTCGCCGTGGTCGTAGACGGGCATACCCCGAATGATTGTATTAAGGACCCTTCCCTTGACCTTACGTCCCTCGTAGGGAGTCCAGCGAGTCTTTCCATGCAAATCCTCGCCTCTGATCGTCCACTCCTCGCCTAGATCGACTAAGACGAGGTCGGCGTCCGAGCCGATGGCTATCTCCCCTTTCCGCGGGTGGACGCCAAGAATTCTCGAAGGTGTTATGGAAGACGCTTCAACAAGGCGCGCCAGTGTGAGCGTGCCCTGGTTGACCTCGGTGAGCAGGAGGGGAAGCATCGTCTCGACGGCGGGTATGCCGGGGGGAGAGCTCCAAATGTTCTGGTAGCCGGGCTGCTTCTCCTCGAGGGTGTGCGGGGCGTGGTCGGAGGCTATGGCATCAACGAGGCCTGCTGAGAGCGCCTTGAGCAAAATGGTATTGTCCTCCCTCCCACGTATCGGTGTCCACTGTTGGGCTAGTGGTCCAAGTTGCGCAGAGTCTTCATCGTTTAGGAACAGGTGGTCGGGCCTCGCCTCTGCTGTAATATTACCCTTCAATGCACCTAGGACGCGAAGAGACTCGATGGTAGATACCTCGCGGAGATGCGCGCGGACGCCGATGCTCTCAGCCATGAGAAGCCTTGTCGAGGCGGCGGCTGACTCTGCGACTCGTGGGAAGGACTCGTTGTAGTCTCTGAAGCCCTTCCTTCCCTCACGCCGTATCTTCGCCATCTCGTGGTCTACGATCTCAGCCTCCCTGCAGTTCATTAGTAGGAGTCCACTGACCGCCTTGACAGCTTTCATCGCATCGAGCAACGCGCCGGCGTCGGTAAGCCCTGTGGGCTTGTCCCCAAGCTCGTCGAACTCGGCGAAGGCCGTGGCGCCCAGCCTAACGAACTCGGTGAGGATGTCGAGGTTGTGGTCATTGAGGGCGACGGTGACACCGTAATCAACGAGCGACTTGCCTCGGATCGTGTCAAGCTTCAGCTTGAGCGCTTGGGGGGTTTCGATGACAGGTGTGTTGTTTGGTTCGTCGAGTACTGTGGTAACGCCACCTGCGACCGCGGCGCAGCCACCTGTGTAGAAGTCCTCCTTCTGCGTCGCACCGGGCTCGCGGAAGTGGACGTGCAGGTCAATGAGCCCGGGGAGTAGGAGATTTCCTCTGGCATCGATTAATTCACCGACGGGGCTCGGATTCCGCCCGATTGCCGTGATCACGCCGTCCTCGGCGACGACTGTGCCTTCCCTGAGTCCCCCACCTGTGAAAACCCTGGCATTTATGATAGTGACTCTCAACTCGGCCCAAATTGATTGGAGGTAGGTTGGTTAAAAGATGGAGGCCCGAGCGGGATTCGGACCCGCGACCTACAACTTACGAGGCTGCCGCTCTGACCGCTGAGCTACCGGGCCACTCCACCATACGGGTGAAGCCCCTGTTTTTAAGAAAATCGGTGACTATGCGGGGGCGACGATTCCAGCGTTGATAAGCTCGTCTACCTGCGCGTCGGTGAGCCCCAGCACATTCGTGAGAATTTCTCTGCTGTGCTGTCCTAGCGTCGGCGCCGCGGTCTTCCTCTCGACTGGCGTCAAGCTGAACTTGAGGGGGTTGTTCACCGTCTTATACTTCCCCGCGAGGGGGTGGTCGACCTCGATGAACATGCCCCTTGCCGCGAGGTGGGGATCAGTCACCGTCTCGTCGATCTGGTAGATTGGTGAGGATGGAAGGTCGGCGGCTACGAACTCGGCGACAGCCTCGTCCCTGTTCTTCGTGGCGATGTACTTGGCGCAGTCTTCCTTCGTCGGCTCCTCGACTCCGAGGAAGTTCTTAAGGTTCTCCAACGCGCTCGGGCTATATGCCCCGATACGGACCCAGCCGTCGTCCTTCGCCTTGAAGATACCGCCTATACCCCCGGTGGGATACTTTTTCCTCATCTCCCAGTTAGTCAAACCGCTGAGGAAGTAGCCCGTAATACCTGGGTTGACTGCGACCATGCAGTCGAGCTGGGCGACATCGATCATCTGGCCGAGACCAGTTTTGTCGCGGTAGCGTAGTGCACCGAGGATCGCCATCGCAGCTAGGCTCCCAGGGAGCGTGTCACCTAGAGCCATAGCCATCTCGATTGGTGGACCCTGCGGATCCACGCCATCGCCCGTCATGCGGGTGTGCCCGCTCATAGCCTCCGCGAAAACGGCGTAGCTGTTTCTGTTTTTATAGGGGCCGTACTGCCCGAAGCCACTGAGGGCGGCGTAGATGATGCCGGGGTTGAGCTTTTTCAGTTCTTCGTATCCGAGGCCCAGCTTCTCCATTGTGCCAGTGCTCATGTTCTGGACGACTACGTCGCTCTTCTTAATTAGCTCCTTGAGTAGGCGTATGCCTTCAGGGCTCTTGACGTTGAGTGTGAGGTCCTTCTTGTTTTGGTTCAGGTGGTGGAAGGTGTAAGGCGCCCTCCCGTAGAGCATGCCTTCACTTATCCGGTCTATAGCGCCCCATGGGGGCTCGACTCTAATGACTTCTGCTCCCATGTCTGCCATCATCATGGTTGCCCAGGGGCCGAACCAGACGTGGGTCATGTCGACGACCCGTATGTCCTCAAGGGGTTTACGCATCAAGCCGTTCACCAAGCGTGTTCTATATCCATCCGAAGGGATGTATAAGATATTTTTCAAGCTGTGCTGCCAACTTCGTCCTCGTACCAGATGCCTCTTATGCTCATGGTTCTGCGCCGAGCCATGATTCTGGGTAGCCGCGTAAGGGCGAGGAGAATGATCAGTGAGAGTAGAATGTCTTGAACGTAGCTGACGGGAAAGGGTAAAATGTTCTGTATCTCAAACTTGAAGGATATGATGAGTAAGTTAACGGAGTAAAACACACCTGTTCCGAATATGATCCTCCACCTGCCACCCGATCCCCCTATGAGGATGGCGGCCATCATGGGCCAGAAGAGCCACAACCCGTTATGGAAGGACGACTCGACTACGAACAAAGTGTAAAAGCTCCAAAGCCCTCCTGCGAGAGCCATCAAACCGGATGTTAAGAACACGACCTGCCCCCTCACGGACAATATGTCCTTCCCGAGGCTCGCCGCGGTTACCGGGTCGTCTGCGACCGCGGCGACAAGCCGCCCCCAGGGAGAAGCCTCCAGCCTATCCAAGAGAAGGTAAATAACGGCGACGACGGCGGCTGTGATGCCCATGAGTAAAATGCCCTGATACCCCTGTGCGAAGGCGAGAAAGTCAGGCACGAAAAGCCCCAGAGTGCCGGCGCTTAACCATGTGACGTTCCTCCCGAAGATGCAACCCAAGTCGGTTAAGCTAAGTGTCACCATTAGCATCAAGGCGGGGCTCAACCCAATTGCTACCCTGGCTAGTAGCCAACCTCCCAACCCCCCGAGCACCATGGAGACGGCGAATGTGAACAGGATCAACCCTATGCAGAGCGCGGGGTTATCAGCTAGGAAGATGTTCACGAGCTGCGTGTTCTCCTTATTGTTGTAGATCCAGCCCTGCATGCTGCCCCAGTCGAGCAGCTGCACTCCCGCTGACGCGGCGACGGCGAACACGAGCCTCATCGACACGGCGCTGACCGAAAATGCGCCGAGCATCACGGGTATCCTGTTGACGAAGGCGGGGACGCCAGCGTGGTTCAGCATGTGGTCGAACGCTAAGGCGACGATGACGACCATTCCGCCTAAGAGAATGGTGTTTTCCAGGTATTGAAGCCCGAGGACCAATCTGACCGCTGATCATGATAACCCTTAGATCTAGTTTAAGGTTTATAGAACAATTAGCTCGGGCAGATGCTTATAATGGCATAGTCATTAGCCTTAGATGTGGCGACCATTGCCGAAGTCGGGGAGCGGGAGCTCATCAGCCGTATAATGAAACATCTTACGATCATGCCGGGGATGCCTGTGCCCAACTGGGATGACGTAAACGCGATAAGCCTTGGCGACGGGCGCTGCGTCGTCCTCAAGACGGATATGCTCGTCTGGAAGACCGACATACCCAAGGGCATGACACCCTTCCAAGCAGGGCGTAAAGCTGTGGTGATGAACTTTAGCGACCTCGGCTCAAAGGGCGTCCAGCCCCAAGCTTTCCTCGCAGCCCTAGGTGCCCCCGATACAACCCCAGCTGACTGGGTCGAGGACATCGCTCGCGGCTTCGAGGCCGGCGCCCGGGAGTACGGCGGCTACATGGTTGGTGGAGACACGAATGAGGCATGCGACATAGTAATCTCAGGGATGGCATATGGCCTCGCCGATGAGAGGAGGCTCGTCCTCAGGGGCACATCTAAGCCCGGTGACGTACTTGCCACGACGGGTGGTTTCGGAAACACGACCTCAGCCTTTAAGATAATCTTAGAGAACATGGAGG
>JBFYNQ010000064.1:0-5944 GCA_041304265.1 Candidatus Bathyarchaeota archaeon | reverse complement strand
CCATGCCCTCCTTGTCCTTTAGGACGTCGCCGGGCTCGCTGGCGATGGCGTTTGGGAAGCTGGCTATTCCGGGGACGATCATCCTCTGGGCGAGTATGAAGATGAGCATCTGGCACCACGTCGTGGCAAGGCCGGTCCTATAGGCGACCGCCATGGCGCCTCCGACCTTTCCGTCGAAAGCGTGCCTCCCCGTGGCGCGGTTGTTGAAGAAGCCCGCCCTGTCGATGAGTGCCTTCATCTGTGGGGTAACGGATTCGAAATAGCTCGGGCTCGCGAAGAGGATCGCATCGGCGGCCGTCATTTTGTCGAAGACCTCGGCGAAGTCGTCCTTTGTCTTACACCTCTTCGTTTTGGCGCAGCTGGCGCAGCCGTCGCAAGGCGCGACGATCTTCTCGCTGAGCCTGATAATCTCCGTCTCGGCACCCATGCCCTTCGCTGCTTCGAGTGCGGTCTTGACGAGAATCTCCGTGTTCCCGCCCTTTCGCGGGCTGCCAGATATACCTAGGACCTTGACCATGCGAGAAAAGGGTTCTATGTTGCTTATCAGGATGTTAGCGGGAGCGTGCCTTAGACGCGAGTTCGCGCGCCCAGCTTCGGATGGCGTCCCAGTCTCTTGAGTCGTAGAAGCCGGGTTTCGTCTCCTTTGCGCCGGATGCAATAAAGTCCTTCTTTGCGGCGTTCATGAACATACTCGCCCACCATGGCATGTTGTTATAGTCGTAGGAGGCCCCAAAGAAGCCGAGTGCGACAGGGTTCAGCCCGTATAGGGCTGCCTTGTCGTCGAGATAATTCTTTTTCGCAAGCGCAAGTGCCTCGGGCTTAGCGGTGGGCGAAGGAGATGCGGAACCACATGAGACGAATAGCGCCACCTTCTTCCCCGCCAGTTCCCCTCTGAACCTCTTCAGGAAGTCCTCGGGCTCGCTCGTCCACTTGCCCATCGCTATCCCGCTGCCGACGATAACGAGGTCGTACCCGGCAATGTCCTTGACCTTCTCCTTCTTGGCGTCAACGACGTGTACCTCAAGCCCCTCTTCGCGGAGAACATTGGCGATCTCCTCGGAGGTCCCAGCCGTCGTGCCGAGGCGGGTCCCATAGATGATGAGAGCGCTTACCAAGTGTATCCCCGACTCTACTGGAGCTTCTCCTTGAGGAGCCTGCCTAGCACCTGTATGCCCGTCACTATCTCCTCTTCGGTGGGGAGACTGTAGTTGAGGCGCATGTAGTTGTGGACAGGTTTGGAGAAGAACAGGCTCCCAGGGACGAATGCGACGCCCTTGGCGACGGCGTCCTTCAGCATGGCCGAGGCGTTGAAGCTCCTCGGCGTCTTAACCCAGAGGAAGAGGCCACCCTTTGGCGTCTCCCACTTAGCTTTCCTGGGAAAGCTCGTCTCCATTGCCTCGAGCATTACGTCCCTCTTCTTCCTGTAGACCTTTGTGACCTTGGGTATCTGGCGGTCGACATCGCCGCGCTTGAAGAGCTCTGCGGCGGCGTACTGGCTTAGCCCGTCGTTGCAGATGCTGATGTTGTTCTTCGCCTCTATCATGTGACCCGTGAAGTCGGGGTTCGCCGTGATCCACCCGATCCTCATTCCCGGTGACACCATCTTACTGAACGTGCTCGTGTACATGACTCGGCCCGAATTGTCCATCCCCGAGAGAGGCGTCGGCATCGGTCCCTCGAAGCTAATGTAGCCGTAGGGGTTGTCCTCGAAGATTATGAAGTCGTACGCCTCGGCGAGCTCAAGCACCGCTTTGCGGCGCTCCATCGTCATGAGGCTGCTGTCCGGGTTCTGGAAGCTGGGTATTATATAGAGGAGCTTTGCCTTTTTGCCGTTCGCCCTGAGCTTCTTCAGCTTCTCCTCGAGCACCTGCGTGTCCATGCCGTCGGCGTCGATAGGTATGTCGACGAACTTGGGGTACTCAGCCCTGAAGGCGGATAGCGCCTGCAGGTATGTAGGGGCGCCGATGAGTATATTGTCCCCCTTGTTGACGAAGACCCTACTGACGAGCTCGATCGCCTCCTGGCTACCCGTCGTAACTATGATCTCCTTTGTCGGATCAGCCTTGATCTTATGACCCGCCATAAATGTTGATAGCTCCTTTAGGAGGGAGGGCATGCCCGCTGTGCCTCCGTACTGGAGCATCTCGGCCCACGCCTGCGGCGAGGCTTCAGCGAATATTTGCTTAACCTCCGCGGTGGGGAGGCTGGGGACGTCGTAGCTGCCGCCGGTGAACCTGATCATCTTCACCCCGGGTTTGGGAAGGAGTATCGAGTTCATCTCACCGGGCGGGAACATGTTGCCGAGCTTCGAGTAGAACTTCTTGGAGTCTAGCAAGGCGATCGAAGACGCTAACGCCGCCGCGATAATAACGGTTACGCCCACCTACAAGTCCTTTAGGAATAATTAGTGTATATTCAGACTCTGAGAAACCTTATAACTCCTACAATAGAAATCACAAGGAGTCGAGGATGGTCAAGGCAGCCCCGCATAGCCTCGCCGTGTCCTGTGCCTCGACCCGTATCTGTTTATGAGGTTTGAACCATGGTAGAGGAAATTAGGCTCCACGGTCAGGGCGGCCAAGGCGTCGTCGCTGCCGGTGAGCTCATCGCGATTGCCGCCTCTTACGAGGGCAAGTTCTGCAGAGCTTTCCCCATGTACGGGTCCGCGAGGCGTGGCGCCCCGGTGCTCGCCTTCGCCCAGATAGGGGATGAGTCGGAGGCGACTCGATCCATGATCTATTACCCCAAGTACCTTATGGTGCTTGACCCGCCGATGCCGGAGATCATGGACGTTACAACTGGACTAGTCCCCGGGGGTGTGGTTATCTACAATACTACGAAGAAGGCGGACGAGGCTGTGAAGCTGTTCAAAGCGAAGCTAGGAAAGATTGCCGTTGTGGATGCGACGGGGATAGCCCAGCGCGTCATAGGGCGCCCCATCCCTAACACGGTGATGCTAGGTGCATTCGCTAAAGCGACCGGTCTCCTGAAAATTGAGTCCATCGATAAAGCGATAGATAAGAGGTTTCCCGCGAAGCTCGCCGCGACGAACAAGGGCGCGGTAAAGATGGGGTACGATGCGGTTGAGGTGAGGACGCTGTGAGCCAGGATAAGAGTGTAATCAAGGGATTCGCCCTGATGGACATGTCCATTAGGGGAGGACAGTACGTTGGGAACTGGCGTGTGCTAATGCCTGTGATCGATGAGTCGAAGTGCGTCGCGTGTGGCTTATGCGCTACCATCTGCCCCGAGGCAGCCATCACTGGCAAGCCGAAGGTCAAGCCAAAGATCGATATGCGCTTCTGCAAGGGCTGCGGTGTTTGCGCCAACGAGTGTCCCTCAAAGGCGATAGATATGAAGAAGGAGGTTGCGTAGATGGCAGATTTTGACGTTATACAGGGCAACAAGGCATTGGCATACGGCGTTAAGCTCGCGAGGGTGGAGGTTATACCCGCGTACCCCATCACGCCCCAGACAACGATCGCCGAGTACCTAGCCGAGTTCGTCGCCAACGGCGAGCTCGATGCCGAGTACATTCATGCAGATGGTGAGCACAGCTGTATGGCGATGGCGGTGGGTGCCGCCCTTGCTGGAGCGCGCGTCTTCACCAGCACCTGCAGTCAAGGCCTCGCCTATATGCATGAGTGCGTGGCGCAGGCGGTCAACTACCGGACCCCGCTACTGCTGGGTGTAAGCAACAGGACTCTCGGCTGGTACTGGAGCCTAGGCCCAGATTACAGCGACATCATGCCCGAGTTAAACCTCGGCTACCTAGTAAACTTCGCAGAGAGCAACCAGGAGGTCCTAGATATGACCCTCCAGCTCTACAAGATTGCGGAGGACTATCGCGTATTGCTCCCGACGATGATGAGCCTTGACGGTTTCTTCCTTAGCTATAGCCAGGAGAGAGTCTGGATGCCCGACCAGGAGGTCGTCGACAAGTGGCTCCCACCCTATAAGGCGCCGTACCCGATTGATCCCACAATCAATGACAAGTTCCCCACCGCGAGTATCCCACCGACGATGCACACCCCGATGAGGCGCATCTATGAGGAGATACTTCAGGACAGCCGGCAGGTGATCAAGGAGGTAGATGCGAGCTTCGCCAAGACCTTCGGTCGTAGCTACGGCGGACTCGTCGAGGAGTATAAAACTGAGGGCGCCGAGGCGTTGCTCGTAACGATGGGCAGCATGACGACCGCAGGTCGCCGCGCCATCGACAAGCTACGCGCCGAGGGTGAGAAGATAGGCCTCGTTAAGCTCCGCTTCATGCGTCCGTTCCCCGACACAGAGATCAGGGAGATCGCAAGCAAGGCCAAGGCGATAGGCGTTGTCGACCGCATGATGAACCACGGCACCCGCGGGGGAGGAGCCTTCCAGGATGTTAAAGGTGCCCTCTACAACAGCGGCGTCAAGATCCCGATACAGGGTTTCGTCACCGGCATGGGCGGCGAAGACATACCGATCGACGACATGTACCTCATGGGTAAGAAGGTTCTCGCAGTCGCTAAAGCGAAGAAGGTCGAGAGGGAGGTCGAGTTCATCGAGCACAAGATGCCGCCGATGAACAAGCCCGTCCAGCTCGACTGGGACGAGCCAATATACCCTGCAAGCGACGGTTGCGCGGGCTGCGGAGCCAGTATAATCGTCAGACACCTCCTCAAGGTACTCGGCCCCAACACGATAGTCATCAACCCACCGAGCTGTAGTGGAGTCAATTACGGCCAAGTCGTACGCGTCCCCTGGATACTCGCAAACTTCGCGGCGGCGGCTGCCTACGAGACAGGCGTCTATCGCGCCATGAAGAAGAAGGGCAAGGCGGACAAGGTCTATATAACCAGCTTCGCCGGAGACGGCGGAACCGCGGACATCGGGCTACAGAGTCTATCCGGCGCAGCGGAGCGCGGCGAGCCAATCATGTGGCTCTGCTACGACAACGAGGCCTACATGAATACGGGCATACAGCGCAGCGGCTCTACGCCACTCTTCAGCGCCACCACGACGACGCCGGCGGGCAAGGTGATTCTCGGGAAGCAGGTGAGGCGCAAGAACCTCGAGATGATAATGGCGGCACACAGAATCCCCTACATCGCCACCGCGAGTCTCAGTTACCTCCCCGACCTAGAGAGGAAGATAAAGAAGGCGGTCGAGGTGACAAAGGCGGGGAAAGGCCTCGCCTTCCTCCACGTTCACCAGCCATGCGCAACCGGCTGGTACTTCCCAGAGAACAAGACCGTGGAGATCGGCAAGCTCGCCGTCCAGACGGGAGCCTGGCCACTGATGGAGATCGATGAGGGCAACTTTAAGCTCAACCTTAAGCCTAAGGAGCTCCGCCCGATCGCGGAGTACCTTAAACCTCAGGGGCGTTTCCGTCACCTGACCGAGGGGCAGCTTGAGTTCCTGCAGAAGGACGCCGCGACGGAGTGGGCGGCCCTCCTCGAGCTTGAAAAAAGGGGACGCTTCCCCGGCTACTAGCCGACTCATTTTTTTATAGCGTCAGGTCGCCGATTGCGAAGGCTGTGTGGCGCGTCTTCTCAGCCTGCACCTTCCTCCCATTTGCGAATGTTATTATGGAGTTCAAGAGGCGGTCGCCACATTGCTTGACTGTCTCATCTCCGCGGAGGACCGGGCTCGCGTCGAAGTCGATTATGTCATCGAGGCGTTCTATGGTCCGCCTCGTGGCTGTGATCTTGACAACGGGGGCGAGTGGGTTACCTATGGGGTTCCCGCCGCCTGTCGTGTAGGCGAGTAGCTGTGCCCCTGAAGCGAGCATGTCAGCGGCGGCGCAGCTGCCGATGCCGTGGCTAGTGTTCATCACCCAGAGCCCCTTGCCCGTTATCCTCTCGCCGGGGCCGAGGACGCCCTGTATCATGGTTGTACCGCCCTTCCTGACGCCGCCGAGACTCTTCTCCACTAGCGTCGTGAGGCCGCCTGCGATGTTGCC
>JBFYNQ010000063.1:0-3099 GCA_041304265.1 Candidatus Bathyarchaeota archaeon | reverse complement strand
TACGGTTACAAGTGGGCGAAGTGGGTGGTGGAGATTGTGGTGGTTTCAGCGCCGGTGCGGGGTTACTGGGAGTCTCGAGGCTACAGCGACTCGGCGGACGTCGGCACATACCCTTATGAGTAGTGCTTGGGGCCCAGTTTCTCGGCGGACTGCTTCGCAAGCTCAAGCGGGGGTTTACGGTGTGTGTCAGGGACGTAGACATTCTTACCCATTCTCTGCATATGCTCCTCCTTCGCCTTGACGAGTAAATCGGGGTTGGTGATGAGGTCAATCGCCGCTCCTGCCATGGTCTTTGCGGCGAAGATGAGGCTCTTGTGGCCTATGCTACCTCCTGAAGCGGCGACGAACTGCCAGCTGTGCCCCGGCGCGCCGAGGACGTTGCAGGTGGTTCCAAACTCCATCGTGGGGGTGTTCCAGCTGACATGGCTTACGTCGGTGGAACCGGGGCTTGTCTCGCCGTCATCCCAGGGGTCGAAGATATCGGTTGGGAGGTCGGTGTCGGTGTAACGCTCCCAACTAGGCATCTTGCTCTTCTTGAGAGTGTCGAGTTTGTTCTGCTTGGGAAAGGTCCGGGCGATCTCGGAGGCGAAAGCGAGCTCCTCGGGGGTGTAGGTAGGCGCGCCGACCAAGCGCATGTTCGCTGTTACCACCTCGCTCAGGGTCTTCGAAGGTATCTTGTTGTAGCTCCCCCTGTCCATCTCGACGCTGAGCGTGGTCTCAGTCATGAGGGCGGCACCCTCAGCGATCTTGACGACGCGATTGTAGATATGTTCAAGCTGGTCCATCTCGGGGGCACGTACATAGTACCAACTGCGTGCATAGTCGGGAACAACGTTCGGTTGGCCGCCCCCGGCCTCTATCACGTAGTGTATGCGTGCCTGCTGGATAATGTGTTCGCGTAGGTAGTTCACGCCGACGTTCATGAGCTCCACTGCATCTAGGGCGCTCCTGCCCTGCTCAGGGTTTGCGGCAGCATGCGCGGTCTTACCATGGTAGCTGAACTTAGCGTGTATGGTGGCTGTGCTGCTTGCGAGACTAGCGACATTCAGGCTGCCGGGGTGGTGGCTAAGGCAGGCGTCAACCCCGTTGAAGAGACCGGCGGCGACCATGAATATCTTGCCCTGGAAGTTCTCCTCAGCTGGGGTGCCGTAGAAGCGAATGGTGGCTTGGTCTTCTTTGAGTGCGTATCTCAGGGCAATGGCAGCGCTCATCGCTGTTGTGCCGTGAATATTGTGGCCGCAGCCGTGACCGAAGGCGCCGGGGACGAGTGGCTCCTGGCGGGGGACGACCTTGTTGCTTATGCCGGGGAGAGCGTCATACTCTCCCATGAGGCCGATGATGGGTTTCCCGACACCCCATTCGGCTACAATGGCAGTGGGCATCCCCGCGACACCGAGCTTCACCTTGAATCCTTGCCTCTCGAGTGTGGAGGCGATGAGCCTGCTGCTCTTATCCTCCAGAAGGCCGTACTCGGCGAAGCCCCAGACCTCGTCGCTCACCTTAGTAAGCTCGTCTTTGTGATCCTCGATCCACTTCCACGCAGTAACCTTTGACATAAGGATCCAGATTCGATTAAGCCGCTAAAAAGTTATTGACAATATAATAATTTTAACATCATTTTTAAATAGACTTGGAAATTTTCCTGTGCGCACTTACTTCATAATAAACTTACTAAGATAACGACACAAACAAATGCCTTAACTAAATCCACTTCAAGAGCCTTTGAAAGCGAATTTCTCCTCCACCGATGCCCTATGGAAGATATTGTAGCTGCAGAAGGGTATGAGGCGGAGGTCGGGCGTCGCGTAGTGAATGCAACACCTTTCAACCCTATCAAGGTCAAAGTTGTAAGGATCCATGAAATGCATGCACCCCACGAAAAGCCCCTTCTTCTTTAGCGACGTGGGTATGACACGTAGTCCGTTGTGCAATGACTCCTTCAAAAGTTCGTTGTAGTTGAAGTATTCAGGTGCCTGACTCTTATCGATGGTTTTGGATATCTTGTAGACGAGCGACGCTTTCAGCCGTAGGTCCCCCATGATCTGCCTCTCCGACACAAGCTCGTCAAGAATTATCTCCCGCGCGGAGTCTAAATCTATGAACCTGTTCATGGGTACATATTCACCGTTCCTCTCGAACAGGTAGAAGCCAGCGCCACAGTGCATATGGGTGGACGCTTTCGACCTCCTCTCCTTAGATAGCTTCTCCATCATCATCTCCAACGGTGCGAACGCCGGTATCGGCATCCAGTCACTCCTCAGTATCTTCCCTCCCGTCTGGTCCTCCACCATCCTCATGATATCCGAGACCGTAATCCTCATCTTCTCCAACTCCTCGGCATCGATTCGCCCCGTAAAGGAGACGGGTTGGTAATTCACTGCCTTGACCGTATCGATGTTCTGGAAAGCGAAGTCGATGATGGCGCCGAGCTGGTTATCGTTCACACCCTTAACTACGGTCGGCACAAGCGTCGTAGGTATATCGGCCTCACGCAGATTCCTAACGGCTTGTAGTTTAATGGGGAGTGCGTCGAAACCTCTCGCCTGTACATAGGGCTCTGACGTGAGGCCATCGAACTGTAGGTAGGCGACAGTCAACCCGCTTTTCTTCAGCCGCCTCGCGAAGTCGACATCCTCGGCTATCTTCACACCGTTCGTCGCCACAATTACGTACGCAACGCCGAGTTGCTTCGCCATCTTAATCGCCTCGAAAATATGCGGATAAACTGTCGGCTCCCCACCAGAGAACTGGACAGCCCAAACGGGATTAGGTCTCTGGTCCCTCAACATCTGAAGCATCTCCCTGACCTGTTCCAGCGTGGGTTCGTAGACATATCCGGCGGAGTCGGCGTTTGCGAAGCATATCGGGCAATGAAGGTTGCACCTGTTAGTCAGGTCGATATTTGCCAACATCGTGTGGGTCTTGTGGCCCTCGCACAATCCACAATCCCTCGGACAGTTGCCACTACTTCTTGTATTCGGGTTGTCTATGGGATCGCCCTCGACCCCGTATCTCAGCTGCCGCTTGAACAGTAAAGAGTCCGACCAGTAGACATCCTTGAAGTGCCCGTGTTCTTTACACTCCTTTTCAATGTAGATC
>JBFYNQ010000062.1:0-3900 GCA_041304265.1 Candidatus Bathyarchaeota archaeon | reverse complement strand
CCGAGCCGCCGTAAACAAGAGCATTGAAGGTCCTTAACAGGGAGCTCACGATCCTTTTTCTGGTGAACGTCGCCATCGGGATGACAGCGCAGCTAGTTCAGCCGCTCTTCCCCCTGTACTTAAAGGACATCGGGGCGACTGACATCGAGAACGCCCTCGTGATAAGCGTGGGGAACCTGACGTCGACGCTGCTTATGCTACCGAGTGGTGCCCTGATGAACAGGTTCGGTAAGCGGGCATTTCTCGTCCTCGCCTCGGTTACCTCGGGAGCCTCCGTCCTCCTAATGGCTTTCACGAACAGCTGGACGATAGTCGTCCCCCTCAACATGCTTCTGAATGCCTCGACGTGCTTCTTCGTTCCCTCTCGACTCGCAATTATCGCAGAGAACGCAACGCCAACGAATCGCGCTTACCTCTTCGGGTTAATGAACCTCGCCTGGCCTATCGGGGGGATAATTGGCCCGCTCCTTGGCGGCTACCTCGCTGAGAGCGTCGGCTGGAATAGTGTCTTCATAATCGCCGCCGCGATGAGTCTACTCGCCATCTATCCATCCCTCAAGGTGAAGGTGGAGGACAAGGTTGAGCAGCAGGGGGCCGAGAAGGGCGAGTCGATACGAGAGAGGAAGTACATGGGTCCCATCTCGACGCTCTTCGTCCTCCAAACCCTCGTCACCACGAGCATGGCTGGTGTAAACATGATACTACCCCTCTACCTGAGGGACAGGTTCGGCCTCAGCTACGCGGTGATAGGCGCCTTCTTCACGGGGTCGAACATTCTCCTCGTCTTCACGCAGCTTGGTGGCGGTTACCTAGCGGACAGACATGGGCGGAGGAGGCTTCTCCTCATATGCGGCACCCTCGCCCCTGTTGCCATCGCGTCGTGGGTACTCTTCGACAGCTGGGTGGCATTGCTCGCGGTCTACTGTGTCGCGTTCGGCCTCTGGAGCCTGACGTGGCCGCCGATCCTCGCCATATTGAGTGATTTACTGCCTCCGCGCCTCAGGGGAACCGGCTTTGGGTTAAATATGACTGGGTCGCGCCTCGGCTTTACCCTCGGCCCTATGATCATGGGAGCCCTCTACATGATGCCTGGGTCGTCAATCCCCTTCCTCGCCTCGGCGGTCATCTACGCCCTCGCGCTTCCGCTGACCTACCTGCTCAAGGAGAAGAAGCCTTCAAAGGAAGAGTCGAAGGCGGGCTGATCTCCGGCACTTCATATTTTCTCAGCAGGCTTAGTGAGTACGCGAAGACAATCGTGTTGGCGGCGCTAACCGCTAGCACTATCGGGTCGCCGTCCCGGATGGGGGTCAAGGCGTTGAGCGTGAATAGCGCATAGACTAAATTGATGAACAGGGTGACGGATAGAACGCCGTATATTGGTTTCAGCTTACGCCAGAACGGGGAGAGCAGGGCGAGGAAAGCGAGGGACGGGTAGATATAACGCTCGTGGATGCGAGTTGGCAGCATAAAGAAGCTGAAGAGGAGGAGGAATGCAGTAAAAAGCACTATAGCGTCTCCAGGCTTATCCCGGTGCTTGTCGAGCATGTATATCGCCACAAAGGTAGCGATGACAAACATGATCCACCCCGCCGTGAATGGGGTGAGGAAGAGGAAGCCGACTGTATCCGGTTTCCACATGCCGAACAGACCCCAGAGGTTGAAGGCGTTCACCGACGTGTAGCGGTAGGCGCTGTAGCCACCGAAATAAATGTTGAAGAGGAAGGAGAGGGGGTCACCCCAGTTTATGGGGAGGACGACGATGAGGGTCGTGGCAGTGATGACGAGGGTTGACTCAAGGGTTCGCCGGATCCCGTGCCTGCTGTAGACCAGGTACGCCATCAAGGGGGCGAGTGCGATGCTCTGCGGTTTGGTGAGCACCGCCAGCGTGAATAAGGAACACGCGGTCATGGGGTGTCCACGGAGGATTAGCATGAATGAGGCGAGTAGGAGGATTGTGTAAATTGAGTCGAATTGCCCCCAGATTGAGGAATTGAAAATGACAGCGGGGTTGAGTGCGTAGACCGCTGCGGAGAGTATGGATACTCTGAAGCCTGTTCGGGACCTGAGGTAGCCGAAGATTAGTAGTGCCGTCGCGATGTCGAATATACTCGGAATGAGCTTGACGGCGTAGGTTACCGCGTCGGTGCCGAATAGACTGAGGCGATCCGCCGCTGATCCGAAGAGCCAGAAGAGGTAGACGTTGAGCGGCGGGTAGTCGCAAAAGCCCCTAGCGTAAAACCCGGATATGCCATCCGCTGCCTGTCCCAGCCACACGACGAAGATGTTCATGTCAGCTTTGTAACCGGGGATGGGGTAGAGAAGCACCCTTATGGCGAGCGCCGCCAGGGCGAGTGCAGTAAGTGAGAGGTACTCTAGCCTCTTCGCTCTGGTGGAGTTAGGGTCGCCCATCCCCTGATAAGGGACGCATAGCGCAAAATGTTTTTCCATGTCGAATATGATTGGTCGTAGAATTCGAACTTCCTACTCGCGCGCATTACAGAGGAGTTTGCTAAAGTGCGAGCTGGGTTGTTTAGAAATTGTCTTATTTTTATTCGCATGTGCACGCCGAGAACACTATGATTTGACTCCTCTTAATCATGTGCGCGGTTTCACGGTGTTAAGTGGTGTTAAGTTCTCTGTTAGGTGCTGTTAAGCGTGTTAAGTGGTGTAAATGAACATGTTAAGGGTGTTAGTTGTAGTGTTAAATCTGTAAAAAGTGTTAAGTCGAATTTTCCATGAAAACACCTCCTAGCATGGTACGGCGTGTACTGGAGGATGAGGGACTAGAGCCTATTCTGATAGCATTGTGCACTGAATGGGGCGCTACTTTTCTTTACAGACCATGGGTTTTAGTGATCGGGGGTTACCAGCCCGTCGCTATGGTTAACAGCGGTTTGGATGTGTTAACAGATGCTGATGTGGGTTAACGGGGTTCGCTTCGCGTGGCGCGTGGATTAGCGGGGTGCACTTTTACACATTCACTCACCTCGGTTCGGTTGCCCGGGTAACAGATATATGCTCGGCTAACAACGCGGTTTTTGAGGTCGTTGCCGAAGCGTGGCAAGGTTCGTACCCCCGTCGACAGGGGGAGGGTGCTTAGCCTTCTCTTCAGGGGGTACTCCGCTAGGGATGTGGCGACTAAACTCAAAACCAGCAACGTTACAGTGTCGAGCCTCAGGAAGCAGTTCATCGTCGAAGCAGAGGAGGCGGGTGTCTTGGGTGCAGCAGCAAACTATGGTGTAGAGGAACAGGTAGGCAAGCTGATGGATATCGGCGCAGCGGTTGAGGCGACTGGCGTTGACGCGTCCAGGGCGCCGCTTGGTCTAAGGATCGTGAAGGCGGTAAAGGACTTCGGCGTCGATGAGGAGAATGCTCCTGCCTTCATCGAGGCCTGCTACGCAGAGCCTACGAGGCAGAAGATGATGCCTGAGGGATTCGTCAAGGCTGTGATAGGCCTTCGCGAGCTAAATGTCCAGGATGGGAAGAGCTACAATGATCTGCTCAACTACGTCGCAGCCAAAGATGGCGAGGCAAAGGAACTCGAAAGTAGGGTGAGCGAGTATGAGCTTAAGGTGGACTCGGCTAAGAACCGGATGAATAAGGCTGTGGCTGATGAGAAGACCACATTGGCTGAGCTGAAGCAATTCACCTCACTTAGAGACACCCTCGCCCCTCACAGCTTAGATCTGCGGAACGTTGAGAAGGCTAAGAACTGCATATTGAACATCGAGAAGCGCGGTGGCGACTCTGAGGCCATTGTTGCCTTCTACTCCGGGAGCGTGGACCTGGAGGAGAGGAAGAGCAAAGCCGAGAGCAGGCTCAGCTACGTCAACACTGAGTCGCTTAGGGTTGAGAATAGTCTCAGGGATGCGAAGAAAGAGCTCGAGCCTAAGAAGGAGC
>JBFYNQ010000061.1:0-12436 GCA_041304265.1 Candidatus Bathyarchaeota archaeon | reverse complement strand
CGCCGGCATACTCGCCGCCTACACTCTCACGGGCAGCTTCGAAATAAGCAGCCTCACTCGGCTGATAGGAGTGAGCAACGCCAGTTGGATAGCGATGGCGATGCTCTTCGCCTTCTTCACGAAGATGGCCGTCTTCGGTCTGCACACATGGCTACCCTTTGCACACGCTGAGGCGCCCACCCCGATCTCGGCTCTTCTGAGCCCTGCGATGATAGGCATAGGCGCTTATGCAGCGCTCCGCCTCGTCATCATACCCATGACCCCAGTCTTCCAGACCTTCAGCTGGGTCTTCACACTCTGGGCGCTGGTCACGATGATCTACGGTGGCATGATGGCGCTGACGCAGGACGACATAAAGCGGTTCCTCGCCTACAGCAGCATCAGCCAGATGGGCTACATCTTCCTCGGCCTCGCCAGCGTAACACCGAACGGTGAGGTCGGCGCGATGTTCCACTACATCAGCCACGGGTTCGGCAAGGCGATTCTCTTCCTAGTCGCGGGAGTGCTCATAAGCCAAACTGCCACGAGGAGCATCAAGAAGATGGGAGGACTCGCCGACAGGATGCCCTGGACTGCTGTAATGGCCGTTATAGGCTTCCTCACCATCGGTGGCGTCCCGCCGACGATGGGCTTCATGAGTAAGTTCTTCATCTTCGCGGGTGTTTTCAACAACGGTCTGGCGACCCCCGAGCTAGTCTGGGCGGGAATAGTCGGAATCATAATGACGGTCCTAACGATCGGCTACGCCTTCTGGCTCATCCGTAGGGTCTTCTACGGCCCGCTCCCCGAACACCTCAAGCAGGTGAAGGACGCGCCGATGATGATGCTGGGGCCCATAATCATCTTCGCGGTGCTCGTCATCGTGCTGGGCATATGGCCGACACTGATAACCGACTACCTCTCCCCCTTCTTCGCAGCGGGCGTCTAAGCGCCCAACCCCTTTTTCAAATTCCACACCGTAGAAGGTACTTTGCCACTCACAAAGGGTAAACTTCACCTGTCTAAACCACGCCGAACTTAACCTGGACACGCACCGCTGAACTACCGCCGCCTTCCGCCGATATTCGACCAAAAAAAAATTTTAAAGAGTAAAAAACGAAACACACCGCGGCGGTGGAAGAAACAAGAAACCCCTCATATACATCACGTCAACGGTCACACCCCATCATAGACCACAAACACCCCCACGCGACCCAAAGCAGACCCCCCCCAACCCCCACTTTACATAAGTTTTTTTAATGCAAGCAGGGTCTGCAATTAGGAAATGAGCGTCGCTGTCATAGGGCCCTCATCCTTCATCACCTGCTTCCAGCTGATCGGAGCCGAGGGATACAACTGCGTAAACGGCGAGGAGACCGCCTCGACCCTAAGCCGCCTCGTGGACGAGAAGAAGTACAAGCTCATAATCTTACCCGAGCGCTTCGCAGCTGAGACTCTCCTAGTCCGGGAGCAGGTCCTAAAGAGGGGCGCCATTTCGCCTGTCTTCGCGCTGGTGCCAGACTTCACTATGGAGACAGGCGACAGGATGCAGGAGCTACAGGCAGTCATATCGCTTGCAATCGGAACAAAGCTGGAGTTGTAAACATGGAAGTAAAGAAGGTCCTATCCGTCGGCAAACGGCTCCAAACTATCCTCGAGGAGGCTGAGAAGGAGAGCCAGCAAAAGCTCGCGGACGCAAAGCGCCGCTCCGAAGAGACACTCAACAAGGCGAAGGCCGAGGCCGAGGAGAAGAAGTCCAAGGCACAGCGCGGCTCCGGTATCGACGACCTCGTTAAGGCCGAGGAGAGTCGCGCCAAGAAGGAGGCCGAGAAGATCAAAGCCCAGTACCAGCAGAAAGTCGAGGCGATAAAAAAGCTACCCAAGAAGAAGAGGGACACCAGCGTCGACCTCGTCATCAAGGAGGTTCTACCATGAGTCAAGCAAGCAGCCTAGACTTAGAGACGAGGCTCATCGAGCGTACTATGGCGCAGCGCGACGAGATGATCACCAAGGCGGACGCTGAGGCGAAGGCACTAGTCGAGAACGCCGAGAAGGAGGCACAGCGCCTAAAGTCCGAGGCTGACCGCCAAATTCTCAACATAGTCGCCAGCGTCCTCCGCGGAGTCCGCGACAGGATCATAGGAGGCGTCGAGCTCGACAGCCGCAAGCAACTTATGGTCGCCCGTGAGGAGACACTTCAGCAGATCTACAGCGACGCCGAAAAAAAACTCAAGGAACTCACAGCCGACAAGAAGGCGTACCACGAGATACTCATGAAGCTCATCGCCGAGGCGGTCACAGCGATCGGGGGCGAAGACTTCGTCATCTCAGTTAACGACGCCGACATAACAGACCTCATGAAGAACCATAAGAAGCTAGAAGCCGACATAGCGAAGGCAGTCGGCGCAAAGGTCACTCTCAAGATCGACGCCACCCCCATCTCAGCGATCGGCGGTGCCGTCGTAAAGAACGCCGAGGGAACAAAGGTATACCACAATACCCTCGAGGGAAGAGTTGCGAAGGCCCGCACCAAGCTTAACGTGGAGCTCACGAAGGTACTGGAGGCCGAGTAAAATGGGAATCTTAGGCACAATCGAACGAATCAACGGTTCACTAATCAGGGCAACATTCACCGAGGCGCCCAAGATCGGTGACCTCGTCGAGGTAGGCAACCTCAAACTCATGGGCGAGATCGTCCGTCTCGACGGACAAACCGCCTTCTGCCAGTGCTACGAGATCACTGACGGTATAAGACCCGGCGAACCAGTAAACGACACCGGCGAGCCACTCATGGCTGAGCTAGGCCCAGGCATCATGGGCGCCATCATGGACGGTGTTGAACGTAGCGAGACTGAACTATGGAATAGGACCGGCCCATTCGTAAGCAGAGGGACAAGTGTCCCGCCGCTCGACAGGAACAAAAAGTGGGAGTTCATCCCAACCGTTAAGAAGGGAGACAAGGTAGGCCCCGGCGATTTCATCGGCAATGTCCAGGAGACAAAGAGTTTCGTCCACAAGATCATGGTCCCGCCGAATATGAACGGAATCATCAAGAGCATCCAGAAGGGCGAGTTCACAGTCGAGGACGTTGTCGGCGAGTTAGAAACCGTGGAAGGCGTTAAGGAGCTCAAGCTCATGCAAAAGTGGCCTGTCAGAAGGCCCAGACCTGTAAAGCAGAGGCTCGCACTAAGTGTCCCCCTTCTCACGGGTCAGCGCGTAATCGACACCTTCTTCCCATGTGCCAAGGGAGGCGCAGCCGCGATTCCCGGAGGATTTGGAACCGGGAAGACCGTTACACTCCAGCAGATCAGCAAGTGGAGCGACGCAGACATCATCATACTCATTGGCTGCGGTGAGCGCGGAAACGAGATGGCCGACGTCGTCGCCCATTTCCCCTACATTAAGGACCCGAGGAGTGGACGCAACCTCATCGAGAGGACCGTAATCGTCGCAAACGTCTCGAACATGCCTGTCTCAGCCCGCGAGGCCTCAATCTACATGGGTGTAACCCTCGGCGAGTACTTCAGAGACATGGGCTACGACGTAGCCGTCATGGCCGACTCCACCTCAAGGTGGGCCGAGGCACTGCGTGACATCTCGGGCCGCCTAGGCGAGATCCCTGCAGAGGCCGGCTTCCCCGCTTATCTCCCAGACAGGATCGCAGAGCTCTACGAACGCGCCGGGCGTGCTATCGTCCACAGCTCACAGGAGCGACTAGGAAGCGTCACGATGCTCGGAGCTGTCTCCCCGCCAGGCGGAGACTTTAGCGAGCCAGTCACAACATATACGCTGCGCTTCATTGGAACGTTCTGGGCTCTCGATAGCAGCCTCGCACAGCGCCGCCACTTCCCAGCAATCAACTGGCTGAGAAGTTTCACACGCTACCTCGAAATCAGCGCCGAGTGGTGGAGCCAGTACGACAAGGACTGGCTCAGCAACCGCGCTAAGGCAATGAGCATACTCGAGGAGGCGGCCCAGATCGAAGAGACCGCCCGCATAATAGGTGAGAAGAGCCTCCCAGATGACCAGCGCCTAGTGCTGCTCGTCGCTGAGCTCCTCCGTGAGGGCTTCCTCGTACAGGCAGCATACCACGAGATTGACACATACTGCGACGCCGAGAAGCAGACGAAGCTCCTACGCATCATCATAGAGTTCAACAAGATGGTCGATGGACTCGTCAAGCAGAGCGTCCCCATCGAGAAGGTTCGCGAGCTACCAATAGTAACCGAGATCATGAGACTCAAGGAGCGCAAAGGCTCAGAGTCGATAGACCTCGCAAAGCAGGAGATGGTTAAGCAGGTCGGCGAACTCGCCAAGACCTACGGGGTGAGCTAAGATGGCAGAACAAGCAGGACTAGTCTACAAGACCGTGAAAGAGATCCGCGGCCCCATCCTCTTCGTCGAGAACGTCAAGGGCATCAGCTACAATGAGATCGTTCGCATACGCACAGACTCCGGCTACGAGGTCTCCGGAAGTGTTCTAGAGGTATCCAAGGACTGGGCTATGGTCCAGTGCTTCGGAAATACCTCGGGCATGGACCTCAATGTCGGCGTCAGGTTCACCGGCGAGACCCAGAAGATCCCCGTCACAAGCGACCTGATCGGCAGGGTCTTCAGCGGTAACTTCGAGCCGCGTGATGGCATGCCGAAGCCAATGAGCGACGACGTACGAGACGTAAACGGCGGAACAATTAATCCCGCCGCGCGCGCAGTCCCGAGCGACTTCGTCCAGACCGGCATGAGCAGCATTGACGGCATGAATAGCCTCGTCAGGGGTCAAAAGCTCCCCATCTTCAGCGAGTCTGGTCTTCATCATAACATGCTAGCCGCCCAGATCGCCCGCCAGGCGACGATTCCCGGTAAGGAGAGCGACTTCGCCATCGTCTTCGGCGCAATGGGAATCAAGAACGAGGAGGCTGACTTCTTCCGCAAGGAGTTCGAGGAGACTGGTGCACTAAACAAGAGTGTGCTTGTCCTCAATCTCGCGGACGATCCTCCGATCGAGCGTATAATCACTCCACGCATCGCGCAAACCGTTGCCGAGTATCTCGCCTTCGACATGGGTCTACACGTTCTGGTCATCCTCACTGACATGACGAACTACGCAGAGGCTCTGCGCAGCATCAGCATCGCCAGGGAGGAGATCCCGACTAGGAAGGGATACCCCGGATACCTCTACTCAGACCTCGCAACTATTTACGAGCGCGCCGGAATCGTCACCGGGAAAAAGGGTTCGGTCACGTTGATGCCGATCCTCTCGATGCCTGCTGGCGACATCACCCACCCAGTACCAGACCTCACAGGCTACATCACCGAGGGACAGCTCCTACTCCAGCGAGAGCTCTCCCTAAAGGGTCTCTACCCCGCCATGAATGTCCTCCCAAGCCTAAGCAGGCTCATGAAGGACGGAATCGGCGCCAAGACGACTCGCAAGGACCACCAGGACGTCTCTAACCAGCTCTACATGGCTTACGCAGAGGGCACACGCGCACGCGGACTCGTTCGCATCGTCGGAACCGTCGGACTCAGCGACCGTGAGCGCAGATGGCTAGAGTTCGCGGACGCCTTCGAGAACAAATTCGTTAACCAGGGCCGCTACGAGAACAGGACCATCGAACAGACCCTCGACCTAGCGTGGGACCTACTCGCCATGCTACCCGAGGAGAACCTCATCAGGGTCCGCGAGGCGTACATCAAGGAGTACCACCCGAAGTACCGTAAGAGAGAGAGCTAGACTTGTCCTCAACCAGCGGAATCCGGCCCACAAAGGGCTACCTCATGGAGATGCAGAGCCGCATCATCTTCATCGAGCGAGGCACCGAGTTCCTCAAGCTAAAGAGGGACCACCTCGCCAAGGAGCTCAGCGAGTCCATCGAGGTACTCAGGGGGAGGAGGAGACTGCTACTCGAAAGCCTCGGGGAGTCATACAAGTCAGTGCAGGCGGCGTACCTGAGCCTCGGCCCGACGGAGGTCGAGAGCCAGGCGAACAGCATACGCAGCACGCTGGACATCGAGCTCCTGCCAAAAAGCGTCATGGGTGTGCAGTACCCGTACATCAAGATACTCAGCAGGCCCAAAGTTGAGGGCGAGCTGGACATCACACTCAGCTACGCCTCGGATAAGATATTCAGCATACTCGAAGAGATTATCCGCCTCGCCGAGTTCGAGAGCCGCGTCGAGCGCATCGCTGATGAGCTTGGTAGGACGAACCGGAAGGTAAACGCTCTCGAGAACACGGTTATTCCCGACATGAAGATGGTCATCAAGTTCATACAGGATAAACTGGATGAGGAGCAAATGGAGGACCTCGTCAGGATCAAGTTGATTGGGGGTGCGTTAGCATCGGAAAGATAAAGGTACCCGGGATGACATACGCGGTCGTCAGGAGCCACGCCCTCCTCGCCGACCTAATGACGTCGAACCAGATGAGGACAATCGCCTCAGTCGACAGCGTTGAGGACTTCATACAGCAGCTCGCGCAGACGCAGTACGGTCAGCTCACGCTCGACCCGGAAGTTAACCCGAGCATAAGCCTCGAGCGCATCTTTTATAAAAAATTTATCGAGCGCATCGTCAAGATAGTCGACATAGTGCCGAGTAGGATCGGTGAACTTCTGCAGACATACTACTACATGCGTTTTGAGGTACTAAACCTCGACAGGATAATCAGGGGTAAGTTCGCCGACGAGACCCCTCAGCTGATTCAGGCGAGTCTCGTCCCCATGATGCCCTTCAAGGCGCCCAGCTACCAGGTACTCACCGAGGCAGCTGACATGGAGGCGTTGCTCGAGCTCCTCAAGGGAACCGCATACAATGCGGTCGCCGAGAAGGTCTCAGCGTATAAGCAATACGATGCTATCTGGCCTCTACAGCTAGAGCTCCAGCAGGTCTACAGCACAACCATTCTCAAGTCCGTCGAGAAGCTACCCGCCGACCAGAAGTTCATGATTAGCAGGATCGTGGAGCTCGAGGCGGACATCGAGAATTTCCTGGTGGCTGTTAAGCAGAGCCGCGCCCCGAAGGAAGGTGAGGGTCTCCGTCCCGAGGAGCTCTTCGACGTCACCTATGGGATAGGCAAAGACGTTCTACACCTCGTCGTTGAGGGCGGTGACCTCCGCGAGATCGTGGACAGCCTAGGGAAGCCCTACAGCGACATCCTCGTCCCTATCTACGAGGGGGACGTCGCGCTGATCCGTACGAATCTCCGCCACGGCGTCTACCAGGCGGTGCGCATGGCTCGGGCATCGAACGACTTCGGCTTCAACCCAATCATGGCTTACCTTGTCTACAGTGAGCTTGAGAAGGACGATTTAGTCGGGGTCGCTTGGGCGAAGGAGCAGGGGCTTCAGGGCGAGGAGTTCCTCAAATACCTTGTCGTCCCCAACATAACCTAGCCCCCTTTTCCCAAACATTAAATCCACTCCCGGCGAGTGGTCTCTGGGTTTAACACATGTCCAAGGTGGAGACTATCTACTTCAAAGAGCCGGGGAAGGCAAACAGCCGCGAGGCACTAACACTCGCGAAGAGAAGGGCCGACGAGCTTGGGATCAGGGACGTCATAATCGCCTCCTACTCGGGCGAGACTGGCGCAATGGCTGCCGAGATGTTCAAAGGGTACAATCTCGTCGTCGTCGCCGGCATGGTAGGTTTCACGGAACAAAACCAGGACAGAATGAAGCCAGAGTACAAGAGGGTCATAGATGAGAGCGGCGGGAAGATACTCCATGCCTGCCACGCCTTCGGGGGGCTCGGACGAGCCGTCAACAAGAAGTTCAACACTATCCAGGTCGACGAGATCATCGCCCACGTCCTGCGACTCTTCGGGGCTGGTGTGAAGGTCGCCTGTGAGTGCGCCTGCATGTCGGCGGATGCGGGGTTGATACGGACGGATAGGGAAGTGATCGCCCTTGGGGGAACCGGAGGCGGCGCCGACGTGGCGATCATCCTCTTGCCGAGCAACACGCACAGGTTCTTCGACATGCGGATCAGAGAGATCATCTGCAAGCCGAGGGTCTGGGACAAGCCTTAGTGAGCTAATGCTGAGTCATTCTTTGTGGCTTCTCGACCCGTGCGCGCGCCTTCAGCCAACGGAACACCGACTCACCCAGAGGTTACTTATGGTATCCCTTTACCAGATCATACATACCATGATTTGAATCTAAATTTAACCCTCATATCACCTTCACCGCGCGTGGGTTTATGAGGCAGAGGTAGAGATGGAGGGCGAGGGGGCAGCGGTGCCAGACGCCAATAATTGTGCCTAGTACCTGGGCAATGGTGAACGATCTGACTCAATAGAGCGCACATAATAACGAGTTGAATCTGTTAACATGTATTAAGTGACTTGTTAAGTCCTGTTAACCATCGTTGTTATGTTTGTTAAGGCTCTTAGCGATGTTGTTAAGTGTGTTAAATGTGTTAAGTCGAAGTCCGACTCCTGGGACAGTATAAGGTATATTGGAGCCTTGGTGTAGTGCCCGATAAACGTGGCGCTCCTGAACTCCTGTGGTGGTTGTACGTTGACTTATCATGCTAATGAGGCGTTATTGGGGTTCACATGGACATATGTGTGTTAACAACTGGTCTTTCATCTTAACATGTGCTATTGTGGCTTAACGTGTTTATATCGGGTGATTGTAGGTTTTCGTAGGCGCGCATGTGAACATTTACAAGTGGTGCTGGTAACCAAATATGTGTTTGGCGCGAAGAGTTGTTAAGGTAGAGGAAAAGTGTATAAACTGCTCATTTGTCCAAAATCAAGATAATGGGAGAGTTTATCATCTTTGATACCGCTTCCCATAAGGGACCCTGATTGAGCGACGAATGGTTCTATCACGGTAGCCAGAGAAGGTCGTCGGGGAGCATCTGGATGCCCCTGCTTGTCGCGATACTGTTGATCTCGAACATCGGCGTTGTAGCATACATGACCATCTACCAGAACCAGCAGGTGGAGGAGCTAAACAGCCAGATCGGGGCACTGACTGCGACCGTCCAAATCCTCGACGCCGAGGTCAGCAGTGTCAACTTGGAGCTTTCATTGCTTAGGAAAGCCATCGAGAGCGGGTCGGTCAACGTGACCGTTACCACTGGTCCGATGGACTCACTCCTCATAGAACTCTACAACAGGACGAGAGACAGCGTCGTTCTCATCAGGTCGACTGGTCAGGATGGGGTGGGGCAGGGTAGTGGCTTCATCTTCGATGTGAGCGGACACATTGTCACTAACTTCCACGTCGTCGAAGATGCGTTAAGCATCACCGTCACCTTTATCGATGGTACCATCTTCGACGCGGAGATCATCGGAACTGACCCCTACTCAGACGTCGCCGTCATTAGGATCGATGCTATAACTTCTATGCTTAAGCCTCTACCTCTCGGGGACTCGTCAAAGCTCAAGGTGGGGGAAGGCGTCATCGCGATAGGCAACCCCTACGGACTGGCAAACACCCTCACTTCTGGCATCATCAGCGCCACTGGGCGCCAGATGGATTCAACTGGCAACTACCCCATCGTAGACGTCATCCAAATGGACGCTGCCATCAACCCAGGGAATAGCGGCGGTCCCCTCATGAACCTAAAGGGCGAGGTCGTTGGCATCAACACGGCTATTCCCTCGGAGACGTCCAGGGGAATCGGTTTCGCAGTGCCTAGTAACACGATTGCACGCGAGCTGCCTAGTCTACTCGCAGATGGCACTTATGTTCACCCCTATCTCGGGATAACTGGTTTAGACTTGACCCCTAGCCTGGTCGAGGCGATGAACCTCCCGGTAGGCACACACGGGACGCTAGTCAGCAGCGTGAATATCCCGAGCCCCGCCAACTCCGCCGGCGTCAAGGGCTCGATGAGGACGGTCACGATCGACGGCGAGCAGGTCTCAGTCGGCGGCGATGTCATCCTCGGCGCGGATGGCACCATTATGAAGAGCTTCTACGACCTTATCCTCTACATCCAACGCAACAAGAAGCCGGGGGACGACATTACTCTCAACATACTCCGCGATGGGGCGGACATAGACGTGGTAGTTCGGCTAGGGATGAGACCTCCCCCTGCCTAGAAGCGGGGTTTCTTAAGCAGCCCCTCGATCGTTTCCTCGTTGTAGCCAAGTATTGAGCCGAGTTCTCGGGCGATCTCGTCCTCCGACTCAGCGAGCCTGCCTTCCTTGCGTCTCCTCTCCTTCAACTCCTCGAGCAACCAAAGCCGCAACCTGCCTACCCGCAGCCCATAGGTGAGTGGGTCATCTCAGTCGTCCTGACGCTGACGAAGATGAAGATGTTCGGTGCTTGGGACATCTACGCCCTCATCGCGACGGACCGTAGGGGTAATCTTTTACCACATCACGGGTGACATGGTAAAGCAGGCGATAAAAGCTGCCTAGGACAAGGCGAAGGCCGAGGGGAAGGGTTTCTTTGATCAGTGGGGCGCGCAACTCGAGACGAGTTTCTTTTTTCACACAGCGTTACAAGCAGATGAACCCCGAGCAGGCGATCAAGGAGCAGCCGATAACTTCACCATCGAGAACAACCAGATTAGGAAGGTCAGAGTCTGGAGGAAAACCGAATCTGGGAAACAGTTGCTCAAAAAGGTTTTCTGGGAGGTCGAGTTCGAGTCAAGCAGAGGGAAGGAGAAATACGTTATCGACGACGCTGACCCTGAGCAGGAGTTGAACGCCGCTTTCGCCACGAAGATGTAGGTTACTTGTTCAGCATCGTCTTCGGGGCATAGCCGGCGTCGTAGAGCCACTTCTTCTCGTCTGAGAGCGACTTGCGGTACATAGCGAATAATATCACAGAGTATGTGCCGAGGGTGAGTATGACCCAGAGGGCGAGCCCCTCTAGGCTGTCGATCTGCATGATGTCGCTGTTATATATCCCGTGGGCGACCATCGCCATTATCAGCCCCAGCTTAAGGTCTCCGAGCGTCACGTAGCCCTTCTTGACCTTAGCCCTTCCGAGCCACCAGCCCGTGTAGGCCGTGTAGATGCCGTGTCCCAGCCCGAAGATGAAGACCCTGAGTAGGCTGAACATTATATCACCTTCGTACATGAGGACAATATAGAAGAAGTTCTCAGCCCAGGCGAAACCCATGCCAGATGCGAAACCATAAACTATACCGTCCATCGAGTTGTTGAACTCGGGGCTCTTCGCGATGAAGTAGACGCCTATCGCCTTCATAGACTCCTCGACTATGGGGGCGCCAAGCCATGCTGCCCCGAGGCCCATGTAGTCGAAGACGTTGTTGCCGATGAGGCTGAGAAAGGCGGAGAAGACGCCCCAGCCGAGGATGAGAGTGACGAGGTATATGGGCTCCCTCTCGAGCTTGTCCGCCCTCCACATCCAGATGAGGTAGATAGCGGGGCCAACGAGGCTGAAGGCGAGCAGATACCATTGGTCGAGCCAGATGAATTCGAAGCCCTCCCCGACGAAGCCCCAGGTCCACCAGAGGCCGACGCTCACTATAACGGCGGCGGCTATGATGTAGAGGACGGCGTCGTGGAGGTGTAGCTGCGGCGGGTCTGCGTAGATGACGGAGTTCTTCTCGCCGTCGTGCTCGGGGGGGCCGCCGGCAATATGGGGGGTAGGCGTCGAAGCATTCTCGAGGACGGCGGGGCGCTTTGCCGTGATCTCCGCCATGAGCTTCGAGTACTCCTCGCTGTACTTCGCCTTCTGTTGCTCATACTTTTCCTTTGAGAGGTGGCCCGTCTGATAGCTACGCTCAAGCTGGCTTAGACTTAGGTTGAGCTTCTCACTCGCCTCCTGGTACTTGAGCCCGAGTTTTGTAGGTATACCGCAGTTACCGCAGAAGTAGTCGCCTTCGTTGAGCGGTCCTTGGCACCGCTGGCACTGGCGCGCCATGCCTCAGATATGGGGCTACTCCGTTTAAAAATGGGGTACTTCAGCCGAGCTTTCTAAGCGAGAAGAGGGCGACAGCTTTCGCGAGTGCGACTAGTTCGTCTATCGAGACGTTCTCGTCACTTTGGTGATAGTTTGTGTAGGCGTCGCCGATGCCAATATTGACGGAGGGCATGCCACCGTCGACGACCTGGTAGTTCATGTCCGTGCTCGCGAGGTTGCCAACGAAGGGAAGCGTCCTGCCCGTCGCCTCCCTCATTATCTCCCTAGCCTCGAGGGCGAAGGCGTCAGTTGCGGGGACGACGTAGCCTCCCCTACAGTTGACGACCTCGACCTCATACCTGAGGTTGGGGTCGGTCGCTTTGACGCCTTCGATCACTGCTTGCAGCTCCTTCTCTACATCGGCGAAGGTCTCTTTGGGCGTCATGCAGCGCAGGATCTCCTCCTCGCAGAAGTCGGGGACCGTCGCCCCCTGCACTCCTCCCTTTATCGTACCTATGTTGAGCATCGCGGTCAGCTTGTCGACCCCAGCGCCGACGATCTCTGGGGGCAACTCGATACCGGGAGTCGCCACCTGCCTCTTCATGAGGACGTTGCGCCAGTAG
>JBFYNQ010000060.1:0-6432 GCA_041304265.1 Candidatus Bathyarchaeota archaeon | reverse complement strand
CTACTCGCAGGGTTTCTCAGCGGCTTCAGCATGTCGTTCACCCAGAACCTTATGGCGATCTCGGTCGAACTCGTACCGCCGAAGCGGCTTGGGAGCTGGGTCGGCATTCAGGGCTTCTGTAGGGGGCTCGTTGGGATCGCTTCGCCGATTATCTGCGGCTACCTCTGGTCTTTTGTCTTCCCGGGGAGTGTCTTCTACTTCCTCGCCGCTACCCAGATCGTGGCGCTGATAATGTTTATCCTCGTGCCGACTGAGATAACCCGTTAAGCCGCTGCAATTCTCGCCCTGATCTTCTCTGCTGTCCCGGCTAGGTCGCCTCCTCCCCCTGGACCGAGTTGCTGCACTATTCCGCCGTGATCTCCCTTCCATCGGGGGAGTATGTGAATGTGGACGTGGGGAACCTCCTGGCCGCTGCCGGGGCCGTTGTTGACGCCGATTGTCGTCGCATCCGCCCCAACCGCGTCCCTGATAGGGGCGAGTATCTTGTGGAGGGCTAAGAAGAGCGCATACGCCTGCTCGGGAGTCAGGTCCTCGACGCGGGATACGTGCGCCTTCGGGACCAGCATCGTGTGGCCTGTGGCTACGGGGCGTATGTCGAGGAAGGCGAGGCAGTGCTCGTCCTCGTAGACCTTCTGCGCTGGGATGCGTCCCTCGAATATTGAGCAAATTACGCAGGGAGACATGGTAGGAGGGTTGGCATGGGGGTTTATTGGTCTTTTTAGCCGTGGCTGACGAAGTCGACCCTGCCGCCGTCGGCTACTATGACCTGGCCGGTGACAAAGCCGGACTCGTCGGAGGCGAGGAATAGGGCGACGCGGGCGATGTCGTCGGGCTCACCTATGCGTCGCAGTGCTGCTAGGCCTGCCTTCCTCTTGTTGACTGCCTCGGCAGCGGCTCCGCTCTTGCCAGCTGTCATGTCGGTTTTGATCCAACCGGGGGCGATGCAGTTGACGTTAATGCCGTGAGGACCGAGGTCCTGCGCGGCGACGGATGTGAGCATTATTAGGCCTGCCTTGCTGCAGCCGTAGGAGCCTTCGCCGGTTGGGGCGCAGCCGAGACCGGAGATGCTGGAGGTGCTTATGATCCTGCCCCCGCCCTGCTTGATCATCTGCTTCGACGCCTCCTGCATGCAGATGAAGGGACCCTTGAGGTTGACGTCCATGACCTTGTCCCACTGCTCGTCGGTCGTCTCCATGAGGTTTGTGGGTATGAGTATGCCCGCGTTGTTGACGAGTATGTCGAGCCTGCCGAATGCTTTGATGGTGGCGGCGACCATCTTCTTTACTTGAGTTCTCTGGGAGACGTCGGCCTGTACGGCTATCGCCCTACCGCCCATGGCCTGTATCTCGGTGACGACCGCCTCAGCCTCAGCAGCACCTTTCGTGTAGTTCACGGCGACGCTCGCGCCTTCTGCGGCATACATAAGACAGATCGCTTTGCCTATTCCCCTGCTGCCCCCTGTGACGAGGGCGACCTTACCGTCTAGTTTCATGATTGATGGACGTTGTGGAGGGGATTTAACGCTTCCCGGGTGTGCTAATTTCAGTTGGAGGGCTTTCGGAAGCTATTCATCTTATCCACGATGGCTTGGTAGGCTTGCACAGGGTTGTCTATGCCCTGCACCATCGCCTCGAAGGGGCAGTATATCCTGCCGTCGACGGTCTTGATGTGATCTATCTCCTTGTCGAAGCTGAGCCTGACTCCGGCATCCTCGATCAGCTTACGCCCACCAGGGTTAATCACCCCCGCATGGACCTTCGCTGCTCCACTGTAAAGAATGAGTAGTGCAGCGGCGCGCCCGACTATCTTGTCGACCATCGTCGTGCCCCTTAGGTGTGCGCCGAAGGCGTCTATCGCCTCAAGGTGCGGTCGTACGCCCTTGCTGGCGCTCCGGAAGAGTACGGTTCTGCCCTCATAGACCATGAGGCTGAGCCCAAGCTCGTCGAGTTTCTTAACGTATTCGTCCAAAATCCTCAACCTAGTTCTTCAGTATGGCTATCTTCGACTGTTTCACCCCGCGGCAGCTTGACAGCTTCTCCGCGAGGATTTTGATGCGCTGCGTCTCCCCTCGCACGGCGACTATTTCGAGGCAGTTGTTGTGGTCGAGGTGGATGTGGGTAGTCGTCGTTATCTCGCCGGTATGGTCGTGCTGTATCTCGGTTAGGGCTTCCGTCACGTCACCCCTGTGGTGGTCATAGAGTAGCGTGATGGCGCCGACGACCTCGCCGCCCTCTCCCTCCCAGACGCGGTCGGTTATGAAGTTCCTCATCGCGGCCACGATGGCGGTTGAGCGGTTGTAGCCGAGCCTCTCCGTCATCTCGTCGAACTCTTTGAGTAGGACTGGGTCAACTGAGGCGCTGAACCTCGCGACTCCCTGTCTATCCTCGTCGCGACTAGAATCGGCTTTTGCAGTCATCGCAGCCACAGGGGTTACGTTGCGGGGCGGGTAATAATGTTAACCGCGCGCCACGGTGGAAAGGTTAAGTACATTTGCTTTCTTGTATACCCCGTAGGGTGTTCTTGGAGCATTCCTACATCGGTGTCAGTGTGGACCGCGTTAAGAAGCTGAGGTACAAGGCGGTTCCCGTGAGGGAGACCCTTGTAGAGATGAAGGATCTGAGCGAGATCATGATTGACCTCGCGTACAGCGCCGCAGTTATGGATAACAAGGCGCTCGCGGAGGAGGTCGTGCAGCTTGAGAAGAGGATGGACGACCTCATTTATGTGCTCAACATGAACCTGATGCTCTCCGCGCGTACTGCGCGGGACGTCGAGGCACTGGCGGGGGTGCAGAGGGTTGGGGCGCTCACGAACGTGATAAGCGACGCGGCGGGCGACATATCCGCCCTCGTCTTACGCGGTATAAAGATACACCCCGTTGCCCGGGAGGTATTCGAGAGGACGGAGGAGAACCTAGATCATGGTTCAATAGTCGAGGGCTCGATCCTGGAGGGTAAGAGCGTCGACGATCTCCACCTCGCCCGGAGGATAGGTGCGGACATCATCGCCATCAGGAGGGGGGAGCATTGGCTCATCAACCCCGGCAAGGAAATCATCATGCCTGAGGACGTCATAGTCGCGAGGGGAAACCAGGAGGGACTCGAGACTCTTCTCAAGGCGGCGAAGGGGGAGGTGGAGACACTTGAGTGACAAGGAGACGCTTGAGCACATAACGAATCAGCTCGTCGAGATGAAGAACACATCCGAGCTGGCTATCGACCTCTCCTACTCGGCGCTGCTCCTGAACAACGCCTTCCTAGCCGAGGAAGTCCAACTACTCCATACCAAGATTGAGAACATGAACGTCGACTTCGAGCAGCTCCTACTGAGCTGCCCGCTGAGCGGCGAGGACTCCCGGGGTCTCGTCAGCCTCATCAGGATGGGGATAGCAGCGGAGAGGATCTCACTCGCGGCGTCGAAGATCGCCCAGGTGGTGCTGCGCGGCATCGAGCCACATCCTGTGTTGAAGATGGTGATACAGGCTGCGGACGAGACCGTCGACCGCATAGTGGTCCCCGAGGAGTCGCCGCTTATCGGGAGGACGCTGAAGGACGCCCAGCTCCCCGAGGAGACGGGGTGGTGGGTTCTCGTCATAAAGAGGGGGGACCGCTGGGTGCGCCCGAAGGCCTCGACGGTCGTCGAGTTGGGGGACCTTCTCGTCGCCTCAGGCTACGCAGATGGTGAGGAGGACTTCAAGCAGGTGGTCTCCGGCGCTAGGTACCACAGCTAGGTCCCCGGATTTTTTGGGAATAGCATCGATCTGCACTTTTTTTGAGTGGATCCTCTAGAAACACTTAAACCGGATGTGTGCCCCGCCGATAGATTAGGAACACAGGGTGAAGGGAGGTGGCCTGCTGCGACGAGGACGGAGACGGGGACAAAGCGATTCGCACTGGCTACGGGGCAGGCGCTCTTCTCCCTCCTGTTTAACTTCACCGGCTTATTCGCTGGGGGTCTCGTCGCCTCTAGCCTCGGCCTCTTCGACAGGATACCCTGGGCGCTCGTCATCTATCCAGGTATTCTCAGTATAAGAGGAGCGATAGGCGGCCTTTACTCAGGGCGTCTCAGCACAGCGCTCCACCTGGGCACGATAAAGCCGAGGCTCTTCGGCAACACGGAGGAGGCGTACGTCCTCTTCAATACGGTCAACACGTTGACACTTGTGAGCGCCCTTCTTATGGGGTCTTTCGGATCACTGGTCGGCGTCGTCGTGACTGGGACGTCTCTCGCTGAGTTCCCAGTGATCATGTCGGTCATCGTCGCCTCGATGGGACTCAGCATACTCGTAATCGCCCCGCTCACCTTATGGGTCTCCGTCATCTCCTACAAGAGGGGGCTCGACCCGGATGTCCTCGTCTACCCGGTCGTCTCGACGCTGGCCGACCTGATAATCACCGGGCTCTACATCAGTGTCCTATCCCTTGTAGCACACATGCCGGGGAGGAGCTTGCTCATCCTCAATTTCATCAACCTCGTCTTCGTTGCGGCTATCTTGTTCTCGGTGAGGAAGATATACAGGAACAGGGAGTTCATCACGACCGTCAAGGAGTTCATGTTGACGCTCGTGATAGTGACGGTCATCGTCAACATCACGGGGACGGCGCTGAACAGGATCACCGAGGTCATCGGTAGGAGGCCGGAGGTCTTCATGATCTACCCAGCCCTCATCGACACGGTTGGGGACGTGGGGTCAATAATCGGTTCGACGGCGACGACGAAGATGGCGCTCGGCGTGATGGCTACTGAGTTCAAGGCGATCATCTCCCACTGGGTCGAGATCGGGAGCGCCTGGGTGGCGTCCCTGATTATGTTCGTGCTATACGCCCTGACCAGTAGCGCCGTTTACGGGATCTGGATGTTCCCCGGCCTCCTCGCTGAGGCGCTGACCACAAACCTCCTCGTCGTACCAATCATAATCGTGATCAGCTTCGCAACGGCGATAATCACACGCAGGCGGGGACTTGACCCAGATAACTTCATAATACCCATCGAAACGAGCATAAGCGACGGCTTGACGACCATAGGGCTTCTTGTCGCGATCACCATTATCCTGCGGTGACCGCCCGCGGGATGATACACATATGAAAAGCTGCTATCTGGCGTACGTGCATGTCGATAAAAATCTTGAAAAAAGTAGCGAGCATTTCTGTTCGTTTCCAGAGTATTCCGACGATTTCCAATCGATTCCATGCCAATAACATATAGGAAGAACATATGTCCTAAGTTCTGAGATTTTCCGAGAGTCCATTTTTTTTCCAACCCTCCAATTTTTGTCCAGTGACTTTGACAGATGCTCTATCAATACGTTAGATACACGCCATCAAAGGAGTAAGTATGTGGCTGGTATTGGTCTCGTGATGATGGCTTGGGTGATGTGAGAAAACTTTCAAACTTGGACAGAAGGATGGACGACGGGGAAGGGTCGAAGTAACATAGTAAACGATACCACTTTTTGGAAGTTCAGATTACTTGCGGGTAGACTAGAAAAAGTCTTTGAGCTCATTACCTACGCGTTCTTTTTTGTCGGTGCTGGATTTGGTGGCGAGTTTGATTTAATCTAGCTTCAGATCAGACACCTTTTCTGGAAAATTTGTCAAGATGAGGACTCTTGTCTCTTTGATGTAATTTTAATCTTTAATGATCAGATGCGTATAGGCATCTCGTAGCGCGCGCATCATCAGAATCAGGTCAAATGCAGAGTCAATATAATCAACCATGATCTCAACGTACGCGATAATCAGATTACGGAAGGCGGTGAGCACCCGCATGCGAAATAAAATGAGACTCAACTTGGAAGTTTTATAGGAAGCATGAATTCCAGAATAATTGTTTTTGTATCTAGTATGCTGTTTTTCCGCGGGGGATGTAGCGTCGGCCGGCTGGTGCGCGGTTTGCGTCTGTGTTGGGGCGGCGCCTGTTCTGGTGGTTCTTGTAGCACTGTGGGCAGTAGACGGGGGTGTTTGGAGGAGGGGTGAAAGCGGGTGTGAAGTGTTTTCCGCACTTGGCGCACTCGGTCTCTGGGGGTGCCTCGGCGGGAGTGATCTCCATGCGAGGGGGTCTATGCGGGTCTTGGTCATGGCCATGATCTGTCTAAGGTCCTTGAGCTCGTCTGGTGAGACGAGGCTTATGGCGGTGCCTGTGGCCATCATACGGGCGGTTCTGCCGATGCGGTGGAAGTAGTTGGCGGGGTCCTCGGGGATGTTGTGGTTTATGATGTGTGTTACGTCGTGGATGTCGAGGCCGCGTGCGGCGACGTCTGTTGCTACAAGGAGTCGGAGTTTTCCGGCGCGGAACTGTTCGGTGACGGAGTCTCTCTGCGGCTGTGTTAGACCACCGTGTAGTGGCTTGGCGTCGTAGTGACGGTCTTTTAGCATCTTTGCGAGACGCTGTGCGCCGCGTTGTGTTCTTGCGAAGATGATGGCGCGTTCGACT
>JBFYNQ010000059.1:0-30888 GCA_041304265.1 Candidatus Bathyarchaeota archaeon | reverse complement strand
GCTCGAATATGCTCATGTTTAATCCTCCTCGAGGGCGGCTAAGCCCTGTGCCTGTATCTGCTCGTCTGTGAAGTGGTGCATAGTTATCGCCTTCTCGGGGCATGTTGCACCGCAAACTCCGCAGCCCTTACATACGGCGGCGATGGTCTCGGCGAGGCCCTTCTCGTTCTTGCGGAGGGCGTTGTATGGGCAGACGTCTATACAGATGCCACAGCCACTGCACCGCGTCTGGTCAACCTGGCTCATAATGGCTGCTGTCCTCACCCTCTTCTTCGCCATGGGGATGGACGCCCTGCTCGCGACGCCGAGCGCCTGAGCAACGCTCTCACCGATGTCCTTCGGGCTGTGCGCCGTCCCGCAGACGAAGATGCCGTCCGTGGCGAAGTCTATGGGGCGCAGCTTAACGTGTGCCTCCATGAAGAAGCCGTTCGAGTCGAGCGGTACCTTTAACATTTGGCTTAGCTCCTTCGCGTCCGTGACTGGGACTAGGGGTGTGCTGAGGACGAGGAGGTCCGCTTTGAGTGCCATCTCCTCGTTGACGGTTGGACTGTAGAATGTGACGCTGAGCGCATCCGCCTCAGCGGTGACCCTCGGCGGCTTCTCCGCCTGATATTTGAGGAACCTGACGCCCTTCCTCTTCGTCTCATGCTCCATCTTCGAATACTGGATGCCGTAGGTCTGGAGGTCGCGGTAGAGGACGTAGACCTCCCTCCCCGGTGCGACGTTTAAGGCGTTCTTGAGCGCCTCGTTGCAGCAAATGCGGCTACAATACGGGCGCTCCTCGCTGCGGGATCCGACGCACTGGATCATCACGATCTTCTTAGCGTTGACGCCGTCCACCTTTACAAGCTCCTCGAGTTGTGCCTGCGTGATGACGCGCGGGTCCTCGCCGTAGAGGTAGAGACCCTTCGGCTCGAGTGCCTCAGCGCCGACGGCTACTATTATCGTGCCAACGTTGAACTTCTCTTCCTTCCCCGCAGACTCGACTCCTATGTCGAAGTTGCCGATGAAGCCGTAGACGCTGGACACCTTCGAATCTGTGAGGACGCGTATCCGCGGGTTGCCTTTGACCTGTTTGACTAGTGGTTCGAGGACATCTGACGCCTTCTGGTTGTGTGGGAAGAGGGTATCGAATGTCCTAAGCATACCGCCGAGCTGCTTCTGCTTCTCAACTATAGTGACAGTGAATCCCTGCTCTGCGAGGCTGAGGGCTGCACGCATACCGGCGACGCCTCCACCGATGACGAGTGTAGTCGGATTGACATCTATTTCGGGCTCCTCTCCGGGCTCTAGGAGCGCGGCTTTGGCGACCGCCATCCTGACGATGTCCTTAGCCTTCTCCGTTGCCTTCTCGGGCTCCTTCATGTGAACCCAGCTACACTGGTCGCGTATGTTCGCCATCTCGAAGAGGTACTTGTTGACGCCCGCCTCCTCGCATGTGGCTTGGAAGAGAGGCTCGTGTGTGCGAGGCGTGCACGAGGCGACGACTACTCCTTCGAGGCTGTGCTTCTTGATAGCCTCCTTGATCTTATTGAGGCCATCACTGCTGCAGGTGTACATGTTCTCCTCCGCATATGCGACGCCGGGGAGAGTCTTTGCGTACTCAACGACCTTGGGGACATCGACGTATGCGCCGATGTTGATGCCGCAGCGGCAGACGAAGACGCCTATGCGGGGAGCCATCAATGCTTCGCCTCCGCTCGCACGGCGTCCTCCGCAGCCTTGGCCGCGGTGGCGCTAGCCTCGGCGACGGACTCGGGTATGTCCCGGGGTCCGTGGCAGCTGCCACAGACGTAGATCCCAGGCTTGCTCGACTCCACTGGAGCGGTGAGCATATCCTTGTCTTCGAAGAAGCCGAACTCGTCGAGCTTTACACCGAGGACGCTTCCGAGCTTTCTATTGTCCCTGTGGGGCACCGCAGCGGTGCAGAGGACGACGAGGTCGACCTTCATCTGCTCGACCTTGCCTACCTCGGTGTTCTCGTAGAGGATAGTGAGGTCCTTTGTGATGGGGTCCTCCCTGATCTCGCCGGGGCGTCCCCTGATGTAGTTGACTCCCCAGTGGCTCTGGGCGCGGTCGACAAACCCTTGGAATCCTTTGCCGAAGGTGCGGAGGTCCATATAGAATATAGTTACGTGGCTGCTTGGCTCGTGCTCCTTGATGAGTACCGCCTCCTTAGTAGCGTACATGCAGCAGCTTGCACTGCAGTAGGGGTAGCCCGTCGTCTGCGTCCTGCTGCCTACGCACTGGATGAAGGCGATGTTGTGGCTCACCTTTCCGTCGCTGGGGCGGTTGAGGACGCCGCCCGTTGGCCCAGAGGCGCAGACGAGGCGTTCAAATTCTAGCGCCGTGAGCACGTTCTTGTATCGCCCGTAGCCATACTCGCCAATGTCCTTTGGGTTGTACTGCTCGAAGCCGGTCGCGGCGATGACGCTGGAGACGTTCAGCTCGACGATGTTCTCCTTCTGCTCGTAGTCCACGGCCTTGGCGGGGCAGACCTTCTCGCAGGTCTTGCAGATGCCCTTGGTGAACCAGAGGCAGGCTTCCCGGTCGATTGTGGCGATCAGTGGGACCGCCTGTGGGAAGGCGAGGTAGATGGCCTTGCGCTGCCCGAGGCCCGCCTGGAATACGCTCGGCTTCTTCACTGGACACTTCTCGGAGCATAGTCCGCAGCCCGTGCACTTCGAGGAGTCTACGCTGCGGGGGTGCTCTAGGACCTTAATATTGAAGTCGCCGACTGATCCCTCCAATCCTACTACCTCGCTTTGGGTGTGGATGGTGATGTTCGGGTGTCTGTAGCACTCTATCATCTTTGGGGCGAGGATACAGATGCTGCAGTCCATCGTTGGGAAAGTCTTGTCGAGTTGCGCCATGACGCCGCCAATGCTCGGGGTTCGCTCCACGAGGTGGACCTTCATCCCCCTGTCGGCGAGGTCAAGCGAGGCCTGTATTCCGGCGATTCCGCCGCCTATGACTAAAACTGGCTTCAACTTAAGCTCCTCCTATTCGTGCGAGCACCGGATCGACGGAGCTCTGGTTGAGTTCGAGGCCCAGCTGCTCCTGTTTGAGCCCCATTGCAAGGCCGAGGAGCTGGGTGTAGTAGAATACCGGGACCTCTAGGGTCTTGTCTCCGATTGTTGACGCGATTGCCCTCTGCCTGTTGTCGTAGACCTTGAAGCAGAAGGGGCATGTGGTGACGAGGCCGTCGAGGGCGAGCCCCTTGATGGTCTTGAGCTTTTCCCCCGCAATCTCTATGACGGTCTTACCGCTCGCCGACGCGAGGCTTGAGCCACAGCAGTCGATCTTCCCGGGGTAGTCGGCGGACTGTGCACCGGTCCAGTTTATGAGGTCGTCTAGCTTGCGTGGGTTCTCAGAGTCGTCTGGGCGACCGAGGCGGCTGGGGCGTATGCTGTGACACCCGGGGTGTGCGCCAAACCTGAAACCGGTCAATGGCTTGGTGACCGCCGCTGTGATCTTCTCCTTCCCGAGCCGGTCGTGGAGGAGCTCGAAGACGTGGAGGAGCTCTGCTTTGCCTTCGTAGTGGAGGCTCTCGCGTGCGAGCTTCTCGTTGATCTTCGCCTTGAGGGTGGCGTCCTTGGCGAGTTCGTGTTTTGTCTCGGTGAAGCTGAGGTGGCAACCGTTGCATAGAGTGAATAGGGGGAGTCCCATGCTCTCAGCGATTGCTATATCGCGTGCGCTGGAGTAGAACCACGCGGCCTCGCTGACGCTGCTGTATGGAGGGTAACCACAGCAGGCGGCGCCTTCCATCTCGGCGAGCTCTACGCCGAGCTTAGGCATGATGGCCCTGACGCTTGCCTCGTAGCCTATCTGGTCGGCCTGCGCAGTGCAGCCGGGGAAGAATGCGACCTTCATTTCTCGGCCTCCTTGAGTTCATTGATGGCTTGTGTATACTTTGCCTGGTCTTTCGGCTTCTGCGCGGGCGGGAGACCTAGGGCTTCGCGATCCTTTCTGTCCCTGTTGCGTGTCCTCGCGGGCTGAGGCTGCTGGATGGTACCTGTCTCCGTGACGGCCTTCTCCGCCTCGTCATAGCTTGCGGGGTGCTCTCTCCCCTCTGCAATGGCCTCGCGGCGGAGTTCGAGGATGACGTCGTATGGGCTAATCTCCTCGGGGCACCTCTCGCGGCACTTGAGGCAGCTTGTGCACGTCCAGATAACGCCTGAGTCCATAAGGTCGTCCTCCCTGCCTAGGCTGACCTTTGCGATTATCTGGCGGGGGTTGAAGCCCTCGATGTGGGCTGTAACGGGGCACGCCGAAGGGCACTTGCCGCATTGGTCGCATACCTCGGCGTTCATCCTGCTGACTGTTTCGTGTAGACTCTGCCTTGTCAATTTAGACGCCTCCTGAGAACATACCGGGGGGAGCCAATCCTACTACCCTCTACCCCGCGGTATTTACCATTTATCACTATGTATACAATTGACTATAATTACTGGGAAAAAGGGGCGTTTGATTAAGGAGACCTATTTAGGCTCCGGGGGCGGCGAGGCGATGAATCCCTGCGCCATGAGGAGCTTCACGATCTTCTGCGTCCTCTCAATTATGGCGGCTGCACCGTCGTGTATCTCCTGCCGCGTCATCTTCTTCCTCGCTAGTCCCTGCTCCATGCACTTCATCGCGACCTCTGTGGCCTGCAATGGGTAGATCTCCCACTCATCCATCCCAGGGAGAATGTAGCTCTCGGTAAGTCCCTTATCCTCGGCGTACTTGGCCAGCGCCTTCGCGGATGCAATGCACATCTCATCCGTGATCGTCTTAGCGCGCACGTCGAGCGCCCCGCGGAAGATGGCGGGAAAGACGAGACTGTTGTTAACTTGGTTAGGGAAGTCACTGCGCCCCGTGGCGACGACTTTCGCCCCCGCCTCCTTAGCCTCCCAGGGCCATATCTCGGGGATAGGATTAGCGCATGCGAAAATTATCGAGTTGCTCGCCATACCTCTGACTTCATCCTTCGTTATGATGCCCGGCCCCGGCTTTGAGGCGGCAATACACATATCGGCGCCCTCGAGCGCCTCCTTGATGCCACCCTCGACGCCGTCGGGGTTTGTCTCCTTAGCTATCTGCCACTTGTAACTGCCCTCCAAGTCCTTGCGAGTGGTACTAAGAATTCCCGTAGAGTCTGTCATTAGGATGTTCTTGGGGTTGACTCCCGCCGACTTAAGAACGTAGTAGGTGCGTGTGTTCGCGGCGCCGACACCAACTATGGCGATCTTTGCTGTGTTGAGCTTTTTACCTGCCACCTTGAGAGCGTTATATGTGCCCGCGAGTATGACGGCAGCGGTTCCCTGCTGGTCATCATGCCAGACGGGGATGGGCATCTCCTTACGGAGTTTCTCGAGTATGTAGAAGCACTTAGGGCTTGAGAAGTCCTCGAGGTTGATTCCTCCGAAGGTGGGCTCGATCCACTTGACCGCCTGAATGATCTCCTCAGGGTCCTTCGTGGCGAGGCAGATGGGGAAAGCGTCGACACCGCCCAGGTACTTGAAAATGAGGGCCTTGCCCTCCATGACGGGCATGCCGGCCTGGCCGCCGATGTCTCCGAGGCCGAGGACGCGAGTTCCATCAGATACGACTCCGACGTAGTTCCACTTGCTCGTCCCCTCGTAGGCGAGTTCCTTGTCCTTCTCTATGTCCTTGCAGACCTGGGCGACGCCGGGGGTGTACCAGATGCTAAAGTCCTGAAGTGTGCGTATGGCACACTTTGGCATCACCTCAACTTTGCCGTGGTAGAAGGCGTGGTAGGGGGGTGCGATCTTGCTCCACTTCTGGGCTTCCTTGAGTAACTCTTCCTTTGTGACTGGCATGGAAAATAAGGTGCGGGAAGTAAGGATAACACTTACGAGCTCAGAAATGAGTAAGTAAAATACGCGCTAGGTGCCGGACGGCTACACACCGTGTTTATTCTCCATCAATATTCTCGGGCAACGGGTGTTTTCAATCCAGCCCGAAAAGTGACTCTACGCGTGACGATTATAGGGCACCTCGGCCAAATCAGTGGCATGCCGAAAGGAGACGGAATAACCATAAGACTGGCCAGTCGGGAAGACTCTGCCATCGTATCCGATATCACAGACGCCGCCTATTCAAAGTGGGTACCACTCATCGGGCGCAAACCCGAACCTATGACCATCAACTACGTCGAGATGATCGCCTCGCACCCAATTCACATCCTCTCCTTCGAGGGAAAACCCGTTGCGGTGCTCGTTCTGAAGCATGAGGATAGGCAGACACTCATCTGGAGCGTAGCTGTCCACCCCGATTATCAGGGTAGGGGACTTGGACTCCGCCTCCTCAGGTTCGCTGAGGACGAGGCACACTATCGGGGCTTCAAGGGCATACGCCTATACACGAACTCCCTCTTCGAGGAGAACGTCGCCCTATACAGGTGGTTCGGCTACGAGGAGACGATGCGCGAGCCCTTTCACGGCTCCACGCTAGTCCACATGGCAAAGCGCCTTGACCGAAGATAATCATTAAAGACCGCAGGGTATTATCCAGACAGAATCCTCTTGAGCCGCGTTCACTTGCCCGTCTCGTGCAACCTCGACTGCGGGGGTGGCTGCCCGCTACTCGCGACCGTCGAAGACGGTGTGGTAGCCGCGATCACCGATAACCCACTCGGCGCCCCCCACATGACGGGCTGCATAAAGGGGTTTCAAATGCATAGGGTTCTCTACGCCCCCGACAGGCTCAGGAAGCCTCTGATTCGCAACGGCTCTCGGGGGAGCGGCGAGTTCAGGGAGGCGAACTGGGATGAGGCGCTCGACCTCGTGGCTCGGAGGCTCACCGAGACCAAGAGGAAGTACGGCGCTCAGTCGATTATCCACCTCGGCGGCTCCGGCTCCAATAGGGGCTCGCTTCACAACACGCACCGCCTGACAAAGAGGTTCCTCGCTATGCTCGGCGGCTACACGGAGAGACACTCAAGCTACAGCATAGGCGCCGCTTTGTTCGTTACACCATACGTCCTCGGCACATTCGCGGCGGGGATGGACGTGGCGAACATCCGCGACTCGAAGATGATTATCCTATGGGGGGCGAACGTCTCCGATGTGAAGATGGAGTGCGGGCTGGAGGCGCATGTCAGAGAGGCTAGGAAGCGTGGCATCGAGGTGGTGGCGATCGACCCGCGCAGGACGCTTACAGTGAAGAAACTCGCTACCGAGTGGATACCCATCTACCCCGGCACCGACTCCGTCATGATGGCGGCGATCCTGCACACCCTCATAAACCGCGGGCTCGTCGACATGGACTTTGTCGAAAGGTACAGCCATGGCTTCGGTGAGCTTGAGGCATACATCATGGGGCGCAGCGACGGAGTGCCTAAAACGCCGCGTTGGGCGGAGGGAATCTGCGGAGTACCTACAAGTGTCATTAGGGGACTCGCCGAGAGGTACGGAGCCACTCACCCGACGGCGCTCATACCCGGTCCCTCGATACAGAGGACGATCGGTGGTGAAGACGCGATCAGAATGGCGATCACCCTACAGACGGCGACTGGAAATCTCGGGGTCCCCGGCGGCTCATCGGGGGCACTCGCCTTCGGCACCCTGCCCTCCCTAAAGATGCCTCAGATAGGCGTCCCACCCAACCCGGCCAAGGCATCAATACCCGTCTACCTCTGGGCAGATGTCGTGCTGGAGGGGAGAAAGGGCGGATTTCCCACGGACATCAAGGCGATCTATAACGTCGGCGGCGACTACGTGGCGCAAAGCGCAGACACAAAGAAGGTGATACGCGCCTACGAGAGCGTCGAGTTCTCGGTGTGCCACGACCGCTTCCTCACACCCACAGCAATGTACTGCGACGTCGTCCTCCCGGCAACCACATTCCTTGAGCGTAACGACATTGTCACGCCGAGCGGCGGTAGACACATGCTCTTCTCGAATAGAGTGGCTGAGCCGATCGGGGAGTCGCGGAACGACTACGACATATTCTGCTGCCTCGCTGAGAGGCTCGGGTTCCTCGACGCTTTCTCGGAAGGGAGGAACGAGGAGGCGTGGCTCCGCAACTTCGCAGCTGAGTCGGAGGTCGGAGACTTCGATGAGTTCAGACGGAGGGGGATATACTTCGGAGCCACGAATCCAAGAATCGCCTTCAGCGACTTCATCGCGCACCCCGCCAAGAATCCGCTCGACACCCCTTCAGGGAAGATCCAACTGCTCTCGGAGCCCTACGCGGTGGCGGGGGGGACGCCCATACCCGAGGCGAGGTTCCTGCAGACCACCCCGGGATACCCGCTGAGGCTCGTCTCGCCAAAGTCTCGGTACAGAGTCCACTCGCAGAACTTCAACATTCCCTGGTTCAGGGAGAGGGAGCCTCACAGGCTTTGGATTCACCCCGAGGACGCGGTTGTGAGGGGGCTGACGAACAGCGACGTTGCGCTAGTAACTAGCCCGGAGGGGGAGGCGGCGGTCCGAGTCTATTTAACTGAAGACATCATTTGTGGCGTCGTCTGCCTGCAGGAAGGCGTGTGGCCTGAGCTCGACGCGGCGGGGGTAGACAGGTGCGGCGCAGTGAATGTACTGACTTCGACAGAACCTACGCGCCCCAGCATGGCGTCCCGGACACACTCGGTAATTGTGCAGGTCACCCGCAAGTAGCCAAGTTATATGCGAAATTAGCCACAGTTCCCTGAAGGAAGCTGACGAGGCGCGTCTCATATATGCGCGCGAGCTTCCCCCAACGTAGAGTGGCGAGGAGGCCAATTCACCCCCGTCAGAACGCCAACTAACGACCCGATAGTCGAGAAGGTCGCCGATGACTACAGGGATACGACCAGGTCAGAGCCCATTTACGAGGGAGTGACTTACGGCTCGGACATGCGCCACATCGTGAGAGTGAGCAAGACTCCAAGCGTCCTCTTCGAACCTGGCGATATCCGACTCTGCCACAGACCAGACGAGCACGAACCGATAAACGAACTAGTCACCGCGACGAAGATACTCGCATGTACCATTATGCGCTTCAACAAGTAGACGGGCACGTTTTTATCACCATTCCACGGAACTCAGCTCCATGAAGACACTCGTTGTTTATTACTCACGCGACGGGGCAACCCGTAAGGTCGCCGAGGAGTTGAAAACACAGCTTTCGGCAGATATCGAGGAGGTCACGGAGCCAAAGGGTCGTGGTGGCCCGCTCGGCTGGATAAGGTCGGGCAAGGAGGCATCTGATGGAGCCATCGTGCCCATCAACCCGCCGAAGGCGGACCCGTCGACATACGACATCATCATCATCGGTACCCCCGTCTGGGCGTGGAACGTCTCAAGCCCAGTCCGCAGCTACCTATCCATGATGAAGGGAAGGCTCCCACGCGTTGCCTTCTTCTGCACGATGGGCAGCAAGTCGGGCGAGACCTTCAAGGTGATGGAGGGGCTCGCGGGTAAGACGCCCGTCGCTACAACAGAGATAAGAACGGGGGACGTTAAATCCAGCGAATTTAAGGAGACAACGAAGACGTTTGTCGATAAGATAAAAGCTACTTCTTAACACTTATCGAGGAATTCGGAATCCCGAGTACCAGTGAGGGCGAGAGGAGATCAAAGAAAAAACGATTATTCATTCCCACTTGGGATCTAGGATATCTCCTCGCGGAGCTTCTTCCTCACGCCCTCATCGATCGATCCCTCACCGTCGATGATGTCGTTGAAGGTCTTAAAGACCCTCTCCAGCTTCCTCCAATCGGGGACGTAGACCCTACTGAACCACATCCTGCTGCTGTCTACGCCGTGGTCCTCAAGGGCCCACCTGTACTCGTCCGCCCTCTCCTCAGCGAGGACGTGGGCGTGGCCATATGGACCCTCATGTGCGGGGGCCTCCAGCAGCATCACACCGTCCGCACCGTAGGCGAACGCGTAGAGGAGATGCTCCAGCTTAAGTCTCGCCAGTGAAGGCATCGGGATTATCCTGATGCTGCTCGGGTACGGTAAGCGTGCGAGCCCCGCGAGGTCCACCGCCGTGTAGGCGACCTCCTTCTCCACGAAGGCGAGAATTTTAAGCTCAGCCTTAGAGCCCTCGAGTGCGCCTCTGATCTGGGCCTTTATTTGTGCCTCACCAAGTCCTTGCTGATCGAGCGCGTTCTTAGGACAAGATGGAATGCATGCTCCGCAACCAGTGCACATAATCTCATTGACGACTGGTTTACCGTCGGCCATTGTAATTGCAGACTCGGGACATGGCTCAACGCATTTACCACACCCATCGCAGAGCTCGGGGTAGGCGAGCCAAGCCTTGTTCGGCTCGATGACCCTGTCGACGTGAAGGAAGTTGACCACCTTCATTGCGGCGCCTTCAGCCTCTGCCGTCGTTGACTGAATGTCCTTCGGGCCTACAACTGTGCCCGCCGCGAAGATTCCGTCTCTCTTCGTCGCCATCGGGTCGAGCTTTGGGTGCCTCTCGAGGACGAACTGATCTTCGTCAACAGGAACACGCAACATCTCCGCGAGCTTTAGAGTTTCAGGCGTTGTCACGATTGGTGGCGCTAGCACGACGAGGTCGCTCTGGTACTCGATCATCTTGTTGAGCATCATGTCCTCGCTGCGCACGAGAACCTGCTCGCCGTCGGGGACAATCTCCGTCACCTTACCCTTCACGAAGTTGGCGCCTTTCTCCTGCGTCGTCTTATAGAACTCCTCGTAACGCCTCCCCGGTGACCTGATGTCGATGTAGTGGATCCAGACCTCGACGCCCCTGTCCCTGAGTAGCTGAGCCTGCTTCATGCTGTATAGGCAACAGACGCGGCTGCAGTGAGCCCTTCCGACCTCCGTATCTCGGCTACCCGCGCAGAGGACGAAGGTCACGGTTTTCACTGGTCTCCCAGTCTTCGGCACAATGAGCTGGCTGCCCGTTGGCCCGTTGACGTCGAGTATCCTCTCCATCTCGAGGCTCGTCACAACGTTCGGGTACTTCCCGTAGCCGTACTGGACTAAGCCAGAGAGGTCGAATAGCTCGAAACCCGTCGCCATCACGATAGCGCCGACCTTCAGTTCCTTCGAGGAGCCGGGGTCGTCGAGGTCTATACACTGGCGCGGACAGACTTTCGCACATGCGCCGCAGCGGATACAGTGCTCGAAGTCGATCGTGTAGACGCTTGGGACGCTCTGAGGGAACGGTATGTATGCTGCTTTGCGTGTACCGAGACCCTGATCGTGCTCTGCGGGCACCTTCGTCGGGCAGACCCGGCTGCATGCGCCACAACCGATGCATTTAGAGACATCAACGCCGCGCGGGTTAAGCCGGACCTTCGCCTTGAAGTCACCGGGGACACCGGAGACATCCTCAACCTCAGCGTATGTGAGGAGGTCGATGTTCCTACTCTGGCTCACCGAGGCCATCTTGGGTGTGAGTATGCACTGGCTGCAGTCGAGGGTCGGGAAGACCTTTGGATACTGAATCATGTGTCCCCCGATGCTTGGGCGCTTCTCGACTAGGTGGACCTTCATGCCGAACTCGCTGAGGCGAAGGCTCGTCGTGATGCCCGCGACGCCTCCGCCGATGACGAGTGCCTCGGGGATGACCTTCATCCTCTTCGACTCAAGGGCGACGGACTCTTTGGCGCGTGCAATCGCACCGCGTATCAGGTCCATCGTCTTCAGTGTTGCGCCTTCGTGGTCCTCCTTGTGGACCCAGCTGCATTGCTCCCTGACGTTCACCATCTCGAGATAGGCGGGGTTGACTCCCTTTTCCGCGAGGTTGCTGAGGAACGTCTCTCTGTGCATCTTTGGGGTGCAGCAGGCGAGAATTACCCTGTCGAGCTTTTGTTTCTCGACGGCTTCCTTGATTGCATCGACGCTAGGCTTGCTGCAGAGGTACCTCTCCTTCTTGACGAAGGCGACCTCGGGCTTCAACGTCTCGACTACCGTGTCGGTCTCAACGACGTCGCCGATGTTGCCTCCGCATTCGCAGAGCCAGACGCCGATCCTAGGCGTGTTAGTCATGTCGATCACAGCAGCTTCAGCTTATGTTCGAGTGTCTTCTGTCCCCTGTACTCGGGGAGCAGGAGCGGAGCCTTCCGGTCCGTCTTGATGCCCGCCTCGTCTAACCACTTGTCGTAGCGGTCGAGGTGAGCGAGCGTCAGTTTACCGACTGTCGCAGTCTTCGCCCTCTCGGCGGCGTATTTACCCGCCCTGCGGCCGAAGACGTAGATGTCAAGCTGGCTGTTTCCCATGAGGCGGTTCTTGCCGTGTACGCCTCCGCAGACCTCCCCGGCGCAGAAGAGTCCGGGGACACTCGTCTCGGTATTAGCGTTTATCTCGACGCCCCCGTTCTGGTAGTGGAGGGTCGGGAAGACAGCCATCGGCTCCTTGCGGATGTCGATGCCGAACTTCTTGAAGAGGCGGAACATTGCGGCGAACTCACGCTCTATCGTGCCAGGTCCGTTGACGGCCTCGATCTGGGGCGTGTCGAGCCAGACGGCGCGCATCCCAGTTGGGGTGGTTATGCCCATCTCCCTCTCGTAGCACTCCCTGATGTAGCTGGAGGACTCTATGTCGCGTGGCTCGAGGTGGTAGACGAAGAGCTCCCCGTTCTTGTTGACGGGTTGTGCTCCGCGCCCCCTGAGCTTTTCGGTGGCGAGCTGACCCACGATCTGCTCGGGGTAGGCAGCACCTGTCGGGTGGTACTGCGTCGAGTCGAGGTCCCTGAGGACCGCGCCCGTGCGGTAAGCCATCACTATTCCATCGCCAGTCGCACCATAGTGGTTCGTAGTCGCGAATCCCTGAATGTGGAGCCTTCCAAAGCCACCCGCTGCGAGAATAGTTGACTTCGCCCTCGCGATCTTGTACTCGTTCGAGTCGAGGTCGTAGAGTACTGCACCCGCGACCTGATCCTTATCGTCCATTAGCAGGTCGACGGCACATGTAAACTCGACATAGCCAATGCCCTTGTTTATGAACTCATCAAGCACGACGCGTGTAAGCTCCAAACCAGTGTAGTCCTTGCAGCTGTGCATTCTACGCCTGCTCGTGCCTCCACCAGCGATCTCCATCATGGTGCCGTCGGCGAGCTTGTCATACATTACTCCAAGGTTCTCGTGCCACTTAATGACGTCGGGCGCGTCCCTTACCATTGCCTCGACGAGCTCAGGCTTGTTCGCATAGTGTCCACCGCCGATGATATCGAGGTAGTGGATGGGCGGGCTGTCATCCGGCTTATCCGCTGCCTGTATGCCTCCCTGCGCCATCTTAGAGTTGGCATCGCCAAGGCGCAGCTTCTGAACCATTAGTATCCTATCGGCGGGGATTCCGTTTTCATTTGCGAGGATACCGGCGCTCATGCCTGCGCCGCCTGCGCCGATGATCAACACGTCAACATCGTAGTCAACCTTGCTGAGGTCGATCTCCTTTGGCTTCACCATCGGGTGGGCCTCGAGGATGTCGGCGACCTCGTGGGGGATTATCATGCCCTTGCTAGGCCCGATGGCGAGCGTTCTCTTACCTGCCGGTTTCCAGTCGGGGTGGAACTTTTCAAGTATCTGCTGCCTCTGCTCCGCCGTCATAGGGGTGAAGTCCTTGCCGAACCTCCCCGCCCGCGTCTCGGCGACGAGTCTGAGGCTCTCCTGCATATACTCGGGGTAGCCGCTCTTGTAGTCGCTCATTTGATCTTCATCTCCCTCGTATTGTACTTCTTCTGAAGAGTCGGCTTGTCCATCTTCTTCAGTTCCTCAATTTCGTCGTCGTACTTTCCCGATGCGATCTCATCGCATCTCTTGAGTACGTGCTCCGTAGGTCCCTCGACGTACTTGGACTCTAGGCGCCGCGCGAGCTGTCCCACATTGTAAGGTACTATCTCGGCTGGGCACCTCATAGCGCAGAGCCCGCAGCCTAAGCAGTCGAAGCTGATCTTCGCCGCCTGAGCCACGTCGCCGCGGAGGGCTGCCTGGACGTAGTCCATGACCATTATGTCCTGCGGGCAGGCCTTGGTACATGTGTTGCAGGCAAGGCACCGGGCTATCTCGGGGTAGTGCTCAAGGAAGGTGTTTGCCTCTGCCTTGAGCTCGTTCACATTGTAAGTCTTCTTCTCCTGGGGACTGAAGGGTATCTGGGCTATGATCATACCATCTTCTACTATCTTCTGGCAGGCTAGGGCTCCCTGTAGCTTGTAGCTGCCCTTTTTTCTGTAGACGGTGGCGCATGCGCCGCAGTATCCTCCCCTGCAGCCTGCGCCTCTCCTGAACTGGTGTCCGACGTACTCCATCGCCTTCATTATTGTTAGGTCGGCGGGTACGCTCTGCTTCTTGCCCATCACGTAGATGGTGACCATGTTGTTGCCGTTCTCAGTCATTCTAGATCAGCCCCTTCTCCCTGAGCAGAGGCCTCGGGTCGGGTTTGTTCATCCCGAGAGCCGTCTCATTCTCACCGAGCCCAAAGGCGAGCGCCATCAGCTGGGTGAAATAAACGATTGGGATACCGTTGAATTTGGGATACTTCTTCGCGACCGCAGACTGCCTGTTGCCTAGGTTGTACTCGCAGAGTGGGCAAGCCGTCGCGACCACGTCGGCGCCTGCAGCCTGAGCCTGAGTCAATATCTTGTTGCTCAGGTCTGCTACTACGTCGACCATGTGGACGGTGTGGTAGCTGCCGCAGCACTTCTGCTTGTAGCCAAAGTCGATGACCTCCGCCCCGAGCGCCTTTAACAGGTCTTCAAAGATGCGGGGATTGTCGGTGTTGTCCACGCCGATACCGCGCGGGCGGAGTAGCAGGCAACCATAGTAAGGCGCAACTTTGAGCCCCTTCAAGGGCTTTGAAACGCGGGTTTGAACCTTGTCCCAGCCCTGCGTGCGGAGCGTCTCGAGCAGGTGCTCGACCTCCACTTGCCCACTGTAGACGCTCGCCTCGTTGTTCATATTCTCCTTGACCTTGCTGGCCTTATCGGAGTCGGAGTTGAATGCTTGGTTGCTCCGCTTGAGTGTGTTGTAGCACATTGCGCAGAGGGCGACGACCTTCTTCTCATCTACGATTCCGCTCTGTTGCGCTTCTTCAACCCGGAGCAGGTTGCGGAGAGGGGCGAGGTGGTGCATCACATCATCCTTCGCGAGAGCGTGGACGGTTCCGCAGCAGTTCCATCGTGGGAGCTCGACGAGGTTGATCCCCAGCGCCTTGGCCGACGCCTTGGTGCTTATATCGAACTCCTTCGCCGTCGTCTTCAATGTACAGCCTGGATAATATGCGATATTCATAGGATCACGCCGTGAGCTTCCTCAAGCTGCTGATGATTGCGACCTGGGGCAGCTCCCTCAGCTGCTCGTCGCTTAGCTGGTCCAGCGCCACCCTGTCGTACTTCTTCCTGAGCACGAGCTGGCGGAGCGCCTCCATGACGTTGGCGATGTCGATGCCCCTCGGACACCTGACCTCACAGTTGAAGCAAGTAGTGCAAACCCAGATGGTCTTTGAGTCCAGGGCCTCCTCGAGGCCGAGCTGGGCCATCCTTATGATCTTGCTAGGTAGGTAGTCCATCTCCTGCGTCATGGGGCAACCCGAGCTGCACGCCCCGCACTGGAAGCACAGCTCTACCTTCTCGCCGCTCAACTCCTTCACTCGGTCACGGAAAACCTTGTTTGCGGGTGAGGGATGGAGGACGAGCCCCTGTTTCTCCGAAGACATCTCACAATCCTAGTCGCAGTATATATTATACTTTTTCTAGAAATCACTCCGGATGCGTAGGACTACCAAAAAAGAGTCAATCACGGGGGTCTCAGGTTTTAAATTGTGAAGGGTGTAGATAGTGGGAGTGAAAGGTTATGGAGTACCACCTGAAAACGCCTGTGCCCGAAGCTGATATAAGGAAGCTGAAGGCGGGGGACGTCATCTACCTAACCGGCACGGTCATCACGGCGCGTGACGAGGCGCACCATAAGGCGCTCGAGCTCCACGAGAAAGGTGAGAACTTACCCGTCGACTTCAGAGGCATTGGCGTCTTCCACTGCGGGCCAATCATGAGGAAGAAGGGCAAGGTCTGGGAAGTAGTAGCCGCCGGCCCCACGACGAGCACTCGCATGGAGATATTCGAGGATAATTTCATCGAGGCGTTCCGCCCTTCAGTCATCATAGGTAAGGGGGGGATGGGCGACCGCACCGCCAAGGCATGCCAAAAGTATGGCTGCGTCTACACAAGTTTCACCGGCGGGGCTGCCCTCCTCGGCGCCGCGGGCATTAAAAGGGTCAAGGACGTTTACTGGCTCGAGGAGCTCGGCATGCCCGAGTGCCTCTGGGTCTACGATACGCAGGACTTCGGCCCACTCATCGTCACCATAGATGCTCATGGTGTCAACCTTACTGCTGACGTCGGAAAGAAGGTCAACGCCAACAGGGACAGGATAGTCGCGGAGATGAAGTAAGATGACACTCAGCAAAATAGTCGAAGATACGGCGGTCGAGCTCCTAAGGATCTCGGCCACCGAGCTTCCTGTCGAGTACGTCAGGGAGATGGACAAGCTGGCGAAGAAAACGAAAGGCGCCACGGGCAAATCCCAGCTAAAGAGTATACTTGACAACGTCTCCATCGCTAGGGAGAACTCCTGGCCCATGTGCCAGGACACAGGTGTCGTCGCCTTCATGGTCAAGGTTGGAGATAAGTTCCCCCTTAGGTCGGAGCTGAATGAGATACTTGTAAAGGCGACGAGGCGCGCGACGGACGAGATACCCATACGCCCAAATGCGGTGGATATGCTCAAGGGCAACACGAATGATAACACAGGCGCACACGTCCCAATCATCTACTGGGAGCTAGTTCCCGGCAACGAGTTGGAGATCATCGCCATGCCCAAGGGTGGCGGTAGTAGCAACGTTGCTAACCACAGGATGCTCAAGCCGGGGCTCGGGCTGAAGGGAGTGAAGCAGTTCGTCATTGAGGCGGTCGCCGCCGCGGGTTCGCAGGGCTGCCCTCCCTACTTCGTTGGCGTCGGAATAGGCGCCAGCGAGGACATGTGCATGGTCCTAGCAAAGAAGGCGCTCTTAAAGCCCTTCAAGGTAAGGAACCAAGACCCGAAGATAGCCGCGATTGAGGAGGAGTTACTGGAGAAGATAAACGAGCTCGGTATCGGTGCTATGGGGCTCGGTGAGGGACCGACGGCGCTCGATGTACACATAGAGATGGCTGCGAGGCACCCAGCCAGCTTACCAGTCGGCATTGTGATCGGGTGCTGGGCGCTCCGTCACGCGAAGGCTACAATAGGTCCACGTGGCGGCGTCAAGATAGACAGAAGCGCCTGATCCGCTATCGTAACATTTCTATAATTCTCTCGCCGAACTCAGATCGGTGAGGAGCATGGTATACTGCACCAAGTGTGGGACACAAAACCTGGATGACTCGGCGAACTGCTCCAAATGCGGTGCGCCGCTGAGCGCCTCTCAGCCCCATGAGCCGTGGGCATATAGGCGATCCTACAGCTACAACAGGCACGGAAGCATCTGGGGGATAATGATAGGGCTCTTCATATTGGCGATCGGTGTCTCCAGCCTCTTGGGTTGGAGCTTCTGGGACTGGCTCTGGCCGGGATTCCTAATACTAATTGGGCTCGCTATAATCTTCGGCACGGTATCGAGGGGACGATGGTAGGCTCAACAGAGCCCCCTGAGTATCTCCCGCGTCTTCTCAAGGTTCTCCGCTAACTTGGGGACAAAGCCCCGGTAGGTCGAGATCTGATCGCACATCCCGCAGACTATCCTGTAAGCATCTGCATAGGATCTTCCCCGCACGAGCTCCTCCAGATTATCAAGCTGGGCCACACCATCCGTGATCATCTTCCCGTACGCCTTATAGGGTTCTAGGAACTTTTTGGAGTCGGCGATGAGACCGAGGGCATCTTCGACACTCAACACGCATCGAAACCACCACCACGCGTCGGGTTAATGACCTTTCCCTGTGCAGGGCGGATAGGTTTTAAACAGGCTCACAGCTTGGTGGTGCATGGCTAGCCAACACATGGGCAAGAAGTTCTCAGCACTCGCCGAGGACTGCGAGCCTCTCTGGCTCCTCCATATGGAGGCGGAGTACATCGGCTTCATGGTGAGCGTCGAGTCCGAGGCACGCCTCCTCCGCCACGTACGCGGTTGCGACGACTGCAAGAAGAAGCTCAGGCTCATCCACTCAGGCGAAAGGAACCCCGCCGACGAACTCGAAGAACTCTTCTCCGTCGACCTCCCAGAGAAGCTGCTGAACAGCTCGTCGATGCTCGACTGCCCCCTCAAGGCGAACTACCCGGACGCGGACGCCTATATTGAGGCGCGCGTAGACTGGCGCCTCGATAAGCTCCAGACGATACTCCAGAATGCGGAACTGGAGCTCAAAAACCTTAGCGAAAAGATAAGGGATGGAAATAAGCCTACTCCTTAAGCTCGACGACCATCCACGCCTCGACGGCGATCCAGCCGGGATGGTGGAGAGGCAACGCGGCACGCGCCGGCTTCCCCGCTGGGTCGCCCCAGAGGTTCACGAGTAGGTCTGTGTAACCGTTGAGGACCTTGGGCTGGTCCATAAAGCCCTCGGCGCTGTTGATGAAGCCGATGACCTGAAGCACCTGCTTGATCCTGTCGAGACTACCGAGCTGTCTCTTGAGTTGAGCGAGGCAGTTGAGGCATGTCTCCTGGGCTGCCTTGTACCCCTCCTCGATGGTGAGGTCCTTACCAACCATTCCCCTCTTCGTTGAAGCGAACGGACCCTGACCGCAGCTGAAGGCGATGCTATCTGTGAACTTGGCGCCTACGTAGTTCCCCTTGTAGTTCGGCGGGGAGGGAAGCTCGAGGCCCAAATTCTTCAGTTTCTCCTCTATGGACATGGTTTCTAGTGCAGCATGGCGGAGCTTTAACGATTGCTAGAAGCGGGGCGATCTGTTTTTTAGTAAAATGGAAGTACCCAAGCATTTCTCCTCGTCGCGGTGAGGTCCCGAGGAGCCTAAGCCCCTTGAGCCTTTTGGCCCACCGTTCTGAGTCAGTGTCGGGGTACTTCGAGCCTTTTCGTTCCCCGGTTGCTGTTGCTTGGGCAGACTTAACATGAGTATGTAAAGTATTTACAGTTTCTATGCATAGGCGAGGCAAGAGATGGGGGCAGAGGTGGTTATTAAGCTCGGTTATTGACACGCCTGTATAAATAATGTCCCAACCATTCTGAACAACACCCGTTTTTTACCGCCTGTATAAAGAAGTAAAGGGCGTCGATGGACGTTTTTACTCCTTAATAATCATCCGTGTCGCCTTCGCGGGGTGGCAAACGTTATCTCGGCTCCGGGAACTATTCATTTGAGTCGGGAGGACAATCCACTCTGCCAAGGAGCGGGAACCCCCAGCGACGCATTATAGACACAACCCTGCCATCCCCGCACATCCCACGAAGCCAGACAGGGGTAAATGCATGAAGATACTCAGGGACGACCTAGGCTTCGTGATAAGGGGAGAGAGGTTCGTCAGCTACCAGGAGGTTCAGTGCTTCCGCTATCTCCAATGGCTCGGGCTTTCCATGGATGAGATGGGGCATGAGTATCAGGTGGGGCGGTGGAGCTTCGACTTCTTCCCACGTGGGAGGGTATTCTGGGAACACCATCCCATATATATCAAGAGTGGAGAGGACCTCTTCCAGTACGGGAAGAGAAGGAGACTGACCCTGAACGCCTTCGGCTTCGAAAAGACGCCGCTCGTCGTATCAGATATTATGTTCAAGGACCAGTGGGACGTCTGCGATGTGATGAACGAATACGACGTCGACTTCAAGAGAGGAACGGTCAGGGGCGACCCGACGATCTGCTTCGTCCGCGACTACAGCAGGGAGTGGGAAAATTTGATTGTGCAGGATGAAGCCAAAGCAGAGATGCCCGTTCTACTGGCAGGGGTGTAAAAAGTTTGGTGGTCGAGCCCACGAAAATGTGGATTCTATGCCTTAGCGAAGACCTTCATCGCTGCACCTACGCCGGCGCCCGGCTCCTTAACCGCGCCGAGCTGGTGGAGACTCATCTCCATAGCGGCAAGGGTAGCGGTGATGTCGTTCACCATGTCGCTGCCCATGTGGCCGACACGTATCGTCTTGTCAGCTACTGCCCCGAGTCCACCAGCAGTGATTACGTTGAACTTGCCAATGGCGGCTCGGAACTCACTGCCCTTGACCGTGTCGGGGAGCTTAGGGACGCTGAGTGTGTGGGCGAGACTCTTCTCGTCGGGGAAGCTAGTTAGCCCCATCGCCTTGATGCCTGCCTGGAACGCCTTGCTGAAGAGTGCGTGCCTCTTCCAGCGCGCCTCCAGCCCCTCCTCGTGTATGATCCTATATGCCTCGAGCATCCCGAGGACCATACCCGTTGCGGGTGTGGCGAAGTACTTTTTGGGGTCGTCCATGATAGGGCGCCACCTCTTGAGGTTGGTGTAGTAGTCAGCAATAGGTGTCTTCCTAGTCTCTATCGCCTTCCACGCTTTCTCGTTTACGCAGAAGAGGCTGAGACCCGGAGGCGCACCTATCGCCTTCTGGCTTCCACTGAGGCAGAAGTCGATGCTCCAATCATCCATCTTGAGTGGCATGCCACCGAGTCCGCAGACACTGTCAACCACATAGAGGGCGTCGGTGCCCTTTACAAGCCTCCCTATCTCCTCGATGGGATTAGCGATGCCTGTGCTCGTGTCGACATGCTCGACACAGACGGCCTTGTAGCCACCCTTGGCGATCCTTTCCTTGACCAGCCCGAGGTCGACGGCCTTACCCCACTCGAAGGTGAGGCGGTCAGCGACACCTCCATGAGCAGGGACTATTTCCTGCCACTTCTCGCCAAAGAAGCCGTTCTCAATAGTGAGGACTTTATCACCCTTCTCGACAAGGTTCGCAGCAGCCGCCTCCATACCGAGCGTCCCACTCCCCGCTAAGAGGAAGGGTGTTCCGTTCGACACAAAGAGGCTCTTCTGTAGCTTTAATGTCTCCGTGTATGCCTCAGTGAACTCCGCTGCGCCGTGACTTAAAATCGGCTTAGCGAGTGCCCTGAGGACCCTGGGTGAGACCATCGTCGGTCCCGGAATCATGAGTAACTCGCGCTCGTGGTCCAAAACGCGCACCTAGCACCATAGCCGCGCTATGCGATTAATATCTTTCTGAGGTCAAGCCTTGAGCTTGGCGTAGTTCTCCCAAAAACGCTTCTGACACGTCTCGATGAGGGCCTTCGCCTCACCCACGTCGTTCCACGCCTCGACCTTCGTCTCCTTGTTCTCCGGCCTCTTGTAGTTGTTGTAGAAGTAGTTGATCTCGTCGATGACACTTCTCGGTATATCGGCGAGACTCGTTATATGCTTGTAAAAGGGGTCTGTCGTGCTCACTGTTACTATCTTATCGTCGAGTACGCCATCGTCCCACATCTTTATGTTGGCGACGGGCCTCGCCACTGTGACGCAACCTGTGAATGTGTGCTCGTTTATGAGGAGTACTGCATCCAGGGGGTCGCCGTCGTCGTCAAGTGTTTGGGGGATGAAGCCGTAGTCGCAGGGGTAGTAAGTGTAAAGGACGCGGTCGAGCATGAAGACGCCCTGCTTCGCTTTGTACTCGTACTTATTGCGCCCCCCGCGGGTGATCTCGGTAACGACGTACACCTGACTCGGCACGTCAGGACCAGCGGGGAAGTCGCGCCAGTAGTCGACCATTCGAACAAACAGTCGGGTGTCCCGCAATTAACGTTTATCTCTTATCGCCGGTTTAGGCGTTATGGGTTATATCGCCGCGGCGACGATCTGCCTACATGGCTCGCCTCGACTTCGGGCTACAGATCGAGCCCCAGTACGGCTTCAGCTACGAAGGAATCAGGGGGATCGCAGCGGAGGCAGAGCGCCTCGGCTTCGAGTCGCTCTGGGTCTCGGATCACTTCTTCATGACGCCGGAGTCGGTGGATACGCCTTGCCTCGAGTGCTGGATGACCCTTGCAGCCCTCGCCCGGGATACGAGGCGGCTGCGCCTCGGCACAATGGTAGCCTCACAAAGCTACAGGAACCCCGCCCTCGCGGCGAAGATGGCGGCCACAGTCGACAACATCAGCGGCGGCCGCTTCAACTACGGCCTTGGCGCGGGATGGAAGGACGTCGAGTACGCGGCCTACGGTTACCCCTTCCCCTCGCCCGACACAAGGATAAGGCAGCTCGGCGACGCCATCGAGATCGCGAAGAGGATGTGGACGAATGAGAAGGCCACATACGAGGGCAGGTTTTACGACGTCCATGACGCGGTCTGCGCCCCAAAGCCCATACAGAAGCCCCACCCACCCATATGGATCGGAGGCACAGGCAGCTTCACCCTGAAAATAGCAGCGCGCCACGCAGACGCCGTCAACTTTGCCTGGACCATACCGCCACCGAAGTTCGAGACAAAGCTCGAGGAGCTAAGGTGCTACTGCGATGCACGCGACAGGGACTACACAAGCATACGTAAGTCCGCCGGACTCATGATCACAATGGCGGAGGACGAGGATGCTCTGAGTGCCGTTCTAAAGAAACGCGAGGCGAACAAAAACACCCCATACGAGAAGTACCTAGCTAAGCAACCCTTGAACCTCGTCGGTACAACCGAACAGGTCGCAGCCCGCATCGAGGAATATAAGGCGCTTGGCGTCGACCACTTCATCCTCAGATTCCATTTCGGCGAAGAAATAGAGGGAATGAGGCTTTTCAATGAGAAGGTGAAGCCTCGCCTCTAGCCGATCACAATCTTGTTGGGATCGAGCTCCTCGCGTAGGAGGCGTAGCTCCTCGCCACTCGGCATGTCCGTCGTCGGGACGTTATCGGGGATTATGAGCTTGAATCCCGTGTTGTCTACCACGTCCTTCACTGATATGCTGGGGTGGGTGGAGATGAGCGTCATCCGCTTCGACTCGGGATCGAATCCCATGACGCCGAGTTGGGTTATGACTCGGTAAGGGCCTGTGTTGCGTGGGAGCCCCGCCTTCTCCCGTGCGCCGGGGCCAACCAGGTAACCGGGCGTGGTGAGGTAGTCGAGCTTTTCGACGAACTTGCGAGTGTCCTGACGCATGAGGACGATGTTACGCCAGCAAAGGCTGCCGAGGTCGTTCGCGCCGCCGCTACCGGGGAGGCGCGTCTTCGGCGACTCGTGCTGGCCTATGCAGGTAGTGTTTAGGTTGCCGTAAGCGTCTATCTGGGCGGCGCCGAGGAAGCCGAAGTCTATGTGGCCGAGCTGGGCGCAGCTCATTACATAGTCCATGCTCGCAGCCATGATAGCCTTGTGGAATGTGCGGCTGTCCCCGACGCTGATGGGGATGGCAGGTATCTTTGGCCCTACACCGCCAGCTTCGAATACGACGAGCAAGTTAGGGGCATGCGTCCTCTGCGCGAGCATCGAGGCGATGATTGGTAATCCGGTGCCGACGAATACGGACTTACCGTCTTCCAGCACGCGGGAGGCGGCACACGCCATTAGCTCGGTGGGATTGTATGCCATAGTCAGCCCCTCCTCGCCCACGGCGCCGTCAGAGGCTCCTCAAGCCTCTCAAGACGGCGCAGATAATCCATCCTCTTCTCACCGCCGACGAGGGCAACGTACTCGGCGAAGTCGCTGACGGGGAACACGTACTTATCGAGGTATTTACTGACGCCTTCCTCGCTCCTGCTGAGGCTAAGCCACTCAGCCATGTGCTCCTCGTCGCTGTAGTAGATGAGGGGCATATTGCCGGGGTGACACCCATACGGAACCTCGCAGACAGCGTCCACCATAAAGAATGGGATGACTGTGCGATCAGGGGCGTCCCTGATCTCGTCCTCGGATACGATCTCCTCCGTTGTTATTATGAGCCTCTTGGCCGCCATGGCGAGCTCCCTGTCCTCGATGACGGTGCCGTCGATCTGGGCATTCCCGAACTTGTCGCATCGGTGCACATGTATGAACGCGAAGTCGGGGTAGCAGGCGGGGATTAGGCAGATCGGCTTCCCCGTGTAGGGGTCCTCGATGGTCTTCGAGCTGCTGTACCTGAACGTATCAGTGCCCATCATGACGCGTGCCGGGAGCCAGGGGAGCCCCATGGAAGCTGCCTTAAACCTCCACTGAAAAGCTGCGTTGCTCAACTCAGCGAGCACCTTAACCTTACCCGTTTCGACGGCCCTGCGCCCGGTGGGACTGAGGCCTCGTAGCTCGTGGCCGAAAGAATAGGCGCACTCAACGCGGTCGACAACGCCGGAGGCAATGAGGACATCGACGTCGTGAACAGCCGTCTTGCCTGCGATGGCGAGGTCCTTCCTGCCCTGCCTTATCATCTCGTAGATGCCCGCCATGCTAACTCGGACGTGGCCGAAGCCGCCCATGGCGAGGTAGCCGCCGTCGAAGGTGAACTTGGACACCGCCTCCCTAAGAGGCATCAATTTGTCAGTCGGATTCCTGCTCTTCCTCGTTGCCATCCAGTCACGGGCGTCATCGGGGTCCATCCAGGCGAGTAGCTCGCCTCTGCCCTCTTCTAGTACATTCATGGGCGGGGCGCCTCCGGCGCGGGCTCCTTGGGCTTGTCTTCCTCTGTGAAGAAGTTGAGGACGAGGAGGGCTAGTCGGTCGCTGCCCGGGTTGAAGAACCTGTGCCCCTCATTATTTGGGATGGAGACGACCATTCCGCCCCTAATCTCCTGGTTGGCGTCCTTTGTCTCTACCCTGCAGCGGCCGCTGAGGACAACGGCGAGGTGCTCGCGGGCGTGGCTGTGAAACGCCGTATGGCCTCCCGGCGCTATTCGGAGTACCCTGCTGCTGAATGCTTTGAGGTCCGCCCTCTTGAGGACTAGGTCGATTGAGTTTACACCCTGCGCCCCGCTCTCCGCCTCGGGGGCGCCTGGCTCCTCGCTGAGTATCCTAACCCTGATCATGCCAAATGACACCGATGGAGAAGCATGAGGGTGGCGCACATTTCATACTTTGGGTGAAGCCTTTTACCGCCGTCATGGGGAGGAGGAGTTGGTGAGCATCATGAGCCTCCTCATAGGCACCTCGGGGTGGAGCTACGACGAGTGGATAGGCCCTTTCTACGACAAGAAGCAGGGCATGTTCACCAACTACACAAAGGTCTTCCGCACGTCTGAGATCAACAGCACCTTCTATAGCTACCCGACTGAGCGTCTCATCGAGGGCTGGACGCGTACCGCGCCGCCGGGCTTTGTATTCGCCGCAAAGCTCCCTCAACTCATTACCCACGATAAGTGGCTCAAGCTCAGCGAGGGCGTCGAGGACGACATGTGGCGCTTCATACACCTTATACAGCCACTCGCGGAGAAGCTTGGGCCGATACTCATTCAGACGCGCCCCATGTTCACATACAAAGAGAGCGCCGGTGACCTTGAAAAGTTCCTCGAAATACTCCCGAAGAACCACGAGTGGGCCATCGAGTTCCGTCACGACAGCTGGCTCAGGAAGGAGACATTCAAGATGCTGGAAAAGAACAACGTCGCCTACACCATCGTAGACGAGCCACTTCTACCACCGGAGACACACATCACCGCCGACTTCGCCTACATTCGCTGGCACGGACACGGCAAACGCCTCTGGTATGACTACGAGTACACCAAGCCCCAGCTCGAGGAGTGGAAGCCGAAGATCGGAGAGGTGACAAAGAAGGCGAAGAGAACCTACGGCTACTTCAACAACCACTTCAACGCCTCGGCGGTGAAGAACGCGATAGAGCTTCTTCAGGGAATGGGCGACACTACACGGGAGCAGGAGTCGGCACTCGCCAAGATCAAGGAGCACAGAGCGGGCGCGCTGCGCCCCGGCGGCGTCCAGCCACTAGAGTCCTATAAGGAGCAGGAGGATGGTCTCAGCGTCGCCGACCTGCTCACCCACTTCACAGACAACGGGCGCCTCGCACGCGCCGAGCAGATGCCCGAGGAGGTAAAGGTCACCCTTAACACGAAGGACATAATCAAGGCAAAGATCAAGGACTACGCCATCGAGATAGACCTCGCCGGCAAAGTACTGCGCCACGATTGCGACGACTGGAAGAAGACCACGGACAGGAAGCGCATGTGCAAGCACGTAGACAAGTTCTTCCTCAGTCTCCCCCCCGGGCAGGCGCGGAAGATTCTTGAGAAGATATGGACGAAGAAGGACGACTGGACCTTCGAGTGACGCGTTAAATACTGATCCGGCGTTTTTTCCCATGTGTCTCGCCACCTCGCATTCGACCTCGGCGCCTCTAGTGGGAGAGGTATTCTTGGCAAGTTGGGCGACGACGATAGGCTCACCTTCTCTGAGATGCATAGGTTCCCTAACAGAATGCTCGAGGAGGGCGGACACCTTCGCTGGAATGTTGGAAAGCTGCTCTCCGAGATCCATGAAGGGATGTGCAGGTGCGGGAAACCAGACACGATTGGGATTGACACGTGGGGCGTCGACTACGCGCTCCTCGACAGAAACAGTGCCTTGTTAGCGTCCCCCTACGCGTACCGCGACAGGCGAACCGAAGGCGCCGTCAAGGCATTCGCTAAAAAGATGCCACTCGACGAACTCTACCGGCGAACCGGGATACAGATACTCACATTCGACACCCTCTTCCAGCTGGTCGTCGCGGCGAGGGACGAGCCCGAGGCGCTAGATTCGGCGAGCCGCCTGCTCATGATTGGAGACCTGTTCAATAACCGGCTCACCGGCGCCGCGTCCAACGAATTCACGCTCGCCACGACGAGCCATCTCTTTAACCCACACACTGGCGGGTGGGACGAAGAGATAGTCGCCGCGGTCGGAGCACCTAGGCGACTTTTCGGGGAGATAGTCAAAGCGGGAACTATCCTCGGCGACCTGACGAAGAAGGCGCGCGACTCCACAGGATTAGGGAGGGTGCCCGTTGTCGCCGTCGCCTGCCACGATACCGGCTCCGCCGTCGCAGCCGTCCCCGCTGAGGGCAGCGACTTCGCATACATTAGTTCAGGGACGTGGAGCCTGATGGGGATAGAGTCTCCCCGCCCAATCATCAACACGGTGTCCTACAAGTATAACATTACGAACGAGGGCGGCGTCGGCAACACATACAGGGTGCTTAAGAACATCGCAGGGCTCTGGCTGGTTCAAGAGTGCCGCAGGGCGTGGGGTGAAGGTTACAGCTACGACGAGCTGACGAGGCTCGCGGAGGCGGCGAAGCCACATGTTGCTGTAATTGACCCCGACTGGCAAGGCTTTTTGAATCCACCCTCGATGCCTGAGGCGATCACCGATTTCTGCACTAAAACGGGTCAGAAACCGCCGAGTAGCTGGGGCGAGATGATAAGGGTCTCCCTCGAAGGACTCGCCTTGGCTTATAGACATACTCTCGCGCAGCTTGAGGACGCGTCGGGCAGAAGGATTGCCAAAATTCACATCGTGGGCGGCGGGGCGCGCAATCGGTTGCTGAGCCAGCTCGCAGCTGACTCGACGGGGAGGCGAGTCTACGCGGGTCCCTCCGAGGCAACTGCCATAGGAAACATCCTCGTCCAGTCCATGGCTGGCGGAAGGGTCAAAGACCTACGCCACATACGGAAAATAGTCAGGGACTCCACTGAGGTGGAGGAGTACTCGCCCAGCGACACATCGCCGTGGGACGAGGCATACGATAAGTTCACAGAGTTGAAGGAGAAGATGTCTTGAAAAACGAGAAGGCATTCGACCTCGCCGTTGAGGAATACGCCGACCTTGGCGTAGACGTGAGGGAAGCGATGAGGAGGCTGGCGGCGAAGAGTATCTGCCTCCAGTGCTGGCAGGGGGACGACGTCTCGGGTTTTGAAAGCCCCGGCGCAGCACTCACCGGCGGCATCATGGCGACTGGCAACTTCCCCGGGAAGGCGAGGAACGCCGCCGAGCTTCGCTCCGACCTCGAGGAGGCGATGAGCCTCATACCCGGCCCCCACAGGGTTAATCTCCACGCCACCTACGGTGACTTCGAGGAGAAGATCGAGAGGAACAGTGTCGCCCCCAAGCACTTCGAAGGCTGGATAGGCTGGGCGAGGGAGAAGAAGCTGGGACTCGACTTCAACGCCACCGTCTTCAGCCACCCCAAGTCCGATGCCGGCTTCACCCTCAGCAGCAAGGATCCTGCGATACGCCGATACTGGGTCGAGCACGTCAAGCAGACGCGCCGAATCTCCGCGCACATTGGCGAGAGTCTCGGCTCGCCGTGCATACACGACCTATGGATACCCGATGGCATGAAGGACAGCACCGTCGATAGGATCGGGTATAGGAAACATTTGATGGAGTCGCTCGACGAGATATACGCCGAGCAATACCCCACCGATCACCTGAAGGACACCGTTGAATCGAAGCTCTTTGGACTCGGCAGCGAGTGCTATGTCGTCGGTAGCCACGACTTCTACCTTGCCTACGCCCTGAGGCACAACCTCATGGTCTGCATTGACATGGGCCACTACCACCCAACCGAGTCGATAGGCGACAAACTTAGCTCCATACTCCTCAACATGCCCGAGATGATGCTGCATGTCAGCCGCGGCGTCCGCTGGGACAGTGACCACGTCCCCGTAGTCGACGACCAGATACGCGACACGATGCTAGAGGTCGTCAGATGCGGCGCACTCAACAGGGTACACCTAGCCCTCGACTACTTCGACGCAAGCATTAACAGGGTAGCCGCCTGGGTCATAGGCGCCCGCTCCACGCAGAAGGCACTACTAGCTGCCCTTCTTGAGCCACATCAGATTTTAGTAGGGCTCGAGGAGGCAGGGGACTACACGGGTCGGCTCGCACTGCTGGAGGAGACGAAGGCGTTACCCGTCGGAGCTGTCTGGAACATGTTCTGCGAGGAGCAAGGCGTGTCGAGCGACCGCGAGTGGATGACAGAGATCAGAAAGTACGAAAAAGCGGTCCAATTGAAGCGGCGCTAGACGATAACGCACTCGACGCTGAGGCGGGCAAGCGCTGTCTTGAGCATCTGCTTCTCTGAGCCTTTAAGGCCGCTCTCGACGAAGGCCCTTTCGACGCCCCCCGTTTTATCTACCATCTGTCGAATTAAATCGTCGTTAAGGCTCGGAATGGCGTACTTGGCGGCGACGTGGCCGAAGGCGTACTCCCCCTCCATGACGCTGAACTTGGGGCAGTAGTGGCCGCCGCCGAAGCCTATCGCCCGAGGAGCCCTCTCCTTTGACGCGGCACCTTCGAGTATGGCGTCGACGAGGTACTCGCAGGCGGCGATATCTTCCCACTGCGCTTCACTACTCCCTACCTCGGCGAAGAACATGGGCACGCTGAACTGCGTCGGGCTGTGGTGTGTTGCCTCTAGGCTGACAGTGAATCCTGCGGGGGGGCTTCTCTTCAAGGCGACATAGACGTTCCTCATAGCCTCTGCGGGAACGGGTTGGAGCTCGTGGGGCCTCCCGCCTAAAAGTGCCTCGCCGAAGTTGCCTGTCGCGTGCGCCGTGAGGCTTGGTTGCCCGCTACGTGCCCAGTGGCGGCTCGCCACGACGAAGTAGTCGATACCGAGTTCAACAGCGAGGGCGTCATAGTCGATGGGGTACGGGTCGGGCACCATTGGAGCTGGCTCATCCTCCACGGGTACGATCTCTCTCGTAATGGGGATGAGGAGCAGGTCACCCTTCGCGTAGACGCCCTCACGAATAGCGAAAAAGTCTCGTTCCTTGAATCTCTCGAATATGTTCGCGGCGGCCTGGTCGGTCGTCGCGAGGGTTATCCCAATCTTACCCATATCCTGCACCGGATGCCTAGGAGTGGGGCAGCGGGTTGTTAAATCTAATCAGTAGTGTGAACCCCAGACTAATACCTACTACTTGAAAACCTTCCTACTGTGTCCCTTCTTTTTTATCGAACAATAGGTTCTGATTGAGGACTTGCACTTATTACAATTCGTTACAGTACTTACTCTTAAAATACACAAAAACTTTCGCCATATCAATAGGGGAAGGTTAACATAAAAAGGATGGCTTTAACAGGCATGAATCGGGGCGCGAATTGTAAAAACGCCCCCGTACGGGCTTGGTGAACGAGTCACTTCTGACTATCTATCTCTATTGAGAGGATCTTGAAGCCGTTGATCTCTCCCTTCGCAATCTGCCCGTTTAGTTTCTTAGTCACTATCTCCTCCGCCTCTTCCTCAGAGTAGGCGCTCGCTTTCTGTTTCTTGGATCTGGCCCCCTCCACCTCGTATGTTACGAGATAGTCGGCTCTCTTCTTGTTCGCCTTCTTATCCGGTGCCTCTTTTTCTTTTTTGGGAACCTTTGTTCCTTGTTTTTCCTCTTTCATGATATTCGTATAGATTTGCACGGATTATGAAGTTTAACTTTATGGTGAGGTGTACCCGGAGCATTGAAAACTAGTATAGTTTGGCCGGCGGGTTACATCATCATGAGCCAGTAGAGGTTCGCGGCGAATGTCGCTACGAGCAGGAGGATCGACGCAGTCTTGTTCCAGTCCCATATGTCCTTACCGTTTAGCGGTGGGATGGGTATACTATCAAAGAACGCGGCTAGCAGGCACATACCGAGGCCGATGTTGCCTATCTCGGAGATTCCCTGAGTGCTCACATAGTAGAAACCCGCACCGAAGAGGAGAACGAGCACCACGGAGGAGACCGCCATGAGTCCACATATCTGCTCGGACTCGGGACAAGCGTGCTTCGCGGTCTTACTCGGAGAGGAGAAGGGGGTCTTGAAGAAGAAACTTGAGACGGCGAACATTAACCAGCCGGGGGCCCAAATGCGATACTCCACCCACGCCCCCTTACGACGCGAGAAGACGTTGAGCAGGTAATTCTTTAGGAACTCGATGAGAATACTTGTACCCAGGATGATTGGGATACCGATAAGAACCTCCTCCAGCGTCGCCGCGCTCGAGTAAGCGAACGCCACTGTCAGCGTAACCAAAGCAATCGCGTAAGCTATCATCTCGACCCTGGTAAGCTTGAACACCGAACCCAAACCCGCCTGTACAGATAATTCAC
>JBFYNQ010000058.1:0-16871 GCA_041304265.1 Candidatus Bathyarchaeota archaeon | reverse complement strand
CTTCCGATCTCTGTCATAAGAGCTTCGGTGCACACATGACAAGTCAGCTGCTCGCCGCCCTCGACACATCAGGCGCCGACTACCACTTCATGAGCGGCTTTGAGTGTTACAAGCAAGGCCTCTTCGACAAGGAGATCCTCGCCATCATGAACAACCACGAGAAGGTTGGTAAAATAATCGAGGACGAGATCGGGCAGGAGAAATACACAGAGGAACTCCCCTACTTCGTAGTCTGCGAGAAATGCGGGCGCATCTACACCACCCACGCGACGAAGTATCACCCAGAGTCGCACACAATTGAGTACGAGTGCAATGGCATGGAGGTCCGCGGCAACTGGCTTGAGGGCTGCGGTCACAAAGGTGAGGTCGACATACTCTCCGGAAACGGTAAACTGAGTTGGAAGGTTGAGTTCGCGGCTCGATGGCGTGCCCTCGATATACGCTTCGAGGCCTACGGCAAGGACATCGCCGACTCCGTACGTGTCAACGACAGGATATGCCGTGAGATACTCGGCTGGGAACCGCCAATGCACGTACAGTACGAGATGTTCACAGACCGCGGGGGTAAGAAGATCAGTAAGTCCGCGGGCAACGTCTTTACGCCTCAGGTATGGTATCGATATGGCTCGCCCCAGTCACTTAATCTCCTCATCTTCAAACGCTTTGTCGGCACCAAGAGCGGGAGTGTCCTCGACATCCCCCAGCACATGGACGAGCTCGATGACGTCCAGGATGTCTTCTTTGGCAAGTCGAAGATCGCCGATGAGCTTGAGAAGGCGCAGGCATCCGGCCTCTACGAGTACTGCTGGATGCTTAAGCCGCCCAAGGAGATTGAGGTTCACGTCCCTTACAACCTCACGCTCAAGCTTGCTCGCCTTGCCCCGAAGGGGCAGGAGAAGGCGTTCATCGAAGGCAAACTCAGGGAGTACGGTTACCTCGACAAGACGACGAACGGGCTCGCGAAGAGGATGGGCTACGCCCTCAATTGGGTCGAAGACTTCGCCGAGGAACTTCCCGAGATCAGCCTCACCGCGCAAGAGGCGACAATAATCGAGGCCGTGTTAACCGAGCTTCGGAAGGTAAGTACCCCGGAGGAGTTCCAGGGCGTCGCCTTCAACGCCGCCAAGGCGAATAACTGGAAGCCTCGTGACGTCTTCCCTGTAGTCTACCGTGTCCTCTTAGGGAAGACGCAGGGACCTAGGCTGGGGCCGTATATCTCGCTTATCGGAAAAGAGGGTGTCATCTCCGAACTGGAGAACGCTGTTAAAAAGAGTGGTTAGTTACCGTAGGGTTTGCCCGCGTTGCCCCAGTTGTACTTTTCGATGTCATAGAAGACGACGCTGACCGCCTCAGGCTTGCATCCTACTGCCTCACACATCGCCTTCGTGAGTAACTCCATGGTCTTGGCCTTTGTGGCCTTGTCCCTGCCTGCGTACCACTTGACTTCTATCCACGGCATATCGCTGTCACCGGGATAGAGGTTCATCTATGCTGTTAAGAAGTTTGCGAGGCGGCGGGCTCCAAACTCAAGATCCTCATCACCGGTTCAGAAGGGCAAAGTCATCATCGCCCGCATACTAACCCGGGGGTGGTGACAGAGATAAAGATTGCCGGGGATGGATTTTTATCCCCTACACCGGACGTTTGAGGCATGGACCGCCCGGATAAGGACAGGTACTTCTTAGAAATCGCCCTAAGCGTCGCCGCCCGCTCAACATGTACCCGCCGAAAGTTCGGCGCCGTCATCGTTAAAGATAGCACGATTGTCGGCACGGGCTACAACGGCACGGCGCGCGGCGTCGTCAACTGCTACGAGGTCGGCTGCATAAAGGACGAGATGGCGTCGCCCCAGGGCGCAGCATACGACCACTGTCCTGCCGTCCACGCGGAAGAGAACGCCATCATCAACAGCAACCGCGGCGACCGCATCGGGGCGACCCTCTACATAGCGGGGCGAGACCGCGACGGCGCTCTCACCATGGCGGTCCCCTGCCAGAGGTGCCGCCGCAAGATAATGAACAGCCAGATCAGTGAAGTCATCATACTCAGCAATGAGGGCAAGGCGATCCGCTCCGACGTCTCCACCTACGCCGAGGCTGACAGCGAGTGGTATATGGACGCCCTCAAGAAGGCGAAGGGCAACAGCTAGTTAAATTTATAAACCGAGCCAATCAACGCAGAACAGGAGAAACCACAATGAGTCAAGAGAAAAAAGTCAAAGATCTCGAGGTCGAGGTCGCCGGTCTCATCGACAAGATCGACGGCATCGAGGAGAAGCTCGAGGAGATAATGGAGCGCCTCAGCGAGATCGAAGAGAAACTTGAAAACCTCTAACTCCACCATCTCCACCCCGGGAGTATTGTTCTAAAAAGTTAAAAGACTGTCTCGTTGCCCTAAGCCATGAGACTGGGATGGCATTCAGCGGGCACACATCTAAGTCGATCATCGGCACCAAGTCGCGGGAGCTTCTGGGTAAGCGGATCATTCTATGCGTGACAGGAAGCGTCGCGACTATCCGCAGCCCCGACATCGCCAGGGACCTGATGCGCCGCGGCGCGGACGTCTACGTTGTCATGTCCAAAATGGCGGAACACGTGGTGCACCCCGACATGTTTCACTGGGCGACGGGCAATCCCGTTGTCACGGAGCTGACGGGAGACATCGAGCATGTCAAGTACGGCGGTGAGCACAGAGAGCACGCTGACCTGATACTCGTGGCGCCTTCGACAGCGAACACGATCGGCAAGGTCGCGGCAGGGATAGACGACACACCAGTTACCACCTTGCTCACGACTGCGATTGGTGCGGGAATACCCGTCATACTCGCTCCCGCCATGCACGCAAGCATGTACAAACACAGGATAGTCAACGACAACATCGCCAAGCTACAGAGTATAAACATCGAGGTTCTCATGCCTCGCATCGAGGAGGGAAAAGCAAAGATTCCTGGCACCGATGAAATAGTCGACGCCGTCGTCAGGAAGCTGACTAAGCCGAAGGACCTCGCGGGTAGGCGCATCCTCATCACAGCGGGGCCGACGCGCGCCTATATCGACGCCTTTCGCTACATTACAAATCCGAGCTCGGGCAAGATGGGCGTCGCCATCGCCGAGGATGCCCTAGAGCGCGGAGCGGAAGTGACACTCGTCTACGGACCCGCCACAGTCCCGCCGCCGCCGGACGCTCGTGTAGTCAACATAGAGACGACCGAACAGATGCTCGACACCGTCGTCTCAGAGCTCAAGGCGAAAAAGTACGACGCAACCATCCTATCCGCCGCCGCCAGCGACTGGGGGCCCTCGGACCGCAAGATGGAGAAAACCTCCTCTGACAAAGGCGTGTGGACGCTCAAACTCAAGGCACTCCCCAAGATCATCGCTGAGGTCAAAAAGACCGACCCCGACGTCTTCCTCGTCGGCTTTAAGGCCGAATATAACATTACCGAAGAGGAGCTCGTCGAGAGGAGCTACAAGCGCCTCAAGGAGATGAAGATGAACCTCATCGTGGCCAATGACGTTTCGAAGGAGAACCGGGGCTTTAATGTCGACACCAACGAGGTCTACATCGTGGACCCAAAGCGGAAGGTCCTTCACATAGGGCTCACGTCGAAGAGGGAGATTGCCGGTAGGCTCCTCGACGTCGTCAAGACACAGCTAAAGGCTTAAGCTAGCTCCACCGAACAATTCTCCGCCTTGGGCGAAATACGATTTTCCTATATCGAGCGCGACACGCTTGACCAGTACACCGAGCTTCTACACCTCGCCTTCCCCGATGAGGGTGTTGATGTCCTTGGCAAGCGTCTCTATGACAACCACCCCGAGATGACTGCGCGGAGCTTTTACGCACTCTGGGACGGCTACACGATGGTCGCGACGCTCAATATCATCCCCCAGACATGGAGCATTGGTGGAGTTCCCCTCCGGATGGCAGAGATGGGACTCGTCGCCACGCACCCCAGCTACAGGGGCAGGGGACTGCAAAGAAGGCTCAACGCTGAGTTTGACAAACAGACTAAGGTGGAAGGGTACCACCTCGCGGGGCTAGAAGGCATCCCCTACTTCTACAGGCAGTTTGGTTTCGAATATGCGGTACCGCTCGACGAGAACGCCACGATCCCCCTCGCTAAACTACCGTATGAGGGCTCGACACTCTTCTCCCCCCTCCTCCAGAGCGAGATACCTCAGGCGATGAAGCTCCTCGAAAATATGCAAAAGCAATACGCCGTCCACAGCATCAGGAGCTTCCGCGAATGGGAGACTCAGGAAAAGACCGGCTGGGTAGGAGAACACAACAGCACCACTTACGCCCTAAAGGAACGTGGCATGCTCAAAGCATACATCAGGGTTGAGACCAAGGACAAGGAGATACTCCTCCACGAACACGCCGGCATAGACCCGAAAGCCTCACCGAGAGTCGCTGCGTTCCTCCGCCGCCTCGGCGAGGAGAAAGGCGCCACCGACCTCGTCTCCCGCGAGTCTTACTCGGAGCCGTTCAGTAAATACCTACTCAGGCTCGGCGCGTCGAGACGTGCTGCCTACGCGTGGCAGATGAAGGTAGTCGACCACAAGTGGACACTGGAGACGCTCGCGCCCGTCTTCGAGGAACGTATAGAGACTTCACCGCTCAAGGGTTACACCGGCTCCATACCCTTTAACTTCTACAAGGTCGCCGTCACATTATCGTTCAAGGACGGTAAGTTCACAAGAGCCGTCGAGGTCCCTGCAGAGCAGAAGGGAGATGTCCTCATCAACCCGCGGATCTTCCCAAAACTACTTCTCGCATATCGCTCGCTAGATGAACTTATTGCGGAGTACCCCGACGTCCGCATCAAGTCCGAGTATATACCGATCATCAACACTCTCTTCCCAAAGTGCGAGGCGCACATCCACACCTGTTACTAATCAGACCTCAAGCGCCTAGGCACGTCGTTTAAGGGTTGACGGAGCGCACGTTGTTTTAGTTTCATCTGTTGAAGGGATCCATAATCGTTATTTTTTTTATCATTTTAACACTCACCGACCATATTAAGGGACAAAAGATGCGCATACTAACGACTCCTTAACCCGAAAGAGGCCCGGAAACGGCTTCGATGATAAACAGATCGCGTCAAAACGAGCACACTTTATATAATCCATCCAAAAAAGAGCGTCGACATAGATGCTTTTTAAGCCACACCCACCAACACAGCTACGACCAGATGCACGAAGAAGTCAGACCCAAGCAAACCCTCAAGGGGCGAGCAATTATCTGTATGTTAAAGACAAACGTGCACGACCACAAGATATATCGTGTACGCCTCGACGAGATACGCTCACTAGTACAAGCCCTCGGGCTTGAGGTCATTGACGAGATCGTCCAGACACGCTATCGCCCCTTCGAGCGCTACTGCATAGGCAAAGGGAAGGTAGGCGAGATAGCAAAGCGTGTCAAGAAACAGGACATAAACCTCATCGTGTTTTACAACCTCCTAAAGAGCAGTCAGAAACTCAACCTCATACAAGGCACCGGCTGCGATGTCATCGACCGCTACGAGCTCACCCTCGAGATATTCGATCAGATGGCTTCCGACAACCTCAGCAAACTCCAGATTGAGTCGGCTAGGCTCGACAAACTCGCCCCATTCTACAAGCTAGCCGCCAACCTCCACTTCACACACGACCGTCCCTTCTTCCACAGCGGCGGCGAGTACGGCTTCCGCGGGCAACTAAGGGAGATATCGAGACGCCAGTCTGACATCAAGGAAAACATAGAAGGCCTCATGATCGAGAAGAGACGCCAGATAGAGAACCGCGCCAAGCTCGGGTACCCAACCATCTGCATTTCCGGTTTCTATAACGCTGGGAAGACCAGTCTCTTTAACGCCCTCACAGGCGAGCATAAACCCGTCAGCGACAGACCCTTCACGACCCTCAGCAGCAAGTACTCGAAGCGCTACATCGACGCAGAGACCACTGTCCTATTCGTCGATACGATCGGTTTCGTCCTCGACCTCGACCACCGTCTCATTAAAAGCTTTCAGCTCAACTTCGAGGACATCCGTAGCGCCGACGTCGTCATATTGCTCTTCGAGGTAACTGACCCCGCTCTCACACTCCGGCTCAAGCTAGCAGAGGGAGTAAGCATCCTTCGAGACATCGGCGTCCCCCTCCAGCGTGTGATCATAGTGTTCAACAAGGTTGACAAGGCGTCCACCGAGACCGTAAAGGAGGTCGAGGAGGAACTAGGTCTAGACCACTACGATGTACCTTGGACGACCGTTTCCGCCGACAAACGGACCAACATTAAGGGGCTACTCGACCTGATCGCTTGGAAGATCAAGGACCTGAAAGATAAACCCCTCGAGCCCGAGCTTTCCTTCGAGATGCCCGAGCCGGAGGTGGAACCCGAGGAGGTAGTGGGGGACCCTGACGAAGACGACGAGGAAGACGAGGACGCGAGCTGAGGTAGCAATCAGTCGCGTCCTACGCGCAAGCGATAGGACGTGGACCCCCAGCCATGGACATCCATTCAAGACACTTATCCGAACCATCCTAAGCCAGAACACCAACTGGCGCAACGAGGACACCGCTTACAGGCACCTCGAAGAACTAATCGGTGTCACCCCCCAAAAGCTCGCATCGGCGCCACTACCCGAGATAGCCGAGGCGATCAAGCCCGCAGGCATGTACAATACCCGGAGCCGAGTCATCAAACAGGTCTCTGAGCAGGTCATTGAGAGGTTCGGCGGAGACCTAACTATGACGGTCTCTAAGCCTTACCCCGAGGCACGTGAGGAGCTCATGACTCTTCCCGGAGTCGGCGAGAAGACCGCCGACGTCGTCCTCCTCTTCACCGCCGGAAAGAGTGTTATCCCAGTCGACCGCCACATCGCGAGGATAGCAAAGAGGCTCAAATTCGCCCCCGCCAACGCCCCATACGACGCGATACGCCGTACACTTGAGGAAGCCACGCCCCCCGAGACATACCTGGACACACACATCAAACTCATACAGTTTGGACGAGACATATGCAGAGCCCAAAACCCCCTATGTATCGAATGCACCCTTAAAGACACCTGTTCATACCCTCAACAGGAAGCCACGAAACGACCCCTGGCCGACAAACAACCCCAAACCAAGCCCAGAAACAAAAAACAGACCAAATAGGTGATTGTCCGCCAATATACGAATCATTTAAATGTAAGACTCGCTGATTCACTACAGCTAACGAAAATAAGGAGAGGCTACGATGCCTAGGCCACGTTCACCTAGAAAAGGATCAAAGTCATATTATCCTAGACGCAGGGCAAGCAACTTCAACGGACGCATCCAGCATTGGCCGGATGTAACAGAGGGTCCCCAGCTCCTAGGCTTCGCAGGATACAAGGCGGGGATGACCCACCTCTACCAGATAGAGGATAGGGCCAAGGTCCCCGAGTTCGGTCAAGAGGTAAAGGTCGCAGGAACAGTCATCGAGGCGCCACCGATGCTTGTATGCGCCGTACGCAGTTACAGGACGACGTACGACGGATACAAGGTACTCACGGAGGCTTGGATGCCTGAGCTCTCGAAGGACCTGCAAAAGGCTGTAAAGATCAAGAAGACAGCGGATACCGCCAAGGAGCTAGAAAAGCTCACCTCCACAAAGGACAAGGCGAAGCAGATCCGCATAATCGCTGCCACACAGCCAAAACTCGCCTCTCTTGAGCTGAATACCCCTGACCTAATCGAGATCGCTGTCGGCGGTGGAAGCATCGACCAGCAGATTGAATTTGTGAGGGGGCTTCTTGGAAAGACGATCTCCGCCACACAGGTCTTCAAGCCCGGCGAATCAATAGACCTCTCAGGCGTTACGAAGGGCAAAGGATTCCAGGGCCCAGTAAAGAGGTTCGGAATCCGCATCCTACAGAACAAGTCCCGCAAATCCATTAGAGCAGTCGCATCAATTGCCCCCGTGGCACCTAGGACGATCCATCCTCACGTCGCGCGTGCTGGCCAGATGGGAAGTCACCAGCGCGTCGACTTCAACAAACGCATACTACTACTCGGAAGCGACGGGAACAGGGTAAGCCCATCAGGCGGATTCAACCGTTACGGCCAGGTCAAGAGTGAATACCTAGTCATCAAGGGGAGCGTCCAGGGCACACCCAAGAGGCTCATCCGCATGAGGAAGGCAGTTAGGGCTTCATCATACCCCGAGACAGCACCCCAGATCACATACGTAGGCACCGAGTGGGGTAAGGAGAAGACCGCACAATGAAGATCCCAGTACTTAACCTAGCGAACGAAAAAGTCGATGAAGTTGACCTCCCGAAGATCTTCGAGACCCCCATAAAGCCAGACGTGATCCGTAGGGCGGTCATCGCTCAACAGAGCCACGACTTCCAGCCACAGGGACGTGACCCGATGGCGGGCAAGAGGAACACGGCGCTCAGCAGGGGAACTGGTCACGGTCAGGCTCGTCTCCCACGCCTCAAGCAGAGTGGTAAGGCGGACTTTGCCGTACAGGCAGTAGGTGGACACCTCTCAACACCCCCAAAGTCCGAGAAAGTCACAGTCAAAAGAATCAACAAAAAGGAGCGCCGCTTGGCGATCAGGTCTGGAATCGCTGCGACAGCCGACAAGACTGTAGTCGCAGCACGTGGACACAATATCGAGGGCGTCGCTCAGCTACCACTCGTGCTCGATGACGCACTAGAAGGCGTTCAGAAGACGAAGGATGTACAGGACCTATTCACAAAGATTGGCATCTGGGCCGACGTTGAGCGTGCTGATCGTAAAGGCACACGCGCCGGAAGAGGTAATATGAGGGGCAGAGGGAAAAAGGTCGGGAAGGGCCCTCTCATCGTCATCACCGAAGACAAAGGTGTAAGCAACGCGGCGAAGAACCTGCCCGGTGTCGATGTTACAGTCCTCAGGAATCTCAACGCCGAGCTACTCGCACCCGGCGCCAATGCCGGAAGACTTGTCGTCTGGGCAAAGTCAGCTTTTAACGCCCTCGACGAAACCTGGGAGGAATAAACATGCTGGCACACGATATCATAAAGTACCCGACGATGACAGAGCGCAGCGTCTACATGATAGAGAATGAGAATAAGCTCATCTTCATAGTAGAGCGCGAGGCAACGAAGAACCAGATAGCCTCAGCCATGAAGGAACTCTACCAGGTCGAGACGCAGGAGATCAACACACTCATCGACAGGCAGGGCAAGAAGAAGGCCTTTATTAAACTCAAGGAAGGCTTCAGCGCCTCAGAGGTCGCAATCAAACTCGGAATACTGTAGGTGTGGATAGATGGGAAAACGAATTAAGGTACAACGTCGCGGACGCGGGACACCCGTGTTCCAAGGAGCACACACGGGCAAGGTAGCACAGGCGAGATACCCCGAGATGTCAAAGGAGTCCCTACGCGGAACCGTCATGGACATAATCCACGAGTCGGGTCGCGTCGCTCCACTTGCAGTGATCGAGCTAGTAAACGGTGAGACCTTTTACTCTGCAGCCCCCGAGGGTACACACGTCGAGCAGGAAATCGTAATCGGTGCAGATGCGCCACTAGCGGTTGGAAACGTCATCCCACTGGGCAAGGTCCCAGAGGGAACTCTCGTAAACAACCTCGAACTTAAGCCTGGAGACGGTGGGAGAATTGTGCGTGCATCAGGCGCCTACGCGACAGTCATCGCCCATAACCTCGGCAAAACCGTCGTCAAACTACCATCAAAGAAGAGCATACAGCTTCCAGCCGAGTCGCGCGCAACTATCGGAGTAATTTCTGGAGGCGGACGCCTTGAGAAGCCACGCCTTAAGGCAGGCGAGGGACACCACTTCGCCAAGGCGAACAACAAGGTCTTCCCGACGGCGCACGGCGTAAAGATGACTGCGTCAAGCCACCCTCATGGTGGTGGTCGACACAGGCGTCCCGGTAAATCCACGACTGTTGGCCGTAGGGCACCTCCGGGTGCGAAAGTCGGCCTCATCGCTGCGAGGACCTCGGGCAAAGGCGGATCGAAGCGTCAGAGGTCTCTCTAACCAACACGATTAAATAAAACGAAATGATGGAGTGAAGACGAATGCCAAAGAACTTCCAATACCGGGGTAGAAGCGTCGACGAGCTTAAAGCCATGTCAATGGATGAATTCATCAACCTCCTACCAAGCCGTATGAGGCGAAGCCTACGCAGGGGACTTAGCAACGAGCAAAAGATAGTCCTCGAGCACTTAAGAAGGGATGACGGTAAACCCATAAAGACCCACGCAAGGGACATGGTCGTCCTTCCAGAGATGGTCGGAAAGTCCATTTCTGTCCACAGCGGCCAGGAGTTCGTAGAGCTAAGGATCAACGAAAAGATGCTCGGTCACTATCTCGGCGAGTTTATTATCACGAATAAACTCGTCCGTCACGGAAAGCCAGGCATCGGCGCGTCCAGAAGCTCAATGTATATCCCGCTGAAGTAAATAACTTCAGCATATTTTCTTCAAATACAATGTAAAAGGTAGTCCTCACTAATTCAATACACATATATACTTCCCTTTAATACTCCCAAAATTTCCTCAATATGTTCCCTCAAATCACTCACCAGAACGAAGCAATAATTCTCGACATCAAGATGCCTCAGCACCCGAATTTAGATAACGTTTTTATATAAAGTCCCGATTTCAAGTAAGGCGAACGGTGCGCATATGCCATCCTGGAGATACTCGGTCACAGGTCTAGATCCGGACAAGACAGCAATAGCCAGCGGCAGGGATCTTAGAATTAAGCCAAAGGCTGCTAGAGAGATCTGCAATTACATTAAAGGCATGAAGCTCGAAAAGGCGAAGGAGACTCTGCAAGATGTCGTAGAACTCAAGAAGCCAGTACCATATTACAGGTACAGGCTTAAAGTGCCACATAGGGCTGAGGCACAAGGCTTCGACGCCGGTAGGTACCCTCAGAAGGCAGCTGGAGAGATATTACGTGTTCTGGACGCCGTTGAGGCGAACGCAGAGTTCAAGGGACTCGACACCGAGCATCTAAAGATCACGCACATCGCGGCGCATAGGGGCCGCAGGATTAGGAAGTTTATACCGCGTGCCTTTGGTAGGGCATCGCCGTACTTCAGGCACCTGACCCACATCGAGGTCGCGGTTGAGGAAGTGTAAGCTTGTCAGTAGTCAAGAGAATTATCCGGGATAATAAGGAGCGCATGGCGGTCGACGAACTCCTTTCAAAGGAGTTCGAGGAAGCCGGCTACGGCGGAATCACACTCACAAAAACGCCGCTTGGCGCCCAGATCAACCTATATACGATGAGGCCTGGAAGGGTCATCGGCAAGAGGGGTAGAGCTATCAAGGACGCCTCCGAAAAGCTTGAGAAAAAGCTTGGCCTGACTAACCCCCAGATCACGGTCGTCGAGATAGAGGTCCCGGAGCTTAATCCCCACATCATGGCGGCACGTGTAGCCAACGCTCTAGAGCGAGGTGTACACTTCCGTAGGAGCATCTTCTGGAGCCTCCGCAGGATCATGGATAGCGGGGCACTAGGATGCGAGATCATTTTAAAGGGTCCAATTAGGAGCGCAAGAGCAAGATTCGAGAAGGTAAGTGAGGGATACATCCCCAAGGCGGGAGAGCCATCCAAAAGGTGGCTACGCCACGCGACCATCCACGTCAAGCAGAAAAGGGGAATACTCGGCGTCACCGTGAACATCATTCCACCAGACGCTAAATTCCCTGACAAGATCTCACTTAAGGGTCTCCCCGAGATAGAGTACCCCGAGGACGAGGTTTTCATACCCGAAGGCGTAGAGCCTGACGTGATAGAAGCACCGGTAGTAGAACCCGTCACGCAGCTAACCGAACAAACTAAAGTTATCGTTGAGACTCCCTTGGAGGTTAAGCCAGAGGAAGTGGTCGAAGAAATTACCCCCGTCCAAACCGAGCCCGAGACCACACTTGAAGAGAAAAAGGTCGATGAAGAGGCGAAGATCGAAGTAGCGAAAGCCGACGAGGAGAGGAAGGAGGAACAATAGTTGCCGGTAATAAGACTTGATGAGATAAGGGAGATGACTTCCGAGCAGAGGAAAGCTAAACTTGAGGAGATAAAAACCGAACTCTCCAAGATCAAGACCCTCATTAAGGCAGGTGGCTCTGTAGAGAACCCCGGTAAAGCGAAGGCGCTAAAGAAAGCAGTAGCCAAGATTGAGACAATCATCCATGAGGAGGCGTCCAAGCAGTGACGCCGGTAACCGCTGATAACATTACTCGCCACGAGCTCATCGGGCTCGAAGCGAAGATCAGCGGTGCCAGTAACAAGAATCAGAACAAGCTCAAGGGATTAATCATAGTAGAGACGCGCAACACCCTTACGCTAAGTCACGGCAAAAATGAGATGACCGTGGCGAAGGATGGAGCGTCCTTCATTTTCAACCTTGGCAATACCTCGGTTGAGGTAGAGGGCAAGGCCCTCATCGGTCGACCAGAAGACCGTGTAAAGAAAAAATCGAAAAGAGATTGGTAGGGCGAACGAGTTTTGATGAGCCTTAAAAGACCCGAGAACGAGTGTAGTGACCCAGACTGCCCATTCCATGGCTCCCTAGCGGTGAGGGGGCGGGTATTGGACGGTGTGGTGGTTAGCGACAGGATGACAAAGACTGTCGTTATCCGCATCGACTACACCAGATTCAACAGGAAATACGAGCGCTACGCGCGAGCGAGCAGCCGCATCACCGCACACAACCCCCCATGCATTGACGCGAAGAGAGGGGAACGGGTCAGAATAGCCGAGTGTAGACCACTCAGCAAGACCAAGTCCTTCTGCGTCGTAGAAAAACTGGCCGAGGAGACTTGATGAATGAGTAAGAGAACAGGGAAGAGGAGAGTCATACCACGACGCAGAATAAGTGGAGGCCTCACGTCTGGCTCCGTCTTCATCTGCGCGGATAACAGTGGAGCACGCGTACTTCGACTCATTCAGGTCTTTGGCTACAAAGGACGCCGCCGCAGGCTTCCGATAGCCAGCGTAGGCGACCTATGTATGGTTAGCTGCCGAGAAGGCACGCCCGAGATGAGGCGCCAGATGTTCAACGCGGTAATAGTCCGCCAGAGAAAGCCCTACTTGAGGAAGGACGGCACCTGGATCCAGTTCGAGGACAACGCAGCAGTCATACTCACACCGGAGGGAACGCTGAGAGGATCCGACGTGAAGGGTCCCGTAGCGAAGGAAGCGGTAGAGCGCTTCGCACGCCTCGGAACAACCGCGAGGATGGTCGTGTAATGAACAAAGTAGGTAACACGAAGCCATCGACAGTGAGAAAGCAGCAGAGAAACGCACCCAATCACATCAGGAGAAAGTACACATCTGCACCGCTATCACCCGCCCTCAAGACACAGTATGGTACAAAAACCATGACTATAGTCGAGGACGATACGGTCTCAATCACGAAGGGCGACAGAAAACTAGCTGAGGGTAAGGTACTGAGGGTTAACACCAAGGATTCCAAGGTCTACGTCGAGGGCGTCACCAGGACTCGCCTCGACGGATCGACAGTCCAGATCCCCGTACGAGCAGAGAACTTGATGATCACAAAGCTCAACCTCGATGATAACCGCCGAAAGGCGATTCTCGAGAGGAAGGGCTTCAAGAAGGAGGAGTAAGAATGGGAAGAAAAGGGCCAACACGACACCTAAAGAGGCAGCAGTCGCCAACGTTCTGGACAATAAAAAGGAAGGAAGCCATCTGGTCCATCAATACAAGTCCTGGACCTCACAACTTCGGCTCATCTATCCCCGTAGCCGTTTTACTTCGTGACATTCTCAACTACGCGACGACGCGCAAGGAAGCCTCACACATCTCGAACCAGGGCAAAATAAAAATAGACGGAAAGTTACGCCTCGACGATAAGTTCCCCGTTGGGCTCATGGACGTGGTATCTCTGCCAGATGCAAGTGAGAGCTATCGCGTACTACCTGCCAAGGGTGGACGCCTCAAACTACACCAAATAAAAGGCGATGAAATAAGTTTCAAGCTCTGCAGGGTTATCGGAAAGACTATTCTGAGGAACAACGTTACACAGCTGCAGCTACACGACGGCAGGACGCTTGTCGTCCCCGCCGGAAGCCCCTACAAGGTGAACGATGTCCTCAAGATTAAGATCCCCTCCCAGGAGATAATGGAGTATATAGCCTTCAAGGATCAGCTCCAGATCATTATAACCGGAGGAAGATCCCAGGGCGAGACTGGCATGATAATCGGCTTCGGCGCCGAGCCAGGATGGAAAAAGACCGCTACAGTCCGAACGCCGAGCGGAGAAGACATACGCACACTAACAAAATACGTCTTCCCGATTGGGACAACAGAGTCCCTGATATCACTACCGGAGAGTCAATGATATGTCAACCGAAATCGTAGAGACCAACCCCATGAGGGCTCTAAGGATCGGTAAGGTCGTGGTCAATATTGGAGTGGGCGCCTCAGGCGACCCCCTCGACCACGCACAAACCATCATGGAGCAACTAACAGGGCAGAGACCCTGCCAGAGATTTGCGAAGCAGACCATCAGGGGCTTCAACATAAGGAAGAAGGAGCCGATCGCCTGCATGGTCACGCTCCGCAGAGAAAAGGCAGAAGAGTTCCTAAGCAGGGCTTTCGTAGCCGTCGGCAAAAAGATCAAGTCCAAGAGTTTCGATAAAATGGGCAACTTCGCCTTCGGTATAAAGGAGCACATAGACATCCCCGGCACACGATACGACCCCGTCCTGGGGATCACGGGAATGGATGTAATGGTGACACTGGAGCGCGCCGGCTATCACATAGACGAGAAGAAGCGCGCACGTGCTAAGATAGGCAAGAACCATAAGGTCACATCCGAGGAATCGATTAAGTTCATCACAGCGAAATACGGCGTCGAGGTGGGAGCAGCCAATGAGTGAGCAGAAGAAACGCACAACAGGACCAGGTAGCAGAGCATGCATCAGATGTGGTACTCATAACGGCCTCATCCGACGCTACGGCCTTAGCATCTGCAGGAAATGCTTCAGAGAGGTAGCCCCAGCGATGGGCTTCAAGAAGTACAGGTGATATGAATGGACCCACTAGTTAACGCACTAAACACGATAATGAACCACGAGGGAAGGCGTAAGAATGAATGTATAGTCACCCCCGCCTCCGGCCTCGTAGGCAGGGTCCTCCGCCTCATCCAGCAGAAAGGCTACATAGGCGAGATCGAGTTCATCGACGACGGCAGGCAGGGCAAGTTCCGCGTCCAGCTCTTCGGTCGCATCAATGAGTGCAAGGCTGTCCAGCCCCGCTACTCAACGAAGGTCAAGGAGATGGAGAAGTGGGAGAAGCGCTTCCTCCCGAGCCGAGACCTTGGAGCGGTCATACTATCAACCCCAAAAGGCGTCATCGACCACCGACAAGCCAAGGAGCTCAACGTCGGCGGCGTCGTGATAGCCTACGTCTACTAAGGTGAGAGAAAGTGTCTGTACAAGTAGTTGAAAAAACGGTTGAGATCCCAGAGAACGTACAGCTGACCTTAGATGGTAGGAAGATCACGGTACAGGGACCCAAAGGCAAGATCATTAAGGACTTCACACACACCAAGCTCAACATGTCGATGGAGGGCAACCTCCTAAGGCTTAGTGTCGAGAACCCGCGCAGGACCGAAGCGGCCCTCGTTGGGACAATCAGCGCACATGTCAAGAACATGATAAAAGGCGCGAGCCAAGGCTGGGTCTACAAAATGAAGATCGTTTTCGTCCACTTTCCCACCGCCGTAAAGGTCGTTGGTAAAAAAGTTACTATCGAGAACTTCGTCGGCGAGAGGAAGGCGCGCATCGCCGACGTAATCGGAGACACAAAAATCACAATAAAGCAGGATGATATCATCCTCGAAGGCATCGATATCGAAGAGGTTAGCCAGACGGCGGCCAACATACAGTCCCGAGCAAAGGTACACAATAAGGACCTGAGAAAGTTCCTAGACGGTATATACGTCTACAGCAGGGAGTGAATGAAAGATGAGTGACACCGCAAAGAGAAGACTACTCAAGGTCAGGAAGAGACTCAACCAGAGCAGGCCAAAGTTCCACGCCTTCGAGTCTTGGCGCTTCATCAAGATCAAGCCGCGCTGGAGAAAGCCCCGCGGAATCGACAACAAGATGCGCACAAACGAGCGCGGCTGGCCCAAGGTAGCCAACATCGGCTGGGGCGGCCCCGCCGCAGTACGCGGACTACATCCCTCCGGGAAGGAAGAGATCTTAATCGCAACGGTTAAAGACCTCAAGGCAGTAAAGTCAGAGACTCAAGTCGCCAGGATAAGCAGAACCGTAGGCGGAAAGAAGAGGGCGGTAATACTCGAGGAAGCTGAAAAGCTCGGCATAAAGATCCTAAACACGAGAGCCAAGCCAAAGCCCTCAGACTTCGAAAAACTTGAGGAGGAAAAGCAATGAATCTCACAAACCAGCGAAGACTAGCAGCTTCCCTCCTCGAGGTCGGCGTCAACCGCGTCTGGATAAACCCCGAAAAGATCGAGGATGTCGAAGGCGCTATCACCAGAGACGAGATAAGGAAACTCATCAGGGAAGGCACGATAAAGGCACTCCCAGAGAACGGCACGAGCCGTGGACGTGCGAGAGTCCTCGCCCAGAAGAAGCGTACCGGCCGTAGGATTGGTTCGGGTACAAAGAAGGGTAGGGCGTTCGCTGAGGTTTCGGAGAAGACCCGCTGGATGAATCGCATACGCGCCTTACGCAGGAAGCTAACGGAGCTCCGCGACCAACGCGTCATCACAGTCGGCACCTACCGCAACCTCTACATGAAGGCGAAGGGCGGAGAGTTCCGCAGCCTCGCCGAGCTGGATAGGCACATAAATGAGCAGAAACTAAGGAGGCGCACCTTTGGCTAAAGACGCAC
>JBFYNQ010000057.1:0-7164 GCA_041304265.1 Candidatus Bathyarchaeota archaeon | reverse complement strand
AGTGAAGTGTGTGGTCGTAGATAATATAGCCAGTATACATGAGTTCACGGAGCTTCTTCGCCGTCTCGGTGGGCTCGACGCCGAAGCAGACATCCAGTGCCTTCGTAGCGGCGTGGTGGTGGGCGACGGGGCAGACCCCACAGATGCGGGGCGTGATAATGGGCATGTCTTCAGCCCTTCGCCCCTCGCAGAACTTTTCGAAGCCACGAAGCTCCGGGATCTGAAGGTACGCGTTCTCCACGTTGCCCGCGTCGTTTAGGAATATGCTGATCTTACCGTGTCCTTCAAGCCGGGTGATGGGGTCGATAGTTATAGTCTTCATTTCTTTATCCTCCTGCCGATGATGGAGGCGGGAAGCGCGTACTTGTAGAAGGTTCCTACGGGGTCCTTCAGCTGCGCCATTACCGCATTGACGTCATATTCCTCCGCCTTCTCGCCAGCTAACCCGAGGACTGTCGAGAGTGCGCTGATCATCGCTGATCCTTGTTCAATGGCTCCGGGGCACGCGCCTCCGCAGCCAGTGCACGGCATGTTTGCGCTGAGGCACTTTGCATCGCAGCCGCCACGCGTCGCCGGCCCCATACAGACTAGTCCCTGCTCCAGAAGACATTTCTCAGGATCTGGGACGAAGTCGATCACCCTTCTAATTTGGGCTACTTTCTTCTCCTCCTTCTTACGTGGGCACTCGTCACAGACGGCGAGCTCGGGGGCAAGTACACTACCTTTTGGGGGCAGTTGTCCCTTCGCGATGGCGTCAATGGCGTTGAAGATGAGTTTGGGTGGCGGCGGGCAGCCAGGAAGGTAATAGTCGACAGGGATGACTTGGTCGAGGGGTCTCACGGATGCCTGGAAGATAGGTATTTCAGAGCTTCCCTCGGGGAGCGTGTGCCTTGCCTGCGGCTCAGTCCCAGCATCGTTGTCCGTCGACTCGGTCGTATGGTATACCCTCTCGAAAATGTCCTTGGGGTTACTGAGGTTGGCGAGGCCGGGAACACCGCCTAGTTGGGCGCATGCGCCGAAGGCGACCATATACTTTGCCTTCTTACGTAGTAGCTTCGCTAGGTGCTCCTGCTCTGAGTTGCGAATGCCACCGTTGAAGAAGCAGACGTCCATATAACCATCTGCCATCGCCTCCACGTCCGTATACTTTACATCCATGGCAACGGGCCAGAAGACGATGTCCGCTATCTGTAGGACGTCGAGAATCTTCTCATCTACGTCAAGGACAGCGATCTCGCAGCCTCCGCAACTCGCGGCCCAGTAGAAGCCGAACTTGAGCTTCTCCATAGTTATGCCTCCTGCTTCGCCAGCAGGGAGCTGGCGTCCACTTTGTTAGTGCTGAGGCCGACCTCATCGGCTGTTAGGCCCATTGCTAGGCCGAGCAACTGGGGGATGTGTATGATAGGTAGGTTGGGGTTGGTCTCGGTCATGAACTGACACCTTTCGTATGTTATGTAGCAGAATGGGCAGCAGGTCGCCATTGCATCAGCGTGCTTCTTCAATGTCTGGACCTTATCCATGCCGACATCCCAGGTGACTTTCTCACGGATCCCCATCACCGGACCGGCGCAACACTCGGTCTTACCCGGGTATTCGATGCTCTCCGCCCCGGTTGCGCGGATCAGATCGTCAAGCACCTTGGGGTCGTTGGGGTCCTCGAAGAGCATCTCGTCGCTTGGTTTAAGGAGGTGACACCCGTAGTGGGCGCCGACCTTGAGCCCTTTGAAATGCTTAACGCTCGCCGCCTTGACAGTGTCGAGGCCGACATCCTCCTTGAGCATCCGGATATAGTGCTTGACCTCGACTGTGCCCTTGAACTGCTTGCCGGTCTCCTTGAGTATCTCGTTAACCTCGGCGAGGAGCGCGGGGTCCTCCTTGAGAGCCTTATTGGTCTTGGTGAGGGTTTCTGTGCAGCCGTTACAGATCGTTACAATGTCGAGACCCATCTCCTCCGCGATTGCAATGTTGCGGGCGGCGAGTGCGAGGGCAGTCTTCCTATCTAGTGTCTCCATGTAGGTTGTACCGCAGCAGCTCGAACCGGGCATATCGACGAGTTCGACTCCCAGTTTCTCTGCTACCTTCCTGGCAGATTTCTCATATCCGGGGAGCCTGCTTAGCACAGTGCAACCGACGAAGAACGCGTACTTCATCACTTTTCGCCTCCGACGCGGCCGAGAATGCCGGTCTTTTTCATAATAGCCTTTATCTCCTCAATTGAGGGCGTGGGCGCAGGGGGTAGCCCGTCCTCGCCGCGCATCTCGTTCTCGAACTCCCCGATCTCGCTGATATAGCCATGCTTAGGGATTGTTGTGACTATGGACTTGATTGTGGGGTGTATCTTGCCCTCCCTGAGGGCTAGCTGCCTGAGGGCACTTACTATCTCACTGACGTGAACATTCTGGGGGCATCTCTCGTAGCATGTATAGCAACCAACACATAGCCAGACGAGATCTCCGTCTAGGAGCCGGTCCTTCTGTCCGAAAATAGTAAGGCGGGCGATGTTACGTGGGCGGAACTCAGGGACGCGCTTGGCTACTGGACAGTCGCTGGTGCATGTGCCGCACTGGTAGCAGTGCATGAGCTTGTCCGCACCATGGGTCGCCATGACCTCGTTGCGGAACTCTTTGCCCTCGTTAGTGATCGTGATTTCTGTTTGTGCCATATCAGTTGACCTCCTTGAGGACCTTCGCCACGGGGCTCGGCCCTAACTTCTTCAGGTCCTCCGTCATATCGCGTATCGTTTTTGCGAACTTATCACCCTCAGCCGCGCTTATCCACTCTAGACGAAGTCGCTCAGGCTCTATTCCGAGCTGCTCCATAAGCTTCTTGACAATAGCGACTCGACGCTGCGCCTTAAAGTTCCCCGAGATGTAGTGACAGTCCGTCGGAATGTGACACCCGGCAACTAGTACACCATCGGCGCCTTCCTTGAAAGCCTCAAGAATGTGGGAGGGATGTACCCTGCCGCTGCACATGACGCGTATCACCCGCAGGTTGGTAGGGTACTGGAACCTGCTAACCCCCGCGAGGTCAGCGCCAGCGTAGCTGCACCAGTTGCAGAGGAAGCCGATAAGCTTAGGCTCATATTCGCTCATCATCGCGCCTCCAGTGCTGCCTTGATCTGGCTAAGTATTTCCAAGTCGGTGAAGTGACCAATCGTGATCGCCCCGCTCGGGCATGTCGCCGCGCAGACTCCACAACCCTTGCAGACCTCGGAGATAACGTGACTGTGAGTCTTGTCACTCTTCTGCACCATCTCTATCGCCTTGAACTCACAAACTGCGGCGCACATTTGGCATCCACTGCAGGCGTCCTCGTCTACGCTGGCGATTGCCCCCTCTGCCTCGACCTCGTCGTGGCTTAGGATCGTCAGCGCCCTCGACGCGGCTCCACACGCCTGGCTAATACACTCATCGATGGTCTTCGGGCCGTGTGCCAACCCGCAGAGGTAGACACCCTCAGTCGCGAAGTCAATTGGGCGCAACTTCATGTGCGCCTCGAGGAAGAATCCATCCTTGCTTATGGGTACCTTGAGCATCCCAGCTAAGCGCCGGTTATCAGCAGCAGGGATCACGCCCGCACTGAGGACTAATGCATCGGGCTCGATTACAACCTTCTCATTGAGTACGGGGTCAAGGACCCTGACCTTCAATCCGCCTTCGGCTGTGACCTCGGGCTTGTGCTCATCATCGTACCTGATGAAGACGACGCCCCTATCCGCCGCGGCGCGGTAGTAGTCCTCCTTGAATCCGTATGTCCTCATGTCCTTGTAAAGTATATAGACGTCGGCCGCGGGGTTAACTTCCTTGACCACTAAGGCGTTATTGACGGCGCCAGTACAACAGACACGGCTGCAGTTCGGGTGCTCCTCGTTACGGCTGCCCACACATTGGATCATCACCACGGTGTTGGGCTTGTATCCCGCGTGTAGCTTCTCCTCTAGCTGGAACTGGGTCATGACGTCGGGGTTCTTTCCGTAGGCGTACTCCTTAGGCGTGTACTCGACGCCACCCGTGGCGACGACGACGACTCCGTGCTTGATCTGCGTCTCTTTCGTTGCGCTTGCTAGGGTGGTTTCGAAGTTGCCGACGTATCCGTCTACCTCCGCCACCTGCGTTCCTGTGTAGAGCCTGATCTTGAGGTTGGATCTGACTCGCGCCTCTAGCTTCGCAAGCTCGGCAGCGGGGTCCTCGCCAGAGGGCAGGAACTTTATCCGCTTCATGTTGCCTCCGAGCTCTGCCTCCTTCTCGACGAGGTGGACCTCGAAGCCCTGGTCTGCTATCTCTAAGGCGGCGGTCATGCCGCTGACGCCTCCACCGACGACAAGTGCGCCGGGGGTGACATGTATCTTGTGCTTCTCCAGTGGTTGGAGGAGGCTCGCCTTAGCGACAGCCATCCTGACTAGGTCCTCCGCTTTCCTGGTAGCAGCCTCCTTCTCATGCATGTGCACCCAACTGCACTGGTCACGTATATTCGCCATCTCGAAGAGGTATTCGTTGAGACCAGCTTCCCTGAGAGTAGCTCTGAATAACGGTTCGTGTGTCCTTGGCGTGCACGAGGCGACGACTACGCGGTTGAGCCTGTGCTCAATTATCGTATTCTTGATCCTATCCTGTGTGTCCTGGCTGCAGGTGTAGAGGTTCTCTTCGGCATAGGCGACGTTGGGGAGCTTCTTCGCGTACTCGGCGACGCTGGGGACGTTGACTACTCCGCCGATGTTTATTCCACACCAGCAAACAAAGACACCGACACGAGATTCCTCATTAGTGACGTCGCGCTCGACAGGGAACTCGACGGGCTTGACCTGCGTGCCCCTGACGCTTGAGATTGCTTTTGCCGCCTTCGCGGCTGCGCCACTCGCTTGTGCAACGCTGTCAGGGATGTCCTTAGGGCTGCTGAACGCCCCGCAGACGTAAACTCCTTTCCTGCTCGTCTCGAGTGGGCTGAAGAGCTTGGTCTCGGCGAAGCCGTACTTGTTTAGTTTGAATCCCATCGCTTTGCTGAGCTGCTCAGCGTCCTTCGGCGGGTTAAGGCCGACGCCGAGGACCACCATGTCATAACGGTCACGCTTGATGTCTCCGCCCTCCTCGTATGTGAGGAATAGGCCAGAAGACTCGGGATCCTGCTCAACGTGCCCCACTCTACTTCGAATGAATTTGATGCCGTGCTCGTGCTCGGCGCGCGTGTAGTAATCGTCGAACTCCTTACCGAAGGCGCGTATGTCCATGAAGAAGACGCTCGCCTCGAGGCCAGGGTTGTGCTCCTGGGCGATGACCGCCTCCTTTATGGCATACATGCAGCAAACGCCGCTGCAATATGGGTTGCCCACACGAGCGTCTCGGCTGCCGACGCACTGGAGGAACGCGACCCTCTTCGGCATGTCTCCGTCACTGGGGCGGAGGACGACCCCCCTGTACGGCCCGGTGGCGCTAAGTATGCGCTCGAACTCGACGCTACTCACGACGTTCGGGTACCTACCGTAGCCGAGCTCCGAGAGTTTGCTCGGATCGAAAGCCTCGAAGCCGGGGGCGAGTATAATAGAACCGACGTTGAGCTCCAGCTCCTCGTCGACATCGTCATATTTGATGGCGTCCGCCTTGCAGACCTCGCTGCAGATGCCGCAGCCGAGGCACTTGTCCTTATCAATCGCGTATGTGAGTGGGACGGCTTGGCTGAAGCGAATGTAGACCGCCTTCCGGTCGTTGAGATCGGCGTTATATGTGTCTATGGCGGATGCGGGGCACTTTGCGGCGCAGTCGCCGCAGCCCTTACACTTGACGGGGTCGACTCGGCGCGCCTTCTTTAGGATGGTGGCGGTGAAGTTGCCTTCCTCCCCCTCGAGGGACTTGACCTCGCTGTAGGTGAGGAGTTTGATGTTCGGGTGGCGACCCGCGCCTACTAGCTTGGGGGCTAGTATGCACATGGCGCAGTCGTTCGTGGGGAACGTCTTGTCGAGCTGCGTCATCACGCCGCCGATGCTCGGCTCTCTCTCCACCATATAGACCTTGAATCCACTGTCGGCGAGGTCGAGGGCTGCCTGTATGCCTGCTATTCCTCCACCGACGACCAGTACGCTACCTGTCTTTTCCATTATGATCAGCCTCACTGCGCCGCGTAGAGGGGCGTACCCTCTACGGCCTCCTTTACGTCGACCCAACCCCGTTGCCTAAGGGCGACTACATAGCTGAGCACTGCCTTCGGCGTGAGCCCTAGCTGCGCCGCCATGTCTTTCACGGATCTGGGCCTCTCTTGTAGCAGGATATGTATACGGTGGATCTGGAACTCCGTCTCTACGGCCTCGTCCATCACTTTTGTGAACTCGTTCTGGGCGACCTTATCGCCGTAGACGTTGCCCTCTGTGACGAGCTTTTCCTCCTTTCCAACTAAGGCGCGGAGCTTGAAGCCATCCGCAGCTGCCTTAGCAGCACGAATATTGAGGAGCATCGCCACCTCTGGCGTCGGTGCTTTGAGTGGAGTTGGACCCACAGCGCGCACCTGATCGGTGAATTCTTTAACGAGGTTGGCGAAGCGTAGCCCCTCTGCGGCGCTGTTCCACTCAAGCCTGATACGCTGGGACTCCAGTCCCGTCTTAGCGAGCAGCTTCTGAAGTAGTGTGAACTTGCGCCTCGTGTGGAAGTTGCCGGTAATGTAGTGGCAATCTCCGATGTGACATCCGGTGACCATGACGCCGTCCGCGCCTGCCTCGAGAAGCTCGAGGACCATCCCCGGCTCAACGCGGCCGCTGCACATGACCTTGATGACGCGCATGTTTGGGGGGTACTGGATTCTGCTTACGCCTGCTAGGTCTGCACCGGCATAGCTGCACCAGTTGCAGAGGAAGCCGACTATGTTTGGCTCGAATATGCTCATGTTTAATCCTCCTCGAGGGCGGCTAGGCCCTGTGCCTGGATCTGCTCGTCTGTGAAGTGGTGCATAGTAATCGCCTTCTCGGGGCATGTTGCACCGCAGACTCCGCAGCCCTTACAGACGGCGGCGATGGTCTCGGCGAGGCCCTTCTCGTTTTTGCGGAGGGCGTTGTATGGGCAGACGTCTATGCATGTGCCACAGCCGCTGCACCGCGTCTGGTCAACCTGGCTCATGATGGCTGCTGTCCTCACCCTCTTCTTCGCCATGGGTATGGACGCCCTGCTCGCGACTCCGAGC
>JBFYNQ010000056.1:0-8445 GCA_041304265.1 Candidatus Bathyarchaeota archaeon | reverse complement strand
CTAGTAATGCCGACTCCAGCCACCTGCGGTGATGTGAAGACAGCGTAGGGGACCTTGTCATAGTCGAGAACTTGCTTGTGGCCATGGTCGAAGATGTGCCAGACTATCTCCGCTTCTCTGTTGGCGACGTGCTTGAACATCGCCTTGCCGATGGCGTCGCCGAAGGCCCAGATACGGGGCTTGCCAGTCTCATAGAACTCATTAACCTTTATGTAACCCCTCTCATCGGCAGCAACGCCGGTCTTCTCAACCCTAAGAAGGTCAGCGTTCCCCCTCTCCCCGGTAGCAACGAGTATGCGGTCAGCCCTGTAAACTAGCTTCTCGTGACCTTCCTTGACCGTGACCTCTTTGATACCGCCTGACTCAGTCACTCCAAGGAACTCGACTCCGGTTTTAACAGTCATCCTCGCCCTAAGGGCATGCGTAAGCGTCTCCCCGATCTCAGGCTCGACACGCCTGAGAAGTCGTGGACTCCGGCTAAGCACCTTGACGTCTACGCCGATGCCACTGAAGAAGTGGGCCATCTCGGCTGCGATATAGCCTCCACCTATTATTATCAGGCTCTCGGGGGGGCTATTTAGGTCCCAAATATCCCTGCTTGTGTAGTAGGCTACCTTGTCGAGGCCACTGATGGCTGGAATGTCGGGACGTGCACCCGAGACTAGGAAGATGTTCTTCGCCTCGATCTCATCGCCGGCGACCGTCATCCTGTAGTCACCCGTGAACTCACCAGTCGCGTGGAAATAGCGGAGGGTATTGATGCGCGCCACGCTCTCCTCCATGTGGCGACGATCCTCCTCAACGCTACGCCTCATACGCGCCATTATCATCTGGAAGTCGATCTTGTCAATGGTCGCCTTGACCCCGAGAGCAGCGGCGCGCCTTATCTCCTCGACGACGTCGGCGGGGTATATGACCATCTTGCTCGGAATACAACCCCTATTGAGGCAGGTTCCTCCTAGCTCATCCTTCTCGACGAGTGCGACCCTCAGTCCCTTGTTGAGTGCGCCCTCGACTATCGTCATGCCCGAACCTGAGCCGACGACGAGTACGTCAAATCGCTCCATGGGTGGGGAAACGGAGTTGCGGAATAAAAACGGCTACTCCAGTTTGACTATCCCGAATTTGTTGTAATAGTCGAGCCAGAGTTTCTTCATCTCGGGGTCGAGCCCATCTTTGATGAGTCCGTAGATGCTCTTGATGTTCTGAATACTGAAGACCCTAATGCCTAGCTCATCCTGTATGTTTTCAGTGGGGGTCTTCGCCTCAATGTGCTCGGCGTCGCCCATCTTCTCCTGCCTGTCGACTGCAATTACGAGTCCGACTACCTTGTGATCCTCCAGTAAGTGAAGCTTCTCGAAAGTGTCCACCTTCGTGGCGCCCGTGGTAATAGTGTCATCGACTACGAGTATACGCTGACCCGGCTTGTAATACCCAGCCCCAACGATTACCTTGTCGGCGGTCATGTCGCCGTAGCTCTTCTCCTCCTTCCTGTCGTACATGAAGCGTTTCTTCATGCCGTATAGTTCGCGGAGCCCCTCGCATGTGAGAGCAGCGAGACTGATGCCCTTATAGCTCGGACCGAAAACGTAGTCGAAGTCGGGTAACTCTCCCTTTTCCATCTGGAGGGCAATGTAGCTGGCGAAAGCCCACTTGAGCTTGCCGAGACTCTCGCCATCTGTGAGGGCGCCGAGGTTGACGAAGTAGGGGCTCTTGCGCCCGCTCTTAAGCAGGAAGAGCTCCTTTGGGCTTGCAGGGAAACGCAGAGCTCCGCCCTTGATGAGGGCGTCTAGGAGGACACGCTCTATCTTCTCCTGGCTGACGAGCCCGCTACCCTCTACAGTGAAGTCGTCACGCGTGAGCTGCTCTAGCACGGGGCCGTAGTAGCTTACGCTTGAGCAGTAAGTGCAATTGAGCTTGGTCGCCTCGATGCGCTCCCCCTTCTCGACCTTGAAGTTTGTCTTGAATGTACTGAAGGGGGCGTTCGTTGGGCAGAGAGGGTTAGGGCATTTGAATATACCCTCGACTTGTTTCGGGAGCTGAATTCGCCTCTTTTCTTTCACGTCCCAGTCCTGTATGATGTTGAGGGTGGCGTCGGGTGCGAGGAAAGCTATTAGGTCTATCTGCCTGCTCGTGAGATAGGTTCCCTCGATCTTTATGAGATCCTTCCTCCCCATCGTCTTGCTTTCCACGTTCTGGGCGATGAGCGCCTGGGCATCCGGCTCAACCTTGAGGAGTCGGAGGACCTGGAAAGCCTTCCCCGAGGGGATGTGGTCTATGACTATTCCGTTCTCAATCTTACTGACGAGAAGCTCCCTTTTGCTCGTAGAACCCCACCGCCTTGAACCCGGGGGGCGTAGGCTGAAAAACTTATCTGAGGGCGGGGTCTGTGTTTAAATCCCCGCGGTGCGTGGGTATCGGGCGGACCCAGATTGAAGCCGGAGAGCCGCGAGTACCTTCTCATGGTCGTCGGCGGCACGCTGACGATGTTCGCCGGCGGGCTCATCTACCCAATATTCGCCCCATTCGTCAGGCAGAGCTTCACGGCACCCATATTCCTCGTCGGCCTCGCCGTCTCCGGCTACTTCGTCGTCAGGATGCTCGCCGAGTTCCCTATAGGCGTACTCAGCGACAAAGTGGCGATTCGTAGACTCCTCATCGCGGGGCGGTTCTTTGGCATCTTCGGTGCTCTCGCCTGCTACTTAACGAACGACATCTGGGTGTTAATCGTCGCCCGCGCACTCTGGGGGGTGGGAGACGCGAGCTTCTTTTGCATTGGCATGACCTACGTTAGCAGCCTCTTCCCGAATAAAACTCGGGGGCGCTACCTTGGACTCTTCCAAGCGGTGGAGCTTACGGGGAGCTTTCTCGGTCAGACCGTGAGCGGCTTCCTCGCCGTGGGACTGGGACTTCGACCGATCTTCCTGCTCTGCGCAGCTGTCGGCTTCGCTGCACTCGGTGTTGTATTACTAGTAAAGGGCGGTGTACAGCAAACGGGGCCCGTGAAGCTCTCGTCGATCCTCCCGAACCGCTTAGTGCTCGGCGGGCTTCTGAATAGGACGCTGATCGCGTGTTGCCTCATCAACTTCGTCTGCATGATGATGAACAACGGTCTGATGGGGACACTGATGCCCCTCTACGTGACAGAGGAGCTCACCTTCACCCTTGCAGGATATGGGCTACTCGTCTCGCTGAGCACTGCGGGCAACATCACAGGAAACCTCCTTGGTGGGACACTCTCCGATAGGCTGGGGAGAAAGAGGGTGCTAGCCCTAGGCTTCATAGTGGGCGTCGTGAGTCTCATTGGGCTCAGCCTCACGGGGTTGTTCGAGTTAATGCTGCCACTCATGTTCCTCAACGGCTTCTTCTGGGGCATAGTCTACGGGGTGACGCCAGCTTTCATCGCAGACTCGGTGCCGGGGGAAAGCCGAGGTATGGCGATCGGGACCTACAGGACCTTTTTCGACTTTGGTGGTGTCGTCGGCCCCCTATTCTTCAGCGGTGTGCTCACACTCGCCGGTGTGCCCTTCGGCTACATCGCCGCCTTCTACGTCGGCGCCGCGATGCTAGTGATCAACTTGCTCCTCGTGCTGCAGTTGAAAGAGCGGAGCCAGCCCTAAGGTGGCTGGCAAGCGCTTGAAGCTGATCCCTTAAATAATATGCGCACGGGCGAGTTCCTGTTAGCGCGTACCTTTAGCTCTTATAGGTGTAAGGAAGGGGAAAAAACAATAGCTGAGTCTACCAGGCTGTGTATCCGCCGTCTATAAGGATCGTGGAGCCCGTGACGTAGCTCGAGGCCTCGCTGGCTAGGAAGACAGCGAGTGGGGCAAGTTCCTCAGGGCGTCCAGGCCGGTGCATGGGTATACCGTCTGTCCAGATGGGGCCGTATGCGGGGTCCTCGAATGCTTTGTGGGTCATTGCGGTGTCCATGTAGCCTGGAGCGATCGCGTTTACGCGTATGTTATGCTGAGCCCACTCCGCGGCGAGGCTCCGCGTGAGGTGTATGACCGCTGCCTTTGAAGCATTATAGCTAGCCTGCTGCTGCGGACGGTTGACAATATAACCAGACATGGAAGCTATATTGATTATTCGTCCGCTTCTCTGCTTGATCATTTGCCTCGCCGCCGCCTGGCAACAATAAAAGAGGCCATTAAGGTTGACGTCGATGACGGCACACCAGTCTTTCTCAGTGACGTCCTCGGCAGGGCTCCACTTGACTATGCCTGCATTATTCATAATGAAGTCGAGGCGTCCAAAGTGTTCGACGGTTTTCGATACTAGAGTTTCAAGGTTTAGGCGGTTTGTAACGTCTGTTTCGATAAAAAGTGATTTGCGTCCAAGGGCCTCTATCTCCTTAGCGGTCTCAGGTCCGGTTTTATGGTTGAGTTCAGCTACGACGACGTTGGCACCGGCTTCGGCAAATGCAAGGCTGAAGACCTTGCCCAGCCCCTGTCCTCCGCCAGTGACGATGCCTACCTGGTTCTTTAATGAGAATTTGTCGATGATGTTGCCCATTGTTGCACCCGCCTACTCTGTATGACTTCGGATTGAAAAAGTCAGTCGGCGTCGCCGTGTGCCTTCGGCGGCTCGATATGGATGGTTAGACTGACCTCGGGTATTTCCATGTGCAGCCTCTCCTCAAGATGCTTCGTCAAGTCGTGGGCCTTCTGGACGGTGAGGTTTGGGTCTACGGTCAGGTGTAGCTCTGCGAATACCTTGTTCCCGCTTCGGCGTGTCTTGACGTTGTGGTAGTCGATGAATTGGGGTTGATGTGCGTTTAGGAGCGCCTCAATCTGTTTCTGCTCGTCGTCAGCGGCTTGATCGAGCAGCCCGTTTCCCGCCTTTGTGACGAGTTCGGTGCCCATGCGGAAGACTATGAGTGCCATGAGGAGTGCGATGAGTGGATCAAGTATCGTCCATCCAGTCAGTTTGGCGATGAATAATCCTAAGACGACGCCTACAGAGGATAGAACGTCGGAGAGTAAGTGCTTAGCGTCGCCTTCGAGTGCTAAGGAGCCGTGTGCCTTCGCGGATCTGGCAAGGTAAAGAGATAACCCCCCGTTTATCCCCGTGGCGACTAACGATACTAGGAGGGCGAGATCGAGGCTGCCGAGTTCGACGGGGTTAAAGAGTCTCCCAATGGCGGTGTAGGCGATTAGGAGTCCAGCCACCAAGATGAGGACACCTTCGACGAAGGCAGAGATGTTCTCAACTTTCTCATGTCCGTATGGGTGGTCGACATCGGCCGGCTCACCCGATACCTTGACCGATATGAACATCATAAGAGAGGCGACTATATTCACGATGGATTCAAGCGCGTCGGAGAGGAGGGCAACGGAACCCGAGATGAAGAATGCGGCGAGCTTTAGGCAAAAGACTAGGAAGCCGCCTATCACCGATGTAGACGCCGACTGTTTCTTACTCAGGTGTTCCGACCCCCGATGGGTAGGCTAGAATCACCTAGAGCACCGGTTTAAGGGTTATTGTACTTCAAATCCAAAAGAGGGATATACCCTTTCTCGCGCCTATAGAATGCTGAGTATGGGCATGAAGGAGGCACAGTCGATTGAGGAGCTTCGACGTGCCCTTGCTGAGAGCGAGAAGAGGTACGCTGAGCTGAAGGCCTCGATAGACGAACGGGTTCGGGAGGTCGTGAAGGCGGAATTCCAAGCGGAGATGACCCGCGTCTCATCGGAACTCGCCCACGACCTAAGGGGACCCCTCCAAATTATTACTAATAGTCTGTTTCTAATGGAGCGAAAGCCCGGGGACACGACTTACTACCCGAAGATTGGAGACGCCCTCAAGCAGGCTACCGGGATTCTCGACGCCTTTAGGGAATACTACCGCGGCCACGAGATAATGTTGATGAAAGGAAACGTCAACAAGATCATCGAGAAGAGCTTAGAGGACGTCGCGGTACCCGGGGGTATAATCGTCTCGAAGAGCCTCGACCCCGCAATACCTGACACGATGCTTGACCTAGGAAAAATAAAGCGGGACTTCGCTGTCCTAATTAAAAACGCCGTTGAGGCTATGCCGAACGGTGGTAACTTAACGGTCTCTTCATATGTTGACGGAGGGAATATTGTGGTTCGTATAAGCGACACCGGCTCGGGTATCCCTGAGGCGATCCGCAGCAAGGTTTTCATCGCCTTCGGCGCGAAGAAGAGGGGCGGCTATGGTCTAGCTCTCGCCGCGGCTAAGAGGAACATTGAGGCGATGGGCGGGTCGATCTCCTTCGAAACCGAGACGGGGAAGGGTACGACCTTCACGATACACTTGCCCATTAAGTAACCGAGAAATCTTTAGAAGCACGTGCGATGGGAGTTGGCTATTGGTCGCATCCTCTAGGGGAATAGCTGCTGTCTTACCAGGGCTCGTATATTGTACAGTCATCGCCATGGTCTCCTTTCTGATATGGGGATACTATAAGCCCGTAAGCCCGATGCTCTGGGCATTCATTTTCGGGATACTTATTGCGAATACGGCGGGTCTATGCAGTGCATTCAAGAGCGGGGTTGGCTTCTGCTCTGGGCAACTGCTTCGCTTCGGCGTGGCGGTGCTCGGCTTCGTAACTAGTGCCCTCATCTGGACGCGTGTGGGCGTCGGCGTCGTCGCGGCATTCGTCGTCATCTTTGCTGCTCTAGGCTTGAGCCTATGGCTCGGGGGGAGACTTGGGCTCGACAGACGTTTGGCGGCACTCATCGGCGCCGGGACAGCGATCTGCGGAGCATCTGCGATCGCTGCGCTCACCCCTGCGGTCAACGCTAAGGAGGAGGAGGCTGGGCTGGCTGTGTCCGGAATTACATTATTTGGACTTATCTCGATGCTCTTGTACCCGTTCCTCTTCCTGAGTACGCCGGTTTACGGGTTGTTAGGGGGTAGCCTGGACGCCTACGGTGTGTGGGTAGGGGCGGGAATACATGAGACTGCGCAGGTGATAGCTGCTGCGGGGGCCGTGGACGCCTCAGTGGTCCAGACAGCGATGTTGATCAAGTCGGTCAGGATATTCATGATTGGGCCAGTCGTCTTCGCCATGTCATGGTACTGCCAGCGCTGTGAGGGAGGGAGTGGAAAGGCGAAATTCACAGTGCCTCTCTTTGCGGTTGTCTTTACAATTGGCTCAATAGTATGCGCTTTCCTTGACCTCAACGCGGCGCAGCTTCTCGGATCGGGAGTCGACTGGGTCGCCATTAAGGCTTATTTCTCAAGCACGATCCTCCCCTTTACTTTCGCGACGGCGTTCGCCGGCGTGGGGTCGAAAGTGAGCTTCAGTAGCATACTCAAGCTGGGGGCTAAGCCGATTATCCTAGCTGCGACAATCGCAGTGACGGCGGGGCTGTTAGCCTTCGTCTCAGCGGTTCTGCTTGTACCCCTCGTCGCGTGACCCAGATAGATGTTTATGGCTCGACGCGCCTATTCACATCGGATGCCAAATGGTCACTGTCTCAAACAGGCTCATATTCAGTCACCTCGCGGAGCCGCGTGTGCGCCGCGTCTTCGACATCCTCGAGGGCGATGCTGAGGTCCAGACCCACCTACGTATGTCTAACGAGATGGTAGTGAAGCGTTTAAACTATAACGACCACGGCCCTGTTCACGCGCGCATCGTGGCGGGGAGCAGTCTTGAGATCTTAGACCATATCTCCCGCGTGGTGGAGCCGACGACGGTCGCTAACGGCATCTGCGACATTGAGGGGGCGAAACTAGTTGCCATGGTGGGTAGCTACCTCCACGACATCGGCAACAGCGTCCACAGAACTGAACACATCATGCATAGCTGCTACCTAGCAGCCCCGATCCTCGATAGGATATATTCCACAGTTTATGCAGAGTCTCCAGAGCTCGTCATGAAGTTGAAGTGTGAGACTCTTCACGCGATTTATGCACACGAGGACCCGATCAAGGCATTGAGCATCGAGGCTGGTTGCGCCAAGGTGGCGGACGGCACGGATATGGCGGAGGGGCGCGCCCGTATACCTTACAGGGGTGGGAAGGTGGACATGCACAGCCTCTCCGCGATCTCGATAAAGAGGGTTGACATCGCAGTTGGTGATGACAAGCCAGTCTCAATAAGGATCTATATGGATAACCCCGCGGGTGTCTTCCAGATCGAGGAGGTCATAGGGAAAAAGGTTGAGACATCGGGACTGTCGAAGTATGTCGAACTCGTCGCCATCGAGAACGGTAGAGAGATAAAGACCGTCGGCTAGAACGGCGGCTCCGCTTTGAAGGACAGAGCAGATTCGCACCAGGCTGCGTCCCCGAGGATTTTTGCCTCTTCGTATGGCTTCGCTATTAGCTGAACCCCTAGAGGTAGGCAATCTCCGGTTAAGCCTGAAGGTATTGTCACTGTGGGGAAACCAGCGAGGCTCCACGGGGCGTTAAACGCGGCGTCCCCCGTCGACGCGAGTCCCTTTAGCGCCGGTGTTGGCGCCGAGG
>JBFYNQ010000055.1:0-10901 GCA_041304265.1 Candidatus Bathyarchaeota archaeon | reverse complement strand
GTCCTTGAAGATGTTTATTACGCTCTCCGATCCCGTCCGTAGGCTATTGCGCCCCCAGACGAGGAGACACTCAGGCGGCTGCGAAATGTCGGGAGTGCTCTTCTGGCCATAAGTGTACGAGTCTGCGAAGATTCGGGCGACGCTGCAGACGTTGTCCACGTTGGCGATGTTTGGCGTCCCTATGGACTTGGCCAACCGGATTAGCATCTCGGTAACGAGGTCGTTCCTATGGGCGCCTCTGTGAAACACTATCGACTCCGGGCCATGCCTATCACGGACCTCCTTCAGCTTCATGCCGATGGTGGCGAGGGCTTCACCCCGTGTTACTCTTCTCCACTCTCCTGAACCGCGTGGACCGACCCGGATCATGGGATAGATAACTCGGTCAGGATGATAGACCAGCTCGGGTAAGGCTCTCCCTTTGGCGCATACGTATCCTCGAGTCGGGGGATAGTCAGGGTCTCCCTCGACCCTGATAATCCTGCTATCCTCGACAGTTACGATGACTCCGCAGGAAGCGCCGCACATCTTCCCGCAGAAAGTCCGCGCCCTCATGTACCATGAGTTGCCTCCCGAGGAATTAATACCTCTCAAAGACCTCCGAGAAAGTTGACCACATACGAGGTGGGCTACATGTAGGGTAGCTCGCGCGGCATCGAGACTCGCACACATTTTCAACCATCTCCCCCTTACCCGCCATCAAGGATTTTAAACAGGAGCGCCACCCCCATGTTACGAGGCGCGCCCTTTGGCCAAGTTTGATTCACGCAACGCCCGCCGCATGATGCAGCGCATGGGAATGCAGATGCAAGAATACGGTAACGTCACCCGGGTCATCCTACAGAGCCCCGGCAAGGAGATAATCATAGACCAACCCGCAGTGACGAGCATAAACGTCCAGGGGCAGAAGATATTCCAGATAACAGGCGGCAAGGTCACCGAGAGGGCGGCACAGGCGGGGGTCGCAGCCTCAGGCGCGGCTCCAGTTGTGGAAAAGCCAGCGATACAGGTGCCCGAGGAGGACGTGCTCCTAGTCGCCCAGCAGGCCAAGGTCTCGATGGAAAAGGCGAGGGAGACTCTCATCAAATGCGAGGGCGACCTCGCTAGGGCCATCCTCATGCTCCAGACAAGTTAGAGGTTGTACCGTGGCACTCAGGGTCAGGCAACAGCGCGGCGTCGTCGTCGAGTACAAGGGGCAGGGTGTGGTGCTCGACCCCACGGGGAACGGGCATGGTTATCCCGTCTTCGTCAGTCACGCCCACGCCGACCACGCAGCCGCCTTCAAGTATCCCGAGAAGCAGAAGTACGCCACCGAGGAGACCCATCAGATCCTTAACGGCCTCGGCTGGAAGCACACCGACAACTGCCAACATGTCAAACTGGGCGACAAGATCAAGATAGATGACATCGAGGTGCACGTCCACAACGCGGGACATGTGCTGGGCAGCGTAGAGTTCGAGGTCAACACCCCTGAGGGCACCGTCCTCTACACCGGCGACATCGGCCTCGAGGAGTCCTACACGATGCACCCCGCCGAGCCCCGCGAGTGTGACATACTCGTCGTTGAGACCACCTTCGGCGCTCCCATGTTCAACTTCCCCAAGCGCCGCGACGTAGCCCTCGACATAGTCCGCTGGGCCACGATGGAGGCTATCCCTCAGGGGCGGATACCCACCTTCAAGACTGACTCCATCGGCAACGCCCAGGAGGTAATACGCATCTTCAACAGCCTGACGAAGCTTCCCGTCGTAACTGCGAAGAGCGCGACGAAGGTCAGCGACGTCTACAAGGGCTTCGGGCATGACCTCGAGTATTACGATTACAAGTCGGCGGATGGTGAGGAGCTCCTCGCCGGGGGAAAGTGCGCCATAATATCGCCGAAGGGCTCGAAACTGCCGTACGAGAATCTCGACTCCGCGTTGGCGTCCGGCTGGGCTATCTTATTCGGGGGCAGGCAGCGCGCCTTCGCCCTCAGCGACCACGCCGACTTTAGGGGCCTCCTCGGATTCATCAGGAAGTGTAAGCCGAAGAGGGTGCTCACCTTCCACGGCGGCACAATGACCCGCGAGTTCCCCGAGTACGTGACTAAGAAGCTGGGCGTCGACGCGCGTCCACTCTCCTCGAAGGAGGAGACCCTTACCGGCACAATCCAGCGGGGCGAGACGCGAATAATGGCGTGTACCAACCAGCTGCTACGCACACTAAGGATACCCGGATTCGATTACGGGACGCCGTGGCTTGAGAGGGAGATGGCGAAGCAGGGATACAGCAGCGCCGAAACCGAGGAGACCCTCAGCTTCCTCGTGTCAAGGGGAATACTTGTGAGAACGGATAATGGCGTTAAGATGAGCTAGAGCCTGACTATCTGGGCGTGCGGTACGTCGCCGAAGTAGATGACGGCCCGGCTGTGGATCAGCCTCTTCTCGATGGCGGCCTCGACGACCCTCTTGCCAACCATGTTGCAGATCGTCGCGCGACGCATTGCCTCGACGGCTTCATCGACGCCGGCGGGGATGCCCTTGTAGAACTCCTCACTCACCTTAAACGGCACCCTGCCGCCCAATATTGTCTGCCCTAGAAGCTCGGCGTCGCAGACCGCGACGAGGGTGTCCCTCCCATGCTTGCTGGTGCGGAGGAAAACCTCACTCATGTCGCTCAACCCGTGCCGATGCTGCTGCGAGCGCCGCATGCCTCACACTGGAGGAACCAGAGACGCTTCTCCTTGACGAGCGTGGTGTCGGGGCGGCCGCAGACTGAGCAGACGACGTACTTCTTCGCGTAGGTGTCAATGAGCCCCCTCATGGACTCGGCGTTGTGCTTTCCCTGGAAGAGTGCGCGGTTTCCGTCGAAGTTGGCCAGCGTCGCCATCTCGCCCGTCAGGAACTTGAGCAGGTGTTCGGGGTCGCGGCGGAGCTGCTCTGCGATCTCGCGGAAGTTGATTATAACCGTCTTCCTTCCCTGCAGCGCGATGTTCGCCCTCGGTACTGCGAACCTGTCGACGAAACTCGTCTGCTCGGGTAGGTCCTTGTATGCCCTGTCGAGCATCGCTTTATAGTCCTTCTCCAACCTGCTCACATCCATATGCGCCGAGGCGATTAGCCGGGGCGCGTTCATGAAGTTGGTGCGCCGGGTCTTAAAAGGGTTCCCGGGACTATGGGCGCCTGAAGGCGCCGAAGTAGAGGACGGCGACGCCGATCAGGGCCACTATTACGCCGCCTATGAACATGCCTCCGCCCATCCAGCCGAGGAAGCCGACTCGTGCACCCACCTGGGCGTCCACGTCGACGCTTGCTGAGCCGTCCGCGTTCATGACGACAACCCAGTATTCACCAGTGGTCGGCGTCCACGTCACGGTCTGCGTACCTGATCCAGATGCCTGCGCTACCCAGAAGACCTTTGAAGAGGGGGTGCTGTCTGGATTGTTCCCGGGGATGGTCTGGTATATCGGTGTGCCCATTCCGCTTCCGCGGTTCGGCACCCATTCGTATGAGATCAGTTTGTCGATATTCACGTCTTCGAGGTAGTTCTGAGCGTACTGCTGGGTGGCGATGCCCACGAAGATGGGTTTGCCGTTGTTTGAGGTAGCGGATATCTTGATCGAAACTATATCCCTCGCCGTCGGGTTCATCATCCAGCCTCCGTCCATGTGCAAGTCGATGTCGCTCTGGACGATGGCGTAGCTCGCCACGTTCAATCGGGCAGTCCCAGTCATCATATAGCCGGCGTCGTCGGCTATGACGGTTTGCGTCCACAGTATCGCGCCACCTCCCATCAGGAGGCCGAACGCGACGAGCAGCATGAATCCACCGAAGATGATCGCTAAGATGCGGCCGGCACTAGAGCCGGTGTCCCGGCGGTATACGACTCCGCTGCCCGTGGCCTTGGCCGCGGCGATGGGCGTCCCGCACTTGGGGCAAAAGACGGCGTCTTCAGAATGCTCCGCACCACACTTTGCACAGAATGGCATACAGGTTCTCCGATCCGGTAAAACGATGACTTGCTCTTAAACGAATCTAGTAGAGCGTGCGCAGATTTGACATCCGGCGGACCCCGACCTCGCATTGGACAAAGCGTGTCCAACAGACATCGAGAGGATATGCCGGGACTTCTCCCACTAGAGTCACCCTAATCGTTTTATCCCGTCGAGTCCAATTCAACTAAACGTGCCCGCCGAAAAAGTGTTCTGCGAATACCTGACGTGGGAAAGGTTCCTCAAAATATCCGAGAAGACCGCCGACAAGATCAACGCGTCTGGCTTCCACCCCGACTTCATAGTGAGCCTCGCCCGCGGCGGCTGGGTCTTCGGCAGGGTCCTCTGCGACTACCTCAACGTGACGGAGCTGCTCAGCCTAAAAGTCGTCCACTGGGGCATGACTGCGACCCCCGACGGCGAGGCGAAGATAAGATACCCCTTTGACGTTGACCTCACCGGGAAGAAAGTACTCGTCGTAGACGACATCTCAGACACGGGCAAGAGCCTCAAAGTAGCTACCGAGTTCCTAGCCAAGATGAACCCCGCCGAGGTTAAAACCACGACCCTCTTCTACCTCACGGGAAGCAGCTTCAAGCCCGACTATTACGGCGAGGAGATGACGTGGCGCTGGGTCGTATTCCCATGGAACTGGGTGGAGGACATGTGTAACCTCGTAGCCAAAGTGCTCGAGGAGGAGGACACACCCTCATCGGTACAGGCGAAGATAAGGGAGACCTTCAAGCTCAACGTCTCCCGCGAAGGAGTCATCAAGATTCTAAAAGAGATGAGGCGTAGAAAGAGCTAGACTACTCGTCGTCCTCTTCGTCTTCCTCGTCGACGTCGACCACCTCACCATCCTCCGTCGCCTTCGCCTTTGCAGCTGCTGCGGCCTTCTCCTCCTCTGTGGTGGGACGGTAAATTCGCGAACCATCTGCTCCGCGATGCGACGTTATAGCTCCCCCCTCGAACAAGCTGCGTAGGAGCCGGAAGACCTTCTTCTCCTTCAGCTCCATGGCCGCGGCCAGGGCGGCAAGGCTCATGGGCTTGACTTCTAGCTGCTTCAGGGCATCCTTCTTGAGTTTAGCGGTCGACATCTCTACCCCCATATAGGTGGTCTATGTTAAAGAATCTGACGCCGACGGGGGATGGGTTAAATATTGACTCGATTTCATCTTTGCTATCATCGGTGAACCTACTTGAAGAGGAGTGACATCAGCACAGTCGCCGTGACCACGAGCCACGGCGTCATGCACGCCTACCTCGTTATCCTTCCCGCTCTCATGCCGCTAATGGCGACTGAGCTCGGCGGCCTCGCCCTGCTTGCCTATATCGCGAGCATCGGTAACGCCCTCTACGGCTGGGGCAGCTTCCCAGTCGGCTTCCTCGCCGACGTCCTCTCACGCAAGCGGCTCATCATGCTCAGCATGATAGTTTGTGGGCTATCCTCAATACTCGTAGGATTCTCAGGCAACGTCTACGTAACTGCCGCGGGGATAATCCTCATCAGCATAGGCGCGAGCCTCTACCACCCACCGGGCTACGCCCACATGTCCCTCCTCAGCGTCGAGATGAGAGGTCGATTCATGGGGATCCAGGGCCTCGGCGGCGACATGGGAATGGCCGTCGCCTACATCACCTCCGCCGCCCTAGGCGTCTCCATAGGGTGGAGGTACACATTCGTCCTCTGGGGAATAATCGGCATACTCATGGCGGCGGGCGATCTCCTCCTCGTCGACGACATACCCGCCGAGCCCGAGGACAAGTCCCGCCCCCGTAGCGGCTACTTCGCCACCGTCAAGAAGATGTTCACAACCGACCAACGCACCAACCTCATACTCGTGCTGCTCGTTGTTATGCTAAGCGGCGGTCTCTGGACAGGGGTCAGCCAGTGGATCCTCACATACATCAACACGACGAAGGGCGTCAGCCTCATCATCGCAGGAGGCCTAAGCACCATCCAGTACACTGTAGGTGCCTTCGCTCAGATCGTCGGCGGGGAACTCAGCGACAAAATCGGCAGGAAGAAGATACTCATCGCAGGCTTCGGGGCATTCGCCGTAGCACTCGTCGCGATGGTCATGGCGCCCGGCGAGCTAATCGTGCTCCTCATCCTAGTCGCCACCCTAGGCTTCACCTTCTACGTAACCCAGGCACCCATCACCGCGCTCCTCGCAGACATCACGCCGAAGAACACAGTCGGCGTCACCTACGGAATCAACTTCACCGTCAAGTACGGCATAGGCGCCGTGCTGCCCTTCGCCGCGGCATGGCTGTCGAGCAACTACGGCCTCGACTCAGTCTTCTACTTCTTCGCCGTACTCAGCGCAGCCGCGCTCCTCATAATCCTCCCCCTCAAGGAGAGGGAGAGAAAGAAGAAGTAACTATAACCTCTCAGCGATTTCTCTGACCTGGGCGTAGAACCCGGTCTTCCTCAACACATCAGGGTCGCCAATAGCGACCTCAACCGAGGCATCAATGTCGACGACGCCCAAATATTTTGAGCCGACCTTTCCCGTCTCCGCCTCGATGTAACCCCTCTGCGGCATAGCCATGTTCTCCACGACGCCGATGGTAGGCACGCTCTGCTCCTTAAGCAGGACGAGGAGCTTCCGAACGGACTCGTAAGCTAATCGGCTAGGTGTAGTGACGACGAGGAACTCGATCCGGGGGATTAGCCGTATCATATCCAGCGTAGCGTCGCCGATGCCCGGCGGCATATCGATGACAAGGTAGTCAAGTGTCTCCCACCGCGTGATGGCGAGCAACTCAACTACCGCGTTACTCGCGTCAGCTCCGCGGAGCGGGACAGGCTCATCGGTGCTATAGTGGATTATGCTCATGTAATGAATGCCATGGGCTAGCGGGGGCGTGATGCCCTTCTCCTCCTCAGGGTAGAGTCCCTCAACACCGAGTATCACGTGCGTACTCGGGCTGGTGAAGTCAAGGTCGAGAAGCCCAACCTGCTTCCCAGCGTCTCGGAGAGCGAGAGCAAGGGCTACAGCGAGCATGCTCTTCCCTACGCCACCCTTGCCACTGCTCACAGCGATTATCCGCTTAACACCATCGAACCTACCTGGTATGATGGCGAGGCGGGGATCACTCACTCCTTCTTCCTCCCCTTAATGCTGGCGAGCCAAACACCGCGCCCCTCGGCGACCTCGAAGTCCGGGCTGCCGCAGCCGGGGCACTTGAGGTAGACATGCGCCATCTCGGGGACGAAATGGATCGCCTCTCCCGTCTCCTTGTCGAGCTTCTCCTTCTCTAGACCCCACTCTCGGCTGCAGACGCGGCACCTAAACTTGGCGGGGATCGCCTCAATGACGAACTTGGCTTCCTTAAGCCGAATGGTCCGAAGCTGGTCGAGAGCAAACTCAATTATCTCATGCTCTATCGACTGTAACTCCCCAACCATTATCTTAACCTCGGTGACATCGTCGATGCCATGGTCCTCCGCGAATTTATCCGCGGTTTTCGCTATACCCTCGGCTAGAGCCCACTCATGCATGACTGATGGGAAAACCGGGGCGCTTAATAAGATTCACCCTTGGACAATACGTATTACTATTATCATTCTCAGTAATACTTTTTATCCTGATCCGTCAAGCGTTTGGGATGAAAACTCATAACCAGTTCGAGTTGCACGCAATTGAGCCAAAGACGCGAGAGTGGTCCGAGGAACTCTACGATCGCGCCACCGAGTTTCACGGCCACGGCGGGCCATTCATGGTGATAGGGCTAAGAATGGGGCTGGAGGCTCTCAGGCTCCTCGACGCCCAGGGCTGGTTCGGAATAAGGTGCACCGCTATGCTTCGGTGGAGGCCTCCTGACTCATGCGTCATCGACGGCATTCAGATAGCGACGGGCTGCACTATGGGGAAGCACAACATCGACGTGGTTGATCGCGACGGCGTAGCCGTCGTATTCAAGGCGGGGGAGAAGACCATCACGATCAACCTAAGAGGCAGCGTCCTAACCGAGATACAGTCCAGATTAGGTGAGGATCATGCAGTCAACGACATAGACTGGCTGATCTCTACCCCAAACGATGAGTTATTCGACGTCTCCTCTTAGCGGGTGGATAGATTTAAGAACGGTTTCCGTCCAGTCTTTAGGATTCATCCCCGGTGTCTTGTCATGAAGAACGAGGTCGAGAAACTCGCAGAGAAGATACAGGATAAGGCACTCAGGGAGAAGGTCGTCGATCTGCTTAGGGATCCGAAGCTCGACCTCGACTCGCCGCGGCTCCCCGTCGAGGAGTGCCCCGCTGGCGCCTATCAACACCACAGCTACTGCGGCGGGCTCCTCCAGCACACGATCGGGGTCACAAAGCTGAGTCTGACCCTCTGCGACCTCGTCGAAGACATTTACGGGGGCAAGGTTGACAGGGACACTGTCATAGCCGGCTCCCTCATACACGATGTGATGAAGGTTTACACATATGAGCCCCGGGGCGACGGCAGCTACATGACCTCCCCACTCGGTGAGAAGGTCGACCACCTCACGCTTCTCGTGGCTGAGCTCTACAAGCGGGGCTTCCCCGTCGACGTAGTCCACATCGCGGCGAGCCACCACGGCGACGTCAGCCCCGTCAAACCCAAGACCATGGAAGCACTCATAGTCAGCATCGCCGACCTCGCCGACTCGGAGCTCAGCAGGAAAACACTACGCGCCGCCGAGTATCTTCTCCGCCAGATGGGGGAGAGCCAGCCAAAGCTAGGCTCCAGCAGGGAGGCACTCGACCTCGTCCAGGCGAAGAGCCGCGACGGCTGGAACGGCGTCCGGAAGCTGAGTGACGGGAAGAGCTGACCTTTTTTCGGGTATAGCATATACTCGAGGCACCGCCTCTACGAACCTCTAAATATCGACGCCGCCGAGACAATCGGCAGAGGACGCATGATAAGAGTCGCCGTTATCGGCTTCGGGACCGTAGGCAGCAGCTTCGCCAGGGTCCTGCACGAGAAGAGAAAGATGCTCAAGGATCGCTACGGGCTCGACTGCGAGTTAGTCGCGGTCAGCGACATTAACAGAGGGTCCGTCTACGACCCGAAGGGTCTCGACATCGGAGAGCTCCTCCGCCTAGTCAAGGAATCAAACAAGATCGAAGGATACAAGGGCGGGACGAAGGGCATGGACAGCCTCCGCACAATCAGGGAGACGAACGCAGATGTCGTCGTCGAGGCGGCGTGGACAAACCTCGAGACGGGTGAGCCCGGCCTTACCCATATCAAAGAGGCGCTAAAGGCGAAGAAGCACGTCATCACGAGCAACAAGGGGCCTATCGCCCTCGCCTACCCTGAGCTGAAGATGCTCGCCGACGATAACGGCGTCCAGATACGCTTTGAGTGTACCGTGATGAGCGGAACACCAACCATCATGCTCGGCATCGACGGCCTCGCGGGGCACGTTGTCAACGGCTTCCGAGGCATCCTAAATGGTACGACGAACTACATACTCACAAACATGGAGAAGGGCGGCGCCTACGCCGACATCCTCAAGGAGGCGCAGAAGCTGGGATATGCCGAGGTCGAACCCTCAGGTGACGTTGAGGGCTGGGACGCCGCCGGGAAGACGGTGATACTCGCCAACAGCGTCATGGGCGCCAAGCTCAGGGTCTCAGACGTCGAGCGCGAGGGCATAACCAAGATCGCCCCGAAGGACATCGAGGCAGCGAAGAAACAGGGGAAGAGAATCAAGCTCATCGCCCACGCGTGGCGCGAAGGCGTGAAGGTCAAAACGAAGGTCTCCCCGGAGCTCGTAGATCTCACCGACCCACTCGCAAGCGTCTCAGGCACGACGAACGCCTTAACCTTCGAGACGGACGGCCTCGGCCCCGTCACAATCATAGGGAAAGGAGCGGGTGGCGTGGAGACGGGCCACGGAGTCCTCAGCGACCTCCTAGCAATACACAGGTCGTTTTAGGTGACACGGGTTGGGCGTCGGGCAGAGGATAACCTTCGACTCCTCAGGCTTCGACGCCGCATCAACCTACATCAACGATAGGACACCCGAGAATCTTCGCGCCGTCGTCGAGAGCCGCGGGGGTGACTTCGCCTACCGGCACTACCGTTGGTCGAACATGGACACGCGGACCTCCGCCGAGGAGTTCTGGGCCGCCAGGCTCGCCAAGGCGGACGAGTCCACGATAAGAAAAGCCGCCGAGGTAAGAGGCTACCTCCTCGCGCAGGACAGGGGGCGCTGGCTTCCCGGCGTTCTCGACTACCTCCCCAAAGGGCACAGGTTTGACGCCACCGTCTACCTCAGCCTCGGCTATGACAACGTCGCCCTCGGCGGAGACGTGGCGATAAACCTAGGCCACATGCCATACCGCATTGACCCACGCGAGGCTATCTACTACCTCATGCACGAGCTCGCTCACGCCGGCTACTTCACCTACCACGACCTGCCCGACCTGACGGCGCCGGCGACGTGGGGTGAGCTGGCTGCGAACGTGAGGTTCCTCACCCACCTCGAAGGAATGGGCGTCATCACACCCCTTCGGCTCAGAACAGAGGAGGATGGGCTCGGCGACCCCGACTACATAGCCCTCGCCGACCCCGTCCAGAGGCAGCGTAGGATACGTGCCTACTTCACGAAGCTTGAGCACCTGGAAAGCTTCCCAGATAGAAAAGTCGCCGAAGGCGATCTCGATATATACGGTGAGTTCAGCGAGAAACCGACTCGCCTCTGGTACATTACCGGGTGCCACATGGCGCAGTCAATAGAGGAGTCGCGGGGGAGGAACTCACTGCGCGAGCTCGTACGCATCGGATGCGACGAGTTCTTCAACACCTACCACCAGTGACCCTCTCAACACCTCACGGGGAAAGCTAATATTGTGCCTCCCATGGTTCATCTCTGGGCAGAGGTGCCAGAGCGGTTATTGGGCTAGTCTCGAAAACTAGTGGCCTTGAGCCTCAAGGGTTCGAAT
>JBFYNQ010000054.1:0-4402 GCA_041304265.1 Candidatus Bathyarchaeota archaeon | reverse complement strand
CTAAGCCGGTGATGAGGTCTAGTAGCTGGGTGACCGTTATCCCCTCGGGGCTCGGATTCCCCACTGCAGGCGCCTCGGATGGGTCGACGGCGTCCATGTCGATGCTCAGGTATACGGAGTCGGCGCCTTCCAGAGTGTCCTTTATCATTTCGATGATCGGTTCGGCGCCGAAGCGCTTCACGTCCTGCGCCGTCACGACTGTGACACCCTTCTCGTTCACATACTTAATCTCCTCGGCGCTCAAGGCGCGTGCAGCGACGATGACGAGCTTGAATCCAAGCTCCTCGTGCGCCCTACGCAGGTACGTTGCGTGGCTGAGCCTCTCCTCGAACAGCTCGTCGCGGAGGTCGAGGTGGGCGTCGAAGACGACGACGGCGCCGGGGTTTTGGGCACGTAGGGCGCCGAGGGTAATCGTGTGTTCTCCCCCAAACATGGCGGGGAGCTTGTGCATCGCTGCTATCTCCCGCACGACGGCCTGTATCTCCTCGACTACGGACTCAACGTCACCGGCGTTGATGTCGCCAACGTCTACCAGCTTCAGGTCGTCCCAGTCGAGACCCGTCCTGACACTGTAACTCTCCATGTAGTGGCTCGCGTCACGTATCGCGGCGGGGGCGAACCTGCTCCCACCCCGGAAGGAGGCGGTCTTGTCGAGAGGCGCCCCGAAGAGGATGATGTCGGCCTCGCGTAGCTCCCCCGCCTTCTCGAAGAATAGCTCGGGGACAGGCTTGAGCCCGGAAACGCTCATCGCTGCACTTCCTTCCACCTATAGCACTTGGTTAGGTGGTCGTTTACCAGGCCGGCCGCTTGCATGTAGGCATAGCAGATCGTGGGGCCGACGAAGTTGAAGCCCCTCCTCTTTAAGTCCTTACTCATGGCTCTGCTCTCCTCGGTCTCGGTGGGCATCTCCTTGAAACTCGTGAATGAGTTCAGCTTCTGCTTGCCGCCTACAAAGCCCCAGATGTACTCGTCAAAAGTGCCAAACTCCTTCTGGACGGCGAGGAAGGCGCGGGCGTTCTGGATCGCAGACTCGATCTTCCTGTGGTTGCGTATGACCCCTTGGTGCGCCATGATCCTCTCAACGTCTGTGTCGGTGTACTTAGATACCTTGGCGGGGTCGAAATTGTCGTAGGCATCCCTGTAGGCAGGGCGCCTGTGGAGGACCGTGCGCCAGCTCAGCCCCGCCTGGGCGCCCTCAAGGACTATGAACTCGAAGTGTAAGCGGTCGTCATGGACGGGTACGCCCCACTCGTAGTCGTGGTAGGCCTCCATCTCGAGGTCGCCGGTGCCCCAGCCGCAGGTCTCCTTCATGGGTTGAGCGAGGGGTGGGTTCCTTGAAAAGCCTTACGCGTATTCATATCAATATTTTTAAATATGTCGCTGTGGTAGCCTCTTGAGAACCATAATGGCGAGCGCGAAGGAGATCAAGGAAGCCGTAAAGGCGAGGTACACGGCTGTGGCCGAGAGCAGGAACACCGGCTGCGGGTGCGGCGATAGCGGCTGTGGCTGCGGTAGCGAAGAGGCAAGCTGCTGCGGCGGCAAAGACCCTAAGCAGGCTGCCGCCATGATCGGCTATAACGTCAAGGAGCTGGAGGAGATACCCCAGGAGGCGATACTGGGCCTCGGCTGCGGCTCCCCCGTGGGCTATGTAGGGCTCAAGGCGGGCGAGATCGTTCTCGACCTCGGCAGCGGCGGAGGCATAGACGTCTTCCTCGCCGCGAAGAAGGTCGGCTCCAAGGGCAAGGTGTACGGCGTAGACATGAACGAATCGATGATCAGGAGGGCGAAGGAGGCCGCCGAAGAGTACGGCTTCGAGAACGTCGAGTTCCGCCTCGGCGAGATAGAGCAGATGCCCATAGAGGACGCCATGATCGACGCTATCATCAGCAATTGCGTTATCAACCTCAGTCCTGACAAAGCGCAGGTCTTCCGTGAGGCGCACCGCGTCCTCAAGCCCGGAGGCAGGATAACCGTTAGCGACATAGTCACCGAGGGAAGGATACCCGAGGAGATCAGGAGGGACCTCGACTCCTGGGCCAGTTGTGTCTCAGGCGCTCTCCCGCAGGAGGAGTACATAAAGGACATCGAGGCAGCAGGTTTCAAGACCCCCAGGATACTCAAAGAGTCCTTCTACGACACCAGCGAATACGACATCGACTTCAAAATCAAGAGCGTCACAGTCGAGGCCTACAAGCCTCAATAACCCCTACTCTGCGACTACCACTTTATCGACGCTGTGGACGACGGCCCCTATACGCGCTATGTGCTCCTTGAGCTCATCGAAATCGATGCTGTTTCCCTCGACGGTTACCTTGAGGCTTTCAGTCCTCTCATCGATCTCCTCGAGGCCGACATCGACCTTCGTGACGGGCTTCAGCTCCCCTATGTATTCCGCGAACTCCGCCAGCGGTGGCTGGTGTGGCTTCAAAACGTCTAGAACTAAAAACTTGATACCGAGTCTTTTCAATTTTGCTCAATCCTCCGAACCACTGTTCGGGGGTTTGCGGCTTATACACTCGAGCGGTTGATAATAAGACCTTTCATCCTAACAGCGCGACATTTCGATATTCATAACTCTTAATACAGCCCTCTTCTGATATATGCCCGAGCGTAGAGTATTCTCATTGAGAGTATTCTCCCGTCGGGCCGTCGGACGCCGGCCCCAGGAGTGCATAGAGCCTAATTGGGTAGTTCGGAAGCCGGGGAGCCGTCGCATCGGGACCTCGGCGCCGTCATAAGCGGCTACAAAGAGAACATCGCAGAGTACCTTCAGGTAACTCGCGCTAAGGGGATCCTCCGCCGCTACTTCGTCATGAACGCTTTCGACGGCGCGATGACCAGTCTAGGCGTCGTAATTGGCAGTTATATCGCCGCATTAAGCGACCCTCACATCGTCATAAACGTCATACTGATGAGCGGCATCGCCATGGCAGTTTCGGGCTTCTCTGGTACCTACATGACGGAGAGCGCCGAGAGAACGAGGAGCCTTAACGAGCTCGAGGACGCGATGCTGATCGACATGGGTGCGACGATGTATGGTCGGGCGTCTCGTTTCGTTTCCGTCTTCGCCGCGGTTATAGACGGTTCAGCACCATTCCTCGCCTCTCTCCCCTGCATACTCCCCTTTGCCCTCACGATGCTCGGCTTAATGCCGATACAGCTCGCGTTCTATGTGAGCATCGGGGCGAGCCTCCTCGTGTTATTCGTTTTGGGTGTTTTCCTTGGAAGATTAAGTGAGAAGCGAGCCGTGGTAGCGGGGCTGCAGATGGTGGTTGCCGGCGTCTTTGTCGCGGTGATCGCACTGATCCTTGGCGAGGTCTAGCTCGTGTAGTAGTAGTTACCCGACTCCTTCTGCTCCTTGTCGAGCCTGCTGCCTGGTTTGTTTACGCGTGGCCTCTTCGTATCAGCGTCGCGGCGGAAGGTGACGCCCATTTGCTCGAGGAAGGCATTCATGCCGTCCTCGAGGCTGAGTGGCTGCCCTGCGTGGCCGCTTCTCCCCGCCTCGCCGGTGAAGACCATGAGCTTGTCAGCGATGAAGTCTTGGGTGACTATGTCGTGCTCGACGACGAAGGCGGTGACACCCCTCATCTTGGTGATGCGGCGTATAGCCCTCGCCACGGCTAAGCGCTCCTCAACGTCAAGGTAGGCGCTCGGCTCATCGAGGAGGTAGATGTCGGCGTCCCTGCTGAGGCACTCGGCGATGGCGAGACGTTGGAGTTCGCCGCCGGAGAGCACCTTGACCTCCCTTTCAAGCATCCTTCTGACGTGGAGCGGCTCGACGACTTCGGCGGTGAACCACTGTTCACCGTACTTCTCACCTGCTGCCTTGCGCAGGACCTGCTCTACCGTGCCCTCGACGCTCTGCTGGCTTATGTACTGGGGCTTGTAACTCACTTTGAGGGTCGGGTTGTTTACGGCGCCTTCGTCGGGTGTCTCGACGCCTGCGAGCATCTTGATAAAGGTGGTCTTCCCGATGCCGTTCATGCCGAGGATGCCAACGACATCACCGACGCCGATCTTCCCTCTCTCGACGTCGAGGCTGAAGCCGCCGTAGCGCTTCTTTAGCTCCGTCCACTGCAGGAGCGGGCGCGATCCCTTTCTCTCGGGGTTCGGCGGCTTGTCGTGGAAGATTATCGGATGCTCCCTGAAGCGGATGTTCTCGTCGGGGATGTAGCCGTTTATATAGATGTTGATGCCCTCGCGGACGCTGTGGATCTTGCTGACTATACCATAGACATCGGGTTCTCCATAAAGGAGGAAGACGTCGTCGCTCATGTAGTCTAGGACGGCGAGGTCATGCTCGGCGGCGACGACCATTTTGTCCGCGTCCACGAGGCTTCTGATTACGCGCGCCGCCTTTGTACGCTGGTATATGTCGAGGTGGCTGCTCGGCTCGTCGAAG
>JBFYNQ010000053.1:0-7806 GCA_041304265.1 Candidatus Bathyarchaeota archaeon | reverse complement strand
ATTCGAGGCGGCGCGTTACAACGAGAAAGTCATTGATATCGTTCAGAGGCTTCGGAGAAACGGCTACCGCGTCGCGGCGCTCTCGAACCTAGAGCCATCTAGAGCACGCTGGCTAAAGAGTCATGAAATAGACACTCTGTTTGACCACGTCATCTTCTCCTGCGAAGTAGGCATGCGGAAGCCCGATCTCCAGCCTGGGAGAAGACAGGATCTGAAGATTTACACGTTGACACTTCAACGACTTGGACTCAAAGCCTGCGATTGTGTATTCATTGACGATAATGTCAACTGCGTTAACGCAGCGGAGTCCGCGGGCATGAGTGGGATCAGGTTCATAGATGCACTTCGGCTCGATGCGGAGCTAAGGAATTTGGGATTCAAAACGGACTAGATTATTGGGAAGGACCATCGCAGAACGTCTTTGACAGACTTGTTCACGTAATCCCCGCATCTCTGGGCGATATTTGTAGCGGTGATCACACCGTAGATGACGCCCTGCTTGACGACTGGTACTCTCTTGATCCCCTTTGCCTGCATAAGCTCGGACGCCTTCAACAAGTCTTCGTCGGGGTCGATGGTAATCAGGGGTTTTGACGCGATCTGTTTTAATTCCACTCTCTTGGGGTCCTTCTCGGCGGCAAGGATCTTTGTGACGAGGTCAAGCTCTGTGACTATGCCGTAGGGTTTGCCCTTTTCCAGCACGATGACGTAGCCCTTGTTCTTGGCTACTAGTAGCTTCGCTGCGTCGACAACCGACGCCTCGATTTCCAGAGTCGGGAACTCCTTTTCCATGTAGTCCTTTACATAGTATGACATTGTCTCTTGTTCTAGGTAGAAGCCGGCGTATTTATAGTAAAGTTAGTGTGGCGCCGGGGATGGGATTTGAACCCATGTGAGCAAGCTCACGGACTTAGCAGGCCCGCTCCCTACCAGGCTAGGAGACCCCAGCGCGCGTCCCCCGTCGGGGTACGCTTTCATAGCAACTCAGCCAGCCATTTTAAGGCTTTCCCAGAACGGGGCGGCTATTTTTTCAACGTGGCATCGGGCTGAGGTTTGAGCCTCTTGACGCTGCCCCTGCCGCCTACGTAAGCGAGGTGGGCGTAGCCGAGAAACATCCCGGTCTCGATGACTCCGGGGATAGCGTGAAGCTCGCGGTTCAACCACCAGGGGTCGGCTATCGGGCCAAAGTCTGCGTCGATTATGTAGTTGCCGTTGTCGGTGACGAGGGGACCGAGCTTACCCGAGCTAAGTCTGAGGCTCACCTTCGCGCCTAGCTTTTCAACTCCCTTAAGAGCGGGTGTGACTCCGAAGGGGTGAATCTCTATCGGTACAACCTTGCCGTTACCAAGGACGTCGGTGAGTTTGGAGTCGTCGGCGATGAGTATGTACTCCTTGCACGCGGCGGCGACAATCTTCTCCCTCATCAGGGCGCCGCCTCCACCCTTAATCGCGTTGAGCTTCACGTCGAGCTGGTCTGCGCCGTCTATGCCGAGGTCGAGTTGCGGATGCTCATCAAGCGATGTTAGGGGTATCTTTGCTTTTATTGCCTCGAAGGCGGTTTGGATGCTCGTTGGTACGCAAAGAATGTCGTATAACTCATCGGTGGCGATCAGTTCCCCGATGTTTTTTATGGCGAAGGAGACGGTCGTCCCGCTCCCGAGCCCGAGCACCATACCGTTCTCGATGTGCTTGACGGCCCTCATGGCTGCCTTCTTCTTGGATGCAGAGCCAGCGCTCAAGTTTAGTTCTCCAGTTCGAGTTTATCGAGCTCGTCTAGCTCCTTCATTACCTCTTTCTTAAGCTGTTCGAGTCTGCTCTCAACATCGCCCTTAGCGGGCTGCTTCTCCTCACCCTCCGCCTCGAGAGACTCCTCCTGCTCCTCCTCACCCTCCTCCGTCTTCGCCTTCGGCGAGACGACGCGCCTCTTCTTAGCGGCGGCGGAAACTTTTGGGCGCTCCTCCTCCACCGGCTTCGAGGGCTCCTCGATCTTCAGTTCTTTAATGATAAGGTCGATGCGGCTCTGCGTCTGCCCCATGCTCTCCTCGAACTTCTTCACGATCTCCTCGCGTATCGACTCGAGTTCGGCGAGGCTGACGAGCATCTCGCTCCTCTTTAGATCGTCGGCGATCTTCGTCATCTCGTCCTCGTAGACCTTACCGAGTCGTACACGTTCCTCTCGGCTGATCTCGCCCTCGTCCTCAGCTTCGAAGAGGCGGCGAAGGACCATGCTGTTGATCTCTTGCTTTAATGTGAGTGTCCTGATCTGGCTCTTCGCCCTCTCGACGTCTCCACTGGCGATCTTCTTGTCGATCGGCGGGACCTTGACCTTCCTCTCCGTCATTTGCAGCTCGACTCGTAGTGGGTCCTGCTCCTTCGGGGGATCCTCGGAGGGCTTCTCTTCCTCCTTCTTCTTTGTGCCGCCTGAGGCGCGCCAGAACATGAAGATGGCCACAGCCGCTGCGGCAACGATGACAACTCCGAGAATTAGATCAGTTGAGAGGAGATCGCCCATTTCCTTCACCTACTGCAATATTTGACTAATATATTTAAGCCTGAACCCGGATCCGCTGTTTTTGTCTCTGGAAACGAGGATTAGGCGATGTTTTTCACTACGTTTCCTGAAACATGGTTTTCGTCGTCCCGATTAGATATGAGGGGTTGACCATACATCTCCACATTTTCCTCCAACGACGTCTCCAGGTTCTTTTTTACATGCCTTTGGCTACGTGCACCCGTTTTGTAAGATTTATATGCGGAGGTGGGTGTGGCTATGGACAGAGGGGAGCTGGGTTAAGGCCCGGCTGAGAGGACGGTAATCGTCGACCCTAGGAACCTGATCCGGGTAATGCCGGCGTAGGGAGGTACGCGTTATCGTCAACCTGCCAAGCGGTTGACGCCTGCATCCCCTCTAGGATGCAAAGAGAGATGGAATCAAGGTTCAAGACAACAAGTGGTAAGTTGGCGCTTTTTACCATAATGACAGCTGTCACAGTGGTCGCTAATTTAATCATGGTGCCGATGCCGCAGCCGCTGGCGCAGTACGACGCCTCGCCCGTGCTCATCTACGCCCTCGGCGTCCTGCTTGACCCGCTCATGGCGGGCGCGACCATCGCCGCGGCGATGGGGATAGGTGTTAGCTACAAGATGATTACGCTCGGGTTCCCGCCAGTCTTCGTCGTGGGGGCGATGCTAGTGAGGGGAATTGAGGCATTGCTCATCAGCTACCTTGTGCGTATGAGGAAGGGTAAGAACCCTAAGACGGTAAGTAGGTGGGAGATCGCCGCTATGTGCGGGGGATGCGTCTGGGAGACCGTGGGTTTCCTAAGTCTCGACTGGGTACTCTTCGGCATTGGGCTGGCGCTTATAGACCTTGCGACGCTGGTCGACGTCATCTTTGTTCCCGTCGCTATTGTCGTCATTACCGGGGTGAGGAGCAGGCTAGGAATTTATAGGCTAACCTAGGAGTAATGAGGGAAAGCAGATGAGCGGAGTCCTGGGGCTCGGAAAAGTCTCAAGGGAAGTCTTCGAGAGGAGTGTTCTTCCATATATTCCACTCGATAGGGAACTTGAGCTCGATGGGGCGACGGTGAGTCTCACCGATAAAACAGTTATTGCTCATAGCCCCAGCATCGGTGTGCCTCTTGAGGCGCTGGGCTTCTTCGCCTTCCACTATGCGGCTAGCAATGTTGCCTGCAGATTCGGCGTTCCAACTCACATGATAGCCGGCATCTACCTCCCCCTGAAAACGAGGGAGAGTGACCTCAAGATAATCGCTAAAAGTTTAGGCGACGAGGCGAGAAAGTACGGCGTAGTAATAGTGGCAGGCCAGACAGCTACATACTACGGGCTGGAGATACCCTTCGTCTCGACAACATGCCTCGGCGAGCAGAAGCGGAAACCTTCGAAGCTTTGCGTAGGGGACCTAGTCCTCCTCGTTGGTGAAGTTGGGGGAGAGGCGGTCTGGATAACGGGCCTCAGCAGAGGGGCGGAAGACGACAGGTGGAGGGATTTCACTGCGCTTCCGAAGATACGCGCCATATCCGACGTCGAGGGGGTGAAGTTACTCCACGACGTGTCCGAGGGGGGAATCAAAGGCGCTGTAGGCGAAGTCCTCAAAAGCTTTGGGTTGGGACTCAGTTTCGACTCCTCAAGCGTCGCCTACGTGAAGGGGGCGCAAAAGCTCGAGCAGGACCTCCTCAGGGCACCGACCTATGGCACACTCATCGCTATTGTTGACCCGTCTTCAGTTGACGAAGTGAAGAAAAGGTGCAGGGTGATAGATGCCCACGTTAGCATTCTCGGCACCCTACTAGAGAAAGAGGGACTTACGGTTGATGGCGCAAGAGTTGAGGAGCAGGCCCGCTTAGAAATTGACGAACTCTATGGTAGTTTCAGGAAGCTCGACGAGCTCGAGGAGGCGGTGAGTCTCACCCTCGGCGAGATTGAGGGACTCGAGGGAGCCGAACGTCTAATCCCCCAAGTGGGATTGAATCTCGTCTATTCGAAGACCAATCCGATGAATCCCCTTGACGTTGTAGGCTTGAACGGTCGCGTCGTCGTTAGCAAGGGTAGGCCAAAATCGTGCGGTGAAGTCGAGTATGGAGGCTCGCGCTTCATGGCCTCCGTCGTCATCGAGGCTCAAAGGAGGGACGCGAGGCTTCGCACCGCTGTCGTCATAAGAGGAGGAGATGACGTGGCGGATGCTCTCAAACAGATAGGAAAAACAGTGATTCGCCTACCGCCCGAGACACTCGGGGAGGGCTGCCCCGTCACGCGCTTCATTAACTCCGGCGGTAAAATGGCTGACGCCTACAGCCACCCAGGGGCATTAGGTATCGAGCCGACGACTACTATACTAGACGAGTCCCCGGAAAAGCTCGGCGCCACACTGCGAGAGTTGCTGAAGCATGTCTGAAGCTGTGGACGCCTTCGATAGAGTGGCGTTTAACTACGACACCTGGTACGAGACAGAGAAGGGGAGGCAGGTACTCTCAGCTGAGAGGAGGATTGTGGCTGGGTTTCTTCCCAATGAGAGCATCGGGTTAGAGATTGGCGCGGGTACCGGCGTTTTCGCCGAGGCCTTCACCAACTCTATGAGGTGTGTTGTATGTCTCGATCTTTCAAACAAGATGCTCGCAAGAGCAGCGGGCAGGGGGTTACCGTGCGTCCTGGGTAGCGCCGAGGCTATGCCTCTTAGAGGTGAGTCACTCGGCTTTGCCTACATGGTCACTGTCATAGAGTTTCTAGAAGACCCTGTCGCCTCCTTGAAGGAGGCATCGCGTGTAACGATTCAGAACGCGCCGATTGTGACACTGTTCATCAACAGGGAGAGCGATTGGGGAGAACTCTACACCGCTTTGACAGAGAAGGGAGACCCCGTCTTCAGACACGCCCATCTCTACACTCTCGATGAGGTTGATGAGATCTCCCGTAGGGCGGGTTTGAAACGCGGTGGAGCGCTCGGCACACTCACAGAGAGCCCCTCTTCCCCTGATGCGGGTGACGAGTTGATCGTACCAGGAAGGGAAGCTGGCGTCATCGCCGTCAAGCTCGCGAAAAACCCCGCCTAGCAAGGATTTAGGTAAGTTTTATTAGCCTGTCCAAGCCCATACGAGGCGAAGGGGAGCTGGGCGAAAGCCCGGCTGAGAGGACGAAAGTCGTCGACCCTAGGAACCTGATCCGGGTAATACCGGCGAAGGGATGTGTCATGAACGGTAACGGTACAAGAACAAATACCAGGGAACTGGCAGAGATATCCGTAACCGTGGCACTATCCGTTGTCCTAAACTACATCAAGATCTACCAGCTCCCTTGGGGTGGCTCCATCACCCTAGGAAGCATGGTACCTATCATACTGCTCGCCTATAGGCGCGGGCCGAAAGTCGGGATCATGGCCGGGATAGTCTTCGGCCTGGTCCAGATGGCTTTGGAGGGGTACATCTACTATCCTGTCCAGATCATCCTCGACTACCCGCTTGCCTTCGCGTGTCTGGGACTCGCGGGCCTATTTAAGAAGCAGCCCCTTATCGGCGTAGTCGTCGCGTTGACTGGCCGATTCCTCTCACACTTCGTTAGTGGTGTCGTATTCTTCGCAGAGTACGCCCCACCTGATTTAGGACCGTATGTTTACAGCGCGATATACAATGGCAGCTACATACTCGGGGAGATGGTGATCAGCGGCATCATTATCTATCTGCTATGGAAACGGGCGCCACAGTTGTTTAATGTTTAGCCAGTAACAATTCTAGTTTTTTTTCTTTTTTGACCTAGATGGTAGGGTGCACCCTGTTGCCTATGTCTATTATTCCCTGTATCCAGTAGAGGTAGCTGTTGACGGCGGCGCGCAGCGCCACCATATCGTCAGCCACTACCTTGACGACCACTCCGCAATCGGACGCATCGAGGACGACGTTGGACCTCTCTGAGAGACCTCGATCAAGCTCGGGCTTGAGGGAGCTGATGATGATGTCAACAAAGTCTCTCGTGGCTTCTACCATTATCTTTGCCTCGGATTGACTTCGTCGAGGCTCCAAAATTAGTCTTCTCCGGTTGGACGGTGGGTCTAAACCTGGACCCTTGTGGATGCCTGGCCCAGCTTCGTCGTTGGGACGTATGCACCGCCGGCGAACTTGTAGCCGCACTTGCTGCATGACCAGATGCCGACGACGCTACGCGTAACTCTCGGGCTCGCGCAGCTCGGGCACTTGTGTGGCTCCTTTAACTGGAGCATTATGCGTGTCCAGCGCTTCTGTATGGCGGCTCCTCCGCGGGTCCTGAGTCGCAGACCGTACGTCTTCTTCTTTCTTGTCATCGTTAGTCGCCTGTGGCCTTGGCTCTTAACTGGGGCGCTTTAGCTTGCGCCATATTTATGCATTTCTTAATCTCTTCGGGTGTTAGGCCTTCGGAGCCGCTCTTCTGCATGGTGCAGAGGTGGCCGTCCTCGTCGAAGGTGATAGTCAGGCGGGCGTCCATGACCTCTTCCTCGTCTGCGGTGGGATCCATGATGAAGTTGTCCCCGATCTTTATGACACTGACTGGGATGGGCCTCTTGCACACTGTGAGCGGCATCTTCTCGCCGGTGGGCTTCCCCTCGATGAATACGGGTTTCTTTGCCCCGAGGAGGGCCGCTACAGCGCCTGCACCGCAGGCGTCGATGAGGTTGCCGTCGTAGTTGAGGATGTAGAGGTCCACGAAGACTATCTGTACGAGCTTGCCGGGTGTAATGCAAAGGTCCTTTGTGTTGAGTGTGTCAGCGCTGCGTAGTCCCCTGTCGACGACACGGGCGAGCTCTATACTCTCCTCGCTGGGCGGACCGGGTTCCCACGCTGCGTTGGCGATGGGGGTGAGCTCGGCGTTTGTCATGAGTACACCCTCATCAGGCGTGTCCTCGAAGGGTGTGCCGGTGCCTACCTTGACTCCGACCATCACGTGGGACTTGCCGAGCCAAACCTCGGCGCTGCCCTCGCTCTTGTAGAGTACGTTGCGCTTTATCGAGAGTTCGCGGAAGTCATCGAAGGCGCGGCCGTCCATTCGCTTACCGGTGGAGAGGACCTCCATGATCTTTTTCTGCTTAAGGTGGCTGACTATGTTGTTCTTGCTCATCTATGGTTCCTCCTTGGTGGGCTGGTCTTCGGACTCAGGCTCTTCCGGGGGTAGCTCCTGGGGCTTGTCCTGCGGCTGGTCGATGCCGTATTTTTTCTTTAGTGCCTCGCGTTGTATCTCGTAGATCTTTTTGCATCCCTCGATTCCGAGGGCTAGCGCCTTCTCTGCTTCTTCGGGGGTCAATGTGCCGTCCTGTTGGAGGAG
>JBFYNQ010000052.1:0-21635 GCA_041304265.1 Candidatus Bathyarchaeota archaeon | reverse complement strand
GTTCGATGGCAATGCACGCGCCAATATATGGGGGTGAAAGGATCGAGTTACCGGCTTAGCTGTAGTCGCGCCACGTGTGGCCGCACTTTGTGCACCTGTAGAACTGGGTAGCCGACTCATCAATGCCGCGCGTCTGTACTTGCCACCAAGACGCCTTGTCGTTCCCACATTTAGGGCATTCCGCCTTAACCTGCGCCGTCGTGCGGAGGTTTTGCTCCTTCTTACCAATTACGACGATCTTATCCTCACCCTTTACCTCGCGCTCTATCTTTATCGCCTCGGTCATGGGCTCCTCGGCGCCGCACTTGGGGCATATGTAGCACCTTTTCTTATGGTCGAGGGCGCACATTGTCCCGCATTTAGAGCAAAACTTCGTTTTTTACTCCTCCATCACAGCCCATAACCCCGACTGGCTCTATTAATACCTTATGCATCTAACCCTCAAGCTAAAGCGGATAATGTTAACGCAGCCACCCTGAGGGCTTCCGGGGTTACACATTCACGTGTTGAAGCCCTGAGAACGGCCTCGGCGGTCCAGCGGTCCAACCCCTCGGCAGTGTAGGGTATTTCCTTGCCCCCGGTTTTCCAGACCCACAAAGTGCCATTGCCGAGTATGATAACGGGTTTCCCGGTCTTGGCATAGAGTTCGGATGCATCTATGCTAGCTTCGGATGGGAGGTTGTGTCGGCTTAGGAGGATGACGCGTACCTGCCTCGAATGGGTGGAGCCCGCCAGCATGTCCGCGGTGGCGATTGTGAGATCGTCACTGTCTGAATGCGCTAAGAGGGCGCCGTCAAGCCAGAGGTTCCCCCGGTAGACAATGCCGATAATAATGTATCCCTTAACGACGCGTCTCGCAGCTACGCCGAGGACTCGTATCTCTCTCTTTACCTGGCGTATCCTCTGGGGGGTCAAGCCTAGTGAAAATGCTACGCGGCTTACTTCTTAAGGTTGGAGACGCCCTGTTTGAAACCCTCATCAAACAAAGCGAGCTTAGCCTCAGCGTTATCCGCCGCCTTCTTAAGAACCTCCATCGGATTCACCTTCTTACCCTTAAAACGGATAAAGAGCCTACTCCTATCCATCAAAGGATGAGGCCGCGTATATCCCGCCATCTCCACAGCGGCGTCCTCCAGCAGACTAGTCTGCAGCAGATTGAGAAGCGTATGACCCTCGCTGCCGAACTCGATCTCGACGTATCCTTCCTCTTCCTTTACAATGTTAAGCTTCATGATGAGATATCCTCCCTTCCGTAGCTCCTCGCCATCTGCCGGCGCTCGACGCGCTTACATTTAGGGCACGTCAGGCGGCCTTTATCATTCTCCATGATGCCGCCGCACCTGCTACAGTAGGCGTAGACGACGCCGAACTCCGGCCCCGCCATACTGAGCTGTATAATCCTGTTCTTCGTGTTCGCGACGACGGCGCGTATTATGTCACCGGGGCGTATCGCCTGCTCGAGGTTCCTACCGAACTCGCGGGCAACGTCGTTTATGTGCACAACGCCAGTGTAGGTCGGCGCGATCCTCTTGCCCGCGACGCGGAAGATGTCGACGCGTGCGTCTCTGCGCGTCACAGAGCCCGTCTGGGCTATGACGACGACACCCTCAAGTGGGAGGTTGAGCTTCTTCGTCGCCTTCTTGACCTCTATCGCCCTCTTCTCCGCGTTGATACTCGTCTCGCCGAGCTCCTCTGAGCGGACCAGCCCGTTTTCCTGGTAGCTGCCCTCCCCCTTGTTATACTCCTCGATGACCGCTAGCTCCTCACCGGGGAAGACGTTCTTCTTGATTATTTTTGCCTTTGACATTTCGTTGCGCCTGTGTCGGCAACCGCCGCTTATCGAGCCGGTCCTCTGGGGACCGTTCCTGTTATGCCTCCGCTTTTTAATAAACTGATTGGTGAAGCTTTCCTAGCCTAGGTAGGCGGCGCCCCAGGTCTGCTCCCATGTCTTCTCGCCGAGTAGGATGCGCGCCTCGGCTATTGTGAGTATGGGGCGATTGATGCCTGCGACGCCGTCAAGGGCTATACGGGGGCATGCTGTCTCGATGAATGCCTCGGGTTCGGTGAAGTTGTTGAGTTGGTCAGCGCGGACCTCGTCGAGGTAGATGAGGAAGGCGGTCTTCTCCCTGTCTCCGAGTTTCTCGGCGAGGACCATCGCATCCGCAAGAGCACGTTGCCCTAGTTTCGAGCTTACGATGATTCCGATCTTCTTCGCTGCCTTCGCAACCTCGATGATCGCCACGCGCCTCTTGGCGAGCTGCATGAGTTCACCCTCGTCTAGTCGAGTTACAGAGCCGTTGTATGGGTTGGCTATAATGATGGGTTTTTCCGTCTTCAAGGCGAGGCCGAGCGGGTGGAACCTGCCTCCGCCTATGAATATGTAGCCCTCGACGTCTTCTGGGAGCCTCGTAGCGGCGACGTAACTGCAGCCGAGCACCTGCCCGGGCTCCGGAGTAAGTCCGCCTCCTTCGCCGACAAGCGCCTTAACGCCCTTCTCTGATAGCGCCTCAGCAACCTCTCTCAACTGATGCGTGTGCTGGATAGTGCTTGTGAGTCCGACCCTAGCCCAACCCGAGATGCTCGGAGTGACAGCTTCGACCATCTTAGAGACGTCGATTTGTATCCGCGCCTCAATGTAGAGGACGGGGACACCTGGGGACTGGACGAAGCAGGCGTGGCCGTAATGGATGAGAAGGTCGACATTCAGGTCAAGCGCCTGCCGGGAGGCTATGTCGCAGGCTCCGTAGCAGGAGTCACCGCTGATCATGACCTCGGTGGGCGTCTCCCGTCTTATGTGCTCCGCAATCTCGAAGGCGTAGGGGCGCATCCCGTCCGGAAGCTGAAGGAGCACCCTCCTAGCCCCTCTCTTCTTGATCTCGGAGATGACTCGCTCAAGCTCGAGCTCGTACATGCGATTAGACGGTGTGTTGTAACATTAAAATAGGCTCCGGGGGAGGATGCCATCGGGAATGCGATGTCCCTAGAAAAGGTGTTCAAACAAATAGACGCTAACCGCGACGAGTACATCAAACGCTGCCAGGAGCTCTTAAGGCAGCCGAGTGTCTCGGGGGAGCGGGAGAACGTCTACAAGTGCGCCGAGATGGTACGCGACATGATCAGGGAGACCGGAGCCCAGGCCGAACTAGTGCCAGTCGAGGGAGAGGGAAACCCGGTGGTATACGGCAAGCTGCTCAGTTCCGGCTCGCATCATACCCTAACGGCGTACCAGATGTATGACACACAGCCCGTCGGCGAGATCAATGAGTGGGTGAGCCCTCCTTTCGAGGCGAAGATGGTCGACGGTAGGATTGTGGCCCGAGGAGCCATCAATAGCAAAGGCGCTCTAGTCGCTGAACTAATGGCGATAAAAGCTCTGAGGGAGACCATAGGTGTCCCCGTCAACATCGTCTTCACATTCGATGGCGAAGAGGAAGTTGGAAGCTGGCAACTTCGCCGCTTCCTCCGAGAGCACCCAGAGAAGATGCTAAAAGCCGAGGCCGAGTGGTGTCCGGGAACATTCAGCACACAACATAGAGACACGAGGATAACCCTGGGAGGCAAGGGCTGCATAGACCTGCAACTCGTCTGCGACCACAGCCGCGGCCCAGTTCACAGCAGCTGCGCTCCTGTCGTCGAGAACCCGGCGTGGCGCCTCGTCTGGGCCCTCGAGAGCATGAAGGGCGAGGACGACAGGATTGCTGTTGAGGGTTTTTACGACAACATCAAGGGGCCTGAGCACGGTGATATAAAACTCCTTGAAATGCTAGCGGTGACAGGTGAAGAAGATAAGATGAAGAGGCAGTGGGGCGTCAAGGGCTTCATGAGGGGGCTACACGGCGCCGACCTCATCGAGGCATATATGTTCGAGCCAACCCTCACGATAAACGGACTCCAATCCGGCTACGTCGGACCCGCTGCCTACACCATCAATCCGCCGTGGGCTAAGGCAAATATGGATATACGCCTCGTCCCTGGCATGGACGCCGATGACATCTGGAACAAGGTTGAGACTCACCTCAAGAGCCACGGCTTCACAGACATTGAGTTAAAGCTCAACGGCTGGAAAGCGAATGCCCATAGAAGCCCCTCTGACACTCGCATAGTCGCTGCACACAGGGCAGCTATAAAAGACCTCGGCTTCAACGAGCCCCTCATATATCCAATGAGCGGCGGCACGGGACCCAGCATGTACTACACCGCCCCACCACTCAAGATGGTCTCCGCCTCCTCGGGCAGCGACGGGATGCCACCCCACTACGCCCATGCGCCTAACGAGTGGATAGGCATCGAGGAGTTCATCACTACGGTGAAGATGTGTGCCGCCTTTCTCTGGGAATACGGTAAAATCTAATCAACCATTTAACCAGGCGCGCGCGTCGATCTATGAAAAAACCCATTTCATATACATCGTCGTAGAAAATAAACCGGGATAAATCCCGGGTCTACTCCGTGTTCTCTTTTACGAAGATCCTGCTCGGAATAGGGAACTTGTCCATTGCCCTTTTAAGGGCTTCCTTCGCCACCTCGACGCCCGCCTGCTCAACTTCGATAACTATCAGGGGCTCACCGCGTTTGACGCGTGCCGCTGTGCCTGTAGGCTTACCATATGGGCGCTTCATGCCCTCCTGGAAACGGTCAGCCTGGGCGACGTTGACACGCTTGTGCTCCCTGAGCACAATGTGGGGGAAGGGTATCACTTTCATAGAGTAGTCAGTACCGAGCTGAAGCTCGAGCTGCCTATTGGCCGCGATGCGCGCCGCCTCAAGGCTATTGTTCCTGATCTGGCTGTGCTCGAGATTGATCAGTTCTACCCTCACCGGGAACTTCTTGCCCGTGTTGCCCATTGTGAATTTGACGATTTTGTTTCCGGGTATGCCGCCCATGAACTTGCGCCGCGTATAGGCCATGCGGTCTGGGTTCCTGAAGTTCCTGGCGTTCAAGGTTTATCCACAGACATGCACATCAGGATTCTTAAAAACATAATGGCTCCTGATGCCGGGATCGCCACCAAATAATATAAAGTAACTGGGGTCGGCTATTCTGCCGCTGGGGAAAGCTCCTCACCCATCTGAGCGAGGAGGACGAGCGTCTTCAGCCCTTTACGTGTTAGGACATAGTCCTTCGACTCGTATTGTTGGACGAGTCCGCCATCAAGGAGCTTGTTTATGTGGTATATGAGGTGACCACCCTTGAGGCCTGTGGCTGAGGTAAAGTCGGCGAACCGGTTTTCCCCTTTAAAGATGCTGAGCATTACCTGGAGCCGGGCTCTATGAGCGACCGGGTCGAGTACACCCTCCTCCATTGCGACGGCATCGAGAGATGAGATAGAACTCCTCTCATCGACTACAACTGACCTCGGTTCCTGGAGCATCATGAGTTGATTGAGGAGCCCGCCATTGATCTCAAGGAACTCCACCTCCTTCCTCATACACTCGGCACAAGATGTCTGACCCCCCGCGGTGAGTTTGGCCTCCATCTTCACTGTGGCTTCAACGGCATCTCTAAGGGCACCGAGGCTGTCCCTGATCCTACCCGTTTTGAGCAGCTCAAGATACTGCTTCTGGACCTCCTTCATACCATGCTTACATCTCGCCTCGTTCTCGCCCTTGGCGCACTTCAGGGAGTCAATGAAGTCAAGCGTCGCGCCTTGTAGATAGTCGATTATAGCGCGGTTGTAATTGAGGCTGACCTGCTTGGTCACCTCGCTCTCAATTAGTTCGAGACGGTGCCTTGTCTCAGCGCGGAAGCTCTGCAACTCCTTCCGGAGTTCACCCATCTCCTCGTCCAACCTCAACCCTAATCGGGTTAGTGGTCTACACCTGAAGGTAAAAGGATTATCCTATATGGGGTATGTGTGCTCGGCACTCGGGCGGGTGAAGAGGAGATATTTTTCCTCCTGACTGAGCTCCTCGAGCACGCGCTTAGTGAGAAGCCCCGCCACGTCCTTCAGGTTTGCGCGCTCCTCAATGTCCTTGAAGCTCTTGAATGGTGACTTTTCCCTTATGTCAAGTATATGGAACATGAGTCTCTTCCCGATACCAGGAATGAGCTCGAGGCTGTGCATCCGCGGCGTAACCGGTTGACTCGTGTTGAAGAAGTTGACGAAGAAGGGCTCATTTGCTCTGACGACGACCTCGATGAGGCCGGGTAACTCTGCCCTCGCCGAGCTAGTGAGTTCATTGAATGCGACCCTGCCGATTATGTGGGATACGAGCGCCCTATCCCCTTTACCCACAAATATTCTGTCCCGCGGGCTGTAGTCGGCGTCCTTCTTCGGGGAAGCCTCGAGGAGGGTAAAATAGGACTCGCCCACCATCTGTACGACGCCGCTCGAGGTATGTGGCGTCCTCGATGCGCCGGGTCGACCGTGTGGAAGATAGTCCAAGACGTATGCATACTCTTCGTATTTTTTCTGATCCCTATACAAGTCGTTCACCCGGGAGAGCTACAGTAGCTTAAGGGACGGCCCGGTATTTCTTAATTATTGTTAGAATGTCGTTTACGGCTTCCTCGGATATGATCCTCTGACGACCGAGGAAGGTACGTATCTCCGCTACACTGCCGGGCATACAATTCGCAAGTTGGACGGCCAGCTGCCTCTCGATACCCCCCTTCGCCATGAGCTCAGTGACGAGCTTATCTGACTCCTCACCGCTCGTCTTAGCGAAGCGGACGGTGTAGTCGAGCACCCTGCGCTGGAGCGGATCGAGCTCCTCCGCCTTGGCTTCGAGAAGCGCCTTTGCCTCGGCGACGGTTATCTCCTTCTTCTCAACTACAGACATGCAGAAAACCCCTCTAGTCGACGTGCTTCCTAAGGTGCTGAGGTAGGGCTATGATGGTCTTAACGATCTTCGTCTGCGGAATCTCTACAACGTATGCCTTCCCGCGCTTAGCCTTCACCGTGGCGACCTGACCAGCAAATCTCTTGTGGGGCATTCCCTTGTGTATGGCGGGGTCGATCTTTATGATGACCTTCTCGCCGGGTAAGTACTCCGTTAGTAGTCTACTTAGCGGTAGCTTGCCGCGCTCCCTTACTTTTTTAGTGAGGGCCGCCCTGCTCTTTCTGCGTGGACCTTGACTCTTTCCCATATTATTCGCCCCATCTCCAGGGTATTATCCCCGGCTGAGCACCACACCTAATCAACGCACTCTTTTATAAGTTCTATTAATTTATGCAGGGGTATCCTGCGGATATTTTTAAAGGGTATAGGGAAACTTACACTCGTGGTGCTTCTTGGCTAATAGGAAACCGGTTGATATCAAGGACCTTTTCAGACTGAGGCTTGTGTCCGATGTGCGCGTCTCCCCCGATGGGAAGCGCGCGGCGTTCGTACACACGACCCTCAATAACGAGAAGGACGAATATATGAGCGACATCTGGCTCGCTGACGTCATATCCGGCGTGGCACAGCAGTTCACATCTGGGAGGGGGAAGGATAAGGGACCACGTTGGTCGCCTGACGGGCGTAGTCTGCTCTTCACCTCGACCCCTCAGGTAAAGGAGGGGGAGGAGAAAAAGAAACCCCAGCTCTACGTCATAGAGGTCGCTGGCGGAGAGGCGAGGAAGATGACTGACGTCAAACTTGGAATTGAGGTTCCGAAGTGGAGCCCCGACGGGCGACAGGTACTCTTTGTGAGCCCGAGTCAGCAAGAGGCGCCGAAGGGGGATGAGAAACACATAACCCGCCTTAGCTACAAGTTCAATGGGCGCGGCTTTTTCCCTGGCGTCTTCAAGCACGTATTCACATTGCCTCTTCGGGGAGGTAAGCCAAAGCAGGTGACGAGAGGGGAATGGAAGATCGACGGCGCCGAGTGGATGGGCTCGGAGATACTATTCTATGGAAACGTCGAGTCTGACACCGACCTGGAAGACTACGATCACATCTACCGCGTCGGCCCAAAGGGTGAGCCGATACAAATCACGGCGGGTACTTGGAGTGTAAGCGGCGCCGGCGGAGGCATGGTCGGCGTCTGCCCGTCTCCCGACGGCAGGGAAATCGCCTTCGCCGGGCACGACTACAGGAAGGGAGGTGCTACGAAAGCGGACATCTGGATCATGCCAGCTGAGGGCGGGGCTGCGAGGAAGCTGACCGAGGGCTTCGAGCCCGACTTAGGCGTTAAGATAAGCAGCGACGTTCGCGTCAGCTCTCTCGACCCAACTCCCCAGTGGCGAGCCGATGGATACATCTACTTCACCAGTAACTTTGGCGGTGTAAGCAACCTCAACAGGGTAAAGGCGAAGGGGGGGAAAGTCGAAAAGCTTCTCGGCGAAGTCGACCATAGCGTCGAGTCTTGGAGCCTTACTGACATGGACCACATAGTCTATACGACTCTACACACAACACGCCCCTCGGACCTATGGGCCAGAATTGACGGCAAGGACAGGCGCGTCACCGACTTCAATAAAAAGTGGATAGACGGGCTAGACCTCCGCCCACACGAGCGGTTCACATTCAAGTCGAGCGGTGGACACACAGTCGAGGGGTGGATTATGAAGCCATCAGGCTTCAAAAAGGGTAAGAAGTATCCTATGGCGGTCGAAATCCACGGCGGACCCCGAGGCGTCTTTGGGAACGCCATGATGCACGAGCATCAGTTACTCGCCGGCAAGGGCTATACTGTTATGTACATCAACCCGTGGGGTAGCGGCGGTTACACAGAGGACTACCAGGCTAACCTCCCCGGCCACTACGGCGAGCAGGACTACGCGGACATCATGGAAGCGGTCGACTACTGCACCAAGAACTACCCGTGGATCGACGGCGAGCGCCTAGCGTGCCTCGGTGGCAGCTACGGCGGATTCATGACAAACTGGATCGTCACCCACACCACCCGCTTCAAGGCGGCTGTGACGATGAGGAGCATAAGCAACTGGGTCAGCTTCTTTGGCACCTCGGATATCGGGTGGACATTCGGGAAGCGTGAGATGATGGGTACACCGTGGGAGAATGAGGAGGCATTCATGGAGAAGAGCCCGATAAGATACGTGAAGAACGTAACTACGCCAACACTCGTCCTCCACAGCGAGGAGGACTACAGATGCCCCATGGAGCAGGGGGAGCAGTTCTACACTGCCCTCAAATACCTCGGGGTCCCAACTGAGTTCGTCAGGTTCCCCGGCGAGAACCACGAACTGAGCCGAAGTGGGAAGCCGAAGCATAGGGAGGCGCGCCTCGGGCATGTGCTCCGTTGGTTCGACAAGTACCTCTAGGCACAGGTTCATCTAGCGCCAGGACGCTTTTCTCTAGAATCCCGTTGATGATCCTTGACCCAACCCACTGTAAGGGCTGCAGACTATGCGAGGCGGCTTGCTCCCTCCACAAGACAGGACATAATGCATTCAACCCCTCCTTGACCAGCACACACATACACAGGGACAACGACTCCGGGAGAATAACAATGAGTATCGACTCGACGTGCGACCTATGCGTGGGAGAGGATGTGCTTCTCTGTGTAAAGTACTGTGCATACGGCGCGAGGAGGGTTGCACAGTGAGACACCCGGGGTATGGTGGCAAGTTGCTCCGCGTTAACCTGACCAGCGGAAGGATCACTGTCGAGCCAACGTCGAGGTACGTGGAGAGGTTCGTCGGGGGCAGGGGCATTAACGCGTGGATACTATTCAACGAGTTGGACCCAGCCGTGAAGCCGCTAGACCCAGCGAACATGTTACTCTTCGGCGTCGGTCCCCTTGTCGGGACACTCTCCCCGTTCGGCAGCCGAGTGTCTATCGACACGAAGAACGCATTCACCGAAGGTGTCGGCTCAGCCAACTGCGGCGGTCACTTCGGTGCCGAGATGAAGTATGCGGGCTTCGATACCCTCGTCGTCAATGGTCGCTCTGAGGAGCCCGTCTACCTCTGGCTTAACGAGGGTGAGGCGGAGCTACGAGATGCGGACGGCGTCTGGGGGAAGACTACGTGGGAGACTGAGCGCGCCATAAGAGCAGAGCACAACGACGACGAAATACGTGTAATCGGAATTGGCCCCGCTGGGGAGAACCATGTCAAGCATGCATGCGTCATCGCGGACAGGGCTAAGGCGGCGGGGGGCTCCGGCGTCGGCGCCGTAATGGGCTCAAAGAACTTGAAGGCGATCGCCGCCAGAGGAACACAGTCTATAGCAATAGCTGAGCCCGAAAGGTATCTCAAAGCGGTCGATGCAGCTCGCGCCAAGATAGAGCAGTTCCCAAAGGCGGCGAAGTACCGCCAAGACGGCTACTACGGTGTCGAGAGCCCCCTCGGGAGCCCCGCCTGGGAAGCTGGCTTCCGCCCCGTTAGGAACGGACAGGATGACTACTGGGACCCCGAGAAGATCAAACTTATCTCAGGAGACGCTATGAAGAAGTACAGGACCAAAATACTCGCTTGTTATGGTTGCCCAGTCGGATGCATGCCCTGGATGCTCGTCCCAGACGGCCCTTATGGCGCCGAGGGTGAAGGATGGTGGAACAACAGCAGCAACAGCTTCTGCACACGCGTCGACTGTACGAACCCTGAAGCCGCAATAAAGGCGCACCTCCGGACAAACCAGCTTGGTCTCGACGGCGACAATGTCTCTGTTGCAATCGCTTGGGCATTCGAGTGCTACGAGAAGAGGCTGCTGACGAAGAAGGATACGGATGGCTTGGAGCTAACGTGGGGCAACCACGACGCCGTCCTCGCCCTAATCGACAAGATAGCGTACCGCGAGGGCTTCGGAGACTTTCTCGCCGACGGAGTCAAGGTGGCGGCTGAGAAGCTGGGCAAGGGTTCAGAGGAGTTCGCGCTACATATCAAAGGCCAGGACACTGTCGACGGAGTCCGCATATCGAAAGGGTGGGGCTTCGGCGTCGTAACCTCACCCGCGGCTGGTCGCCACCTAAGAGGCGCAACGCACAGCTTCACCCCTGAAGAGTTCCTCAGTTACGAAGGCGTCCCACGTAGTGTCTACATGCAGGAGCAGGCGAAGGCGATAGTCGACATGACGGGAACATGCCTCTACAACAACGGCCTCCTGTCATGGGAGAGCAAAGCCTCCCCTGACGCGGCTAGGTACTTATGCGAGCTAGCCACCAGCCTCACGGGGATGAACCTCCCCGTCGACCGATTTATGGAGATTGGGAGGAGGGTCAATAACCTCGAGAAAGCTTTCAACGCACTCCACGGAGGCTTTACTCGAAGGGACGACTACCCGCCGAAGAGGTTCTGGGAGGAGCCTGTCAAGTCAGGCCCGTATCAAGGAGAGCGCATCGACCACGAGACATGGGAAAGGATGCTCGACGAGTACTACGCCCTGCAGGGCTGGGACATTGAGACGGGGCTGCAGAAGAGGAGCACTCTAGAGGAGATCGGTCTCCCCGAAGTAATAGAGAAGCTGGAGCCTAGGGGTCTCATCAGGTAGCCACTATCGCTGTAGCATCTTGAACGGCATGTTTCTGAGACGGCGGTTCCCCTTCATCTGTTTGAACATTTTTTTCATGTTTTCGTGATTCTTGATTAGTTCCCTCACATCCGCCTCCGATGTACCCGAGCCGCGAGCTATACGCTTCATGCGACTTGAGTTAATGACCTTGGGGTCCTCCTTCTCTTCGATGGTCATACTCCGGATTATGACCTTCCATTTATCGAGGCGCTCCTCTGCTTTGTCCATGTCAGCTTCAGGGAGTTGGTAACTCATGCCGGGAATCATTCCGAGGACCTTTTGGAGGGGGCCCATCTTGCTCATCGCCTCGAACTGGTCGTACATGTCCTGAAGGCTGAACTTGCCGCTCATCATCTGGCGTATGTCCTTCTCCGATGGTTGTATCTCGGCTTCCTTGACCTTAGCGACGAGTCCGTCAATGTCGCCCATACCTAAGAGGCGCCCGACGAAGCGGCTTGGGGCGAATGGCTCGATGTCCTCAATCTTCTCACCGGTACCGATGAACTTGATGTGTGCGCCAGTCGCGGCTACTCCGCTAAGGGCTCCGCCGCCTCTCGCGGTCCCGTCGAGCTTGGAGACAATGATACTACCGATGGGCGTCGCCTCCTTGAAGGCCTGAGCCTGAGCGGATGCCTGCTGGCCGATTGTGCCGTCGAGTACCAGCACTATCTCCTGAGGCTGGACGGCTGCGGCGATCTGCTGCATCTCCTCGATGAGCCCCTTCTCTTCCTTGTGGCGCCCCGAGGTATCTAAAATAACGACCTCGTAGCCCTTGAAGCGCTCCGCGCCGTGCTTGGCGACTGAGACGGGGTCCTTGGAGTCGGGTTCGCCGTAGAAATCGACCTTAATCTGCTCTGATAATTGCTTAAGCTGATTGTAGGCGCCGGGGCGGAAGGTGTCACAGGTGATGAGGCCCGTCTTGAGACCCCTCTTCTGATAGTATCGAGCGAGCTTTCCCGCCGTCGTCGTCTTGCCGGAGCCCTGTATGCCAATGAGCATGATGATATTTTGGCGCCCTGGCTGGATCTTTATGTCCTCCTGCTTCTCTCCTACGAACTTTGTCAGCTCGTCATAGACGACCTTGACTATGTGCTCACGGCGGCTGATGCCGGGCGGCAACTCCTCGTTTAACGCCCTCTTCTCGATGTTCTGGCTGAGCTGCATGACGAGAGCGACGTTCACGTCAGCCTGCAGTAGAGCGCGTTGGAAGTCCTTGATTAGTTCCTTGACGAGTGTCTCGTCCACTACTGGCGCCTTTATGACCTTGCGCAGTGCGTCGTAGAGGCTGGAGCCTAACTTCTCAAGGACCATCGGTTTTCGTAATGTATCCCCCGGCGAGGGGATTAAAGGTTGCCGTAGACACGCCGAGACGAAAAAAAGACTATTTGACGATTAGGATACCCTTCGTGCAGAGGTCGACCACCTGTCGACTCGTGCTTCCGAGTATCCAGCCGCTGATGCCGCCTAAGCCCCTGCTCCCCATCACTATGAGGCTGACTCCAAGCCGATCCGCCTCTGAGACAATAAGCGAGGCTGGACGCCCCTCCTGCAGGATCGTCTCGACTTTCAGGTGGGGGTAGAGACCCTTGATTTCCTCCTCGGCCTTCTTCATGGATTGGCTGTAGTTCTCACGCATCCTGTCCTGTAGGCTGGCGATGTCCATCGCTTGCGCGCCGAGCTCTGCGTTTGAATACACGGGTATCGACACCTTCGGTACGATAGTCAGTATGGCTAGTTCTCCCTCGAACATGGCCGCCATCTTGGCGGCGTGGTCTAGCGCCCTCTTCGAGGGCTCGGAGCCGTCGTAGGCTACTAGTACCTTGCTGAAAACGGGGTCGAACATTGTCCTCGGTATTCACATTGTCGTCTTTGGATTTAAGGTAGTTCAAAGGGCATCCCATTTCTTGGTAGCTATGATGTGGCTCAATTTGTGTACGAAACTGTCGGTTAAAACTGATGGAGAAAGTTCTATAACCGCGACCCTGCGATAGAGGGTCTTTAGTGTATTTACTCTCTTTACGGTGAATTGTATGGCTAATGACCGTCTAAGTGACTCCATGGATCGGCGTGAGGCTGAGAAGCGTAAGTTCAGGCTGGGCCTGATCCTATTCGCCGTTTACATCATCGGCTATATCCTCTTCACGTTGGCAGGAACCTTCTTCAAAGAGATGCTGATGATCAGAATCTGGGGTCTCAACCTCGGGGTCGTGAGCGGGATGCTGATAATCATCACCGCGATCCTGATCGCCGTCCTATACAACTGGTTCGCGGGGAAAATGGAGGAATACTAGATGCAGTATGCTTTCCAGCCCCTTGCCTTCCTGCTATTCGCAGTCATCGTCGGTGTTACCCTCGGCATAAGCTTCTGGGCAGCCCGGCGGGTGAAGACCTCGAGCCATTACTACGTCGCAGGGGGCGGCGTCAAGTGGCTGATGAACGGCATTGCCTTCGCGGGTGACTACCTGAGCGCGGCGAGTTTCCTTGGGATAGCTGGGCTGATCGCGTTCTCTGGCTTCGACGGTTTCATGTACAGCATCGGTTTCCTCGCAGGTTGGGTTGTGGCTCTGCTTCTCGTGGCTGAGCCTCTGCGCAGAATGGGTAAGTACACCTTTGGCGACGCCCTAGTGAGCGTCTTCCAGAGCAAGAGGGTTAGGCTCGCCGCCGCGGTGAGCACACTCGTCGTCAGCATATTCTATCTCATCCCCCAGATCGTGGGGGCAGGCAGCATCGTCCAACCACTGCTAGGCTTGCAGTATGAGGTAGGAGTGGTGATTGTCGGTGCCCTCGTCATATTAATAGTCGCGACCGCCGGGATGGTATCAACAACCTACGTGCAGTTCATCAAGGGGTTCCTGCTCCTTCTCGCTGCCCTAGGGCTGACGATTGGGGTACTTATCATAGCAGGTAAGGACCCCGTCGGCTTCATCTCAAGCATTCTCGACTCCACGGTCCTGCTCCCTAATGGGGCGACGGTGAGCGGTGACGTCTTCCTCTCGCCGGGGCTGAAGTACAAGAACCCGTTCGACTTTGCGAGCCTCGCCTTGGGACTCATCCTCGGGACTGCGGCCTTGCCCCACGTCCTCATCAGGTACTACACCGTACCAACGCCGGCGGACGCTAGAAAGTCGACGGTCATCGCCATTGGCGCAATCGGCGTCTTCTATGTACTCACCCTCTTCCTCGGGCTTGGTGCGAACTATTTTAGGACCTACGACGCGACGAACCAGAACCTGTCCGCCCCGCTGCTGGCGAACTTCATAGGTGGTGAGCTATTCTTCGCCTTCATAAGCAGCATAGCCTTTGCGACCATCCTAGGGACAGTGGCGGGACTCATCATGGCGGCTGCTGGCGCCATCGCCCACGACATCTATACGGAGTACCTCGGTAACGAGAGAAGCGACGCAGCGACGCTCCGAATGTCGAAGATGACAGCGGTAGGCGTGGGCATCCTGGCTATAATCCTCGGAATAGTTGCGAAAGGCCAGAATGTCGCCTTCCTCGTTGGGCTCGCTTTTGCCATCGCAGCTTCCGCGAATCTTCCAGCACTCCTGTGCACGATATTCTGGAAGGGGGCGAAGGAGCGGGGCATCGTGGCGGGACTATGGACTGGGCTCGCGTCATCTACGCTGCTCATCTTAATCAGCCCGACGGTGATGGGTGCAGGCGCCATATTCCCATTGGAAAATCCGGGAATAGTGAGCATACCACTTTCATTAGCGGTAACGGTGCTTTTCTCCATCACGGAAAAGTAGTAACTTTCAGAGCGAGAATTATCGGATATCTAGGCGAGGGTTAACTGCCTAGCTTTTTGCGGCGTCTTGGATCGTGTCTTCGCCGTGGGTTCCCTGAGTGAAGGCGCTGGTTTTTTTATCTCAGGCTCCACCTTGCGCTTGATGGGCGCTGGTACCTCCACCTTCGGGGGCGAACGCGCCTTCTTCAACGCAGGTTCCGCTTTGGCATTCACCGCTTTAGACTTGGCCGTTTTAACTCGCTTTGTCGCGCGAGCCTTACTCTTAGTGACCTTCTTGACAGGCTTCTCAGCTTTTCTACCACGGGTCTTCTTCTTCGGCTCCTCTACCTTCGCCGCCACCTTGGGAGGAGTGAGCAACTCCGCCTTCTCCGGGTGAATCTTTAATATGTGTTGCTTGAGCCCTGTCTCACTATTAACTATCTTTTTGCAATGCGGGCAGGGTATGTGTATCGCGCGGAACTCGACGTCCTTTCCGAGGTACTCGCGGCGGAACTTTGTGGATATGCGCTCCGCCTCCTCGTAGGTGACCTTCCCCTCGGTCTTTATTGTGATCCCGATGGTGATGTTGAAGGAGTCGTGCCTGTCCTTGTCCCGAATAATGCCGATCTCCCTTACTGGGCCCTTCAGCTTGAGGTCGTCCGCCACCCTTCTCCCTTCAGAAACTAGTCTGGATAGGAATTAGGCTTAGGGCTTAAAAGTGTGTCCTTTAATGAGACGGTCCCAAATTCGGTTCCGTTCTTGGGACAATCCATTCTAGTGGAAATAGTTGTTGAAATGGGGCTGTTGCGGGCTTACTTCTTGTAGGCGCCGTATTTCCAGACCGCCCTGCCGACAGCGTTGTAGTTGGCGATGGGTGTGTCTTGATAGACTGTGCAACCGGGACCTAGCATGAAGCCGCCGCCCTCAGCGCAGTCATCGATCGCCTTCTTCACCGCATCCTCGACCTGCTTTGGCGTTCCTTTCAGGAGCACAGCCTCGTGGTCGAGTCCGCCACAGATGCAGAACTTGTCCCCATACAGCTCCTTGCCCTGCTTGACTGATGTCCAGCTGTGGCTCGCCCAGTTGATTGCGTCAACAGGGTAGTTCTTGAACCAACCCTCCGCCATCAGCTTCTCTGGGTTACCCGCGGATGTGCTACACATGTGCATGAGCTTGATCGGGCAATTTACAGAGTCGAGCACCCTTTTGTCGTAACCTAGGGCGTAATTCTCGAGCTGTTTCTTATCGAGCGCTTTCCAGATGCGGCCACCGCCTCCGATGCCGAAAAATATACCCGACGCGCCAGCGTCGACACATGCCTTGGCGAAGTCAATCGTCGTCTGCGTGATCGTCTCGAGCCCTTGTTTAAGGGCGTCGGGATTCTCCTTCATATCCTTGAGGACCTGATCGGGTGTTGAGACACCATTCATCGCTTGGATTATTGGACTGGGGATAGTGTATATGAAGGGCACACGCCTCAGATCGCGGGCAAGTATCTCGTTGCACCTAACGAACTCTCGTAGCTCTTTCCTAGGGTCGAGGACCCAGAGCTTCTCCCAATCCTTCGTATTCTTTACTATGACCTCCTTAGTGGGAGCCACCTCCTCGTTGTTTATGAACTCGAACTTACTCCCCCACTGCATCGCCATAAAGCGGTAATAGGGCGTGACCTTGAGCAGGTCCATGTTGTAGTCGAGCTCGCGGAGCAGCGCCATGTGCGCCTTGGCAGACTCCTCTCCATCGCGGAGCGTCTTCTCCCAACTGTAGCCGTTAAGCCACTTACAGGCGGGAAAGTGGCCCCAGAGTGCCCAGGGGACACGGTCAGGGACCTTGCGATTCATAACCGCAAGTATGCGGTCGTACCTCTCGGATTCCATCTCGGATCGAAAAGGATAGCGTCGTATTGCTGATAAAAAGGCGTCCATATGCGAGGGAAATCCTATAAGCGCCTGCACCCCTGCAACCCTTGTTCTGGTGCCCAAATATGAAATACAGAAAGTTCGGCAGGCTCGAATATGAGCCATCGGCGCTCGGCTTCGGCGCGATGAGGCTCCCCATCATCGGCGGTGACACTGCGAAGATCGATGAACCCCAAGCAATCAAGATGATCCGATACGCCATCGACAACGGCGTCAACTACGTCGACTCAGCTTATCCCTACCACAAGGGGCAGAGCGAGATAGTCGTCGGTAAAGCCCTGAGAGATGGTTACAGGGAGAAAGTGAAACTCGCCACCAAGATGCCCTGCTGGCTCATTAACAAGGCGGAGGACTTCGACAAGTACTTCCAGGAGCAGCTCCAGAAGTTGCAGACTGACCATATAGACTTCTACCTCCTCCACGGACTTAGGGTCGAGCGTTGGGGTGTAGTCAGAGACCTCGGCGTATTCGAGTGGGCCGAGAAGAAACTCGCAGAGGGCAAGATAAGGCACCTCGGATTCAGCTTCCACGACGAGCTCCCCCTCTTTAAGGAGATAGTTGACTACCGCGATTGGGACTTTTGCCAGATTCAGTACAACTACATGGACACAGGCTACCAGGCTGGCACAGAGGGCCTCAAGTATGCGGCAAAAAAGGGGCTCGCAGTAGTCATCATGGAGCCCATAGCTGGAGGACGCCTCGCCATCGAGCCTCCTGCACCAATAAAGGCACTCTGGAGGGAAGGGCGCCACAGGTGGAAGCCAGCCGAGTGGGCGCTTCAGTGGGTCTGGAACCACCCTGAGGTCAGCCTCGTTCTCAGCGGTATGAGCAACATTGAGCAGACAGTTGAGAACGTCAGGGCGGCGGGGCGTAGCGGAGTCGGCAAGCTCACCAAAGAGGACATGGAGCTTGTCGACCAAGTGGCAAAGAAGTACAGGGAGATGGGCTTCGTCGGCTGCACGGGCTGCAGGTACTGCACACCCTGCCCGAGTGGTGTCGCAATACCCGAGATATTCAGTCTCTTCAACGAGTACTACATGAAGGACAGGGACAACGCTGTCAAGGCGAAGTATGCCTCACAGCTCAAGAAGGAGCAGTACGCGAAAAACTGCGTGAGCTGCGGGCGATGCGAGGAACTATGCCCTCAGCACCTGCCCATAAGGAACCTGTTACGAGGCGCGGGGCAAGTCTTCGAATCGGACAGGTAGTTTATGATAATTTACATAAAAGGGAGAAAATTCCCGAGCTAGATAACCTCATCCCAGCTTCCCTTGAGGCGATCGAGGTATTCACGCGTCTCGGGTTTGAGAGACTCGCGCTTCTCGTTAAGGTATGCCTTGAGTTTTTCCCCGAGTTCAACAGTGTCCTTGAACCCTTGTAATTGGACAAAGGCTTCGACCTCCAACTGGGGTCGGAGAGTGACGGGCCAATCATCGGCGTTTGAGATCCTCATTGCAGCGATGGACGCATTAGCAGCGCATTCACGCATGGCACGCAAGTTGACCTTATCGACGGTGTCGTAGCTCGTGTGACCGAAGCCTCGTCCACCTAATCGTTTGTTTTCCTCAGGGTCGCCCATCCCAGCTGTGGGTACGCCTTTTAGGAAGAAGGGCCAGTGGTCACTATAGGGACTGACGCCCTGCCAGAGGGGGATGTCGGGGCCGATCGTTGAAGTGATCTCCCTGAAAAACGGCTCTAACTGAGGCCAGCCGTGTAGTTGGAATCCCTGTTTACCATAACGGCCAGCAGCGTCGAAGTTCATCATGAATCGGGTGCTAGCGACGTCCGCTGGGTGGTCGCGGACGTATGCCTTACTCCCATATAGGCCGATCTCTTCGGCGCCGAAGAGAAGAAACCTCATCCCCCGCTTCATCTGCTTCTCCTTGGCGAGTATTCGGGCGGTCTCCATGACAACAGCGGCCCCTGTCGCGTCGTCGAGCGCTCCGACAGCGATGTCGTGTCCCTCGTAGTGAGCGCCGTAGACAACGTTCTCCCCCTTAACCTTACCAGGGAGGTCAGCGACGACATTCCACGTGTCAACCTGTAAGTTCTCGCAGTCAACCTCTAGACGGAGCTTGACACGCCCCTTACGGCGCAGAACTCGTGCGAGGTATGCGCCGTCCTCGAAGCTGACGCCGACCCCGGGGATTATCGGACTTATGCCGCCCGTCGGTGGCCCATAGGCGGGGTAGTGTGTCATGAAGATCCAACCCGCCGCGCCCGCCATGACACTTCGCTGGTACCTCTCACTCCTATGCAAGTAGCGTGCCATAGTCGGTGGCTGGGCGCTGCTGACGAGCACAATCTTGCCCTCAATCTCCTTACGCCTCTTTTCGTAAACGTCGACAGCACCTTCACCAAGGTCTACTAACTCTGCCTCGATGGTACTCTCGGAGGTCATAGGGAGTCCGATGCATGGAATCTCCTTTCGCCGAGGTTCGAGAACGGTTATCTTCGCTGGCCCCCTCTTCCAGCCAGGTATCATGAATTTCTCGAGATGGACGCTCTCTAGCCCATAGTCCTCCAACTTGCCTGCCATGTACTCGCATGACGCCTTGTCGTCCCCGGAGCCGGGCCACCGCGAGTCGTAGTCGTCACAGAGCGTCGTCACGTTCTCCAGTGTCTCGACGCTCCTGTAGGCTTCACCGATGATGCGCCGGTCTATCTCCGCGTAGGTTTTCACCATGCCAATCGAGTAGAAGTCGTCGAAGTGAGTTGAAAAGATTTGACAGTCGCCAGTTGGGAATGCCGGGATGCTTTTTAAGGCTGGCAACTCGACTGTATCAGAACACGGGGATCAGCCTTGGAATTAGATATCGAACGGTACACCCCAATGCCAGTCGCCTATGAGCTACGTTACATGATACTCAAGAAGCTCCACGACGGCGAGGACCCCCTCCCAGACATAGAAGGCAGGGAGGGGACGAAGGCGGACGTGATAAGGGCCGTGCTGAGCAACGGCTACCCATACCTAGTAAGTAGGGAGGGTACGGGTAAGACGCGTCTCGCAGAGAGCCTCGCTAAGCTCCTCCCACCCGTGCCGAAGATCAAGGGCTGCCCCTACAACTGCGATCCTAAGTGGCCCGAGGAGTGGAAGTGTCCGAGCTGCCAGGGCGAGGAAGACCCCGAGATCGAGATCATCTCGGGCATCCAGCGCTACAGCAGGATTCAGGGCAACGAATACACAAACGAGGCGAAGATACTCGGCGTAAAGGACATACAAGCCATCGTACAGGGTGAGAGTCCAACAGATCCACGCGCCTTCATTGGCACAGGTGTACTTAGGGGTAACCGCGGCGTTGTCTGCGTAGACGAGCTGCCCGCTATACCCACCAAGGTACAGGTCTTATTCCACCCTATGCTGCAGGAGGGCAAGGTCGTCCTTGAGGAGTACAACTGGGTACGCCCCATCGACATATTCTTTGTTGCCACCGGCAATCCCACTGGCTTCAGCCACGTCAACAGGGTCCCCGAACCACTCCTCGACCGCCTCGAACTAATCCCGATGGCGCTCCCCGAGGAGGACGTAGAGCGCGAGATCATGCTTAAGGAGGGCTTCAAGGTCAGGGAGGAGTTCTTCCTCGACAGGACACGGAGAGGTGAGGAGGAGCCCATATACGCGAAGCCGGAGGAGCTCAAGCGTAGGGCGTCCGCGCCGTGGTGGATAGTCGACGTCGTCGAGAAAACGGTCAGATATACGCGCGACTGCCCCAACATCGACAGGGGTAGCAGCATCAGGGGCTCGATCAAGAGCCTCGACCATACGATCAGCTCAACCGAGCGGTCCGGGAAGCGCGTCTCTGGGCTTCATGAGGCAGCTGAGGGGCTCAAACTCGCCCTAAGAGGCAGGATAAGACTCAGGGCAGACCTCGTCGGATTCGACGACAGTCCAGCTGCCTTTATGGTGAAAAACGATGAGGTTGTCGAAGACGTCCTCTGGTACGCTGCTCGCGACGTGGGTGTCGCAGTGTTGAAAGGAGTTGACGTCGACCTGCGTCAGCTCGCCGGCGAGGTAAACGCCGTTCTCTCGGGTGGCGATGTCCTCGATAACCTGCAGGACCATAAAGACGCATACCAAGTCGTCCGATTTATGGAGGAGAATCAGCCTTGGGAGAGCCCGAGCCTCGTTAGCGGTCTTGGTGACCTAATCAGGGACAGCCCCGAGGCAGTCGACCCCGAGACGCTAAGGGACTACAGGGGCAGTGCACTCGAACTCATCGCCCACGCCCTCCACGCTGGTAAGCTCGTAGACGCCAAGATCGAGAATGCCTACGCCCCCAAGCGGATGGAGTAACCGTGCAATCCCAAAACCCCTGCAGCGACATCGTGGATAACACCCTGGATCTTCTACGGGACGCCGCAAAAATGCAGATGGGTAAGGGGTTAGACCAGGACTCCCAGATGATGGAGAGGGTCAGGGAGAAGGCGAAGGAGCGCATCAAAGCCAACAAGCAGAAGAAGGAGGAGCTCAAGGAGCAGCTCGAGCATCTCAAGGCGCAGATGATGATGAAAGCTGTCCAAAAGCTCCTTGAGGGAGGCAGCGAGGAGGAAGCCCTCAGTGAGAAAGAGACGACGGGGGAGATG
>JBFYNQ010000051.1:0-3387 GCA_041304265.1 Candidatus Bathyarchaeota archaeon | reverse complement strand
CGTAAAGTGCAGCCATTCGCCCTCGAGCTCATGAGTAAACACGCCGTGGAGACCGTCGAGCGATACCTCGAGCGCAAGCTCCCCGACGACACTCACCCCGCCTACCTAATCGTAGGCGTGGAGTCCAACAGCGAATCCGAGCTTAGCACCCAAATTGAGACGGCTGGCGAGGTTTGCATCGAGAACGGCGCCGTCGACGCCTTCATCGCGGACACGGTAGAAAAGCAGCGCCAGATGTGGGAGAGCCGAAAAGCCGTCTACGACGCATACAACACCTTCTATGAGCTCGACGAGGCGGACATCTGCGTTCCTCGGAGCAGGGTCCCCGACTTTATAGACGAACTCGCGGGCGTTGAGGCGAAGCACGGCGTCCAGATTGTCCCAGTGGGCCACGCGGGGGATGGAAATGTCCACTGCAACATCATACGCTTGGGCGGAACCGATGAGGAATGGCACGAGGCACTCGAAGCATCCATAGCCGACCTCATAGACCTCGGCCTCAGCATGGGTGGCACAGTCAGTGGTGAGCACGGTCTCGGCTACACGAAGCGTCTGTACCTCGTAAGGAAAGTCGGCGAGACGCAAGTCGAGTTGATGAAGGGTATTAAGAGGGTCTTCGACCCCAACGGCATTCTTAACCCTGACAAGATTTGGGGTTGAAGCCTCCATAAAAAGTTTAATGATTGTTGAACCTTCCTCTCATTGATTCACTTGACAGAACCCGTTGAGCCACCAAAGAAAGCGACGCTGACAGAGAGGATCACAGCGTTTGAGACCAGAGTTGATGAACTCTAAAAGAAGATGGACGCCCTGGTGGGGTACCCGAAGCAACTCTACGAGTAACTTCAGAAGATGAAGCATTAGCCTGCAAGGGTTCCGCCGAGGAATACTATACCCGCCCCCGCGATACGTACACCAGCTCCGCGAGGATCTGGAGGATGGCGAGAATCGTTACACCCGTAGGTCTGTTTCCTCTCAAGTAATCACGTTTCTTAGTTGTTTTTTATTATTTAGATAACGTTTGGATGGATGCTAGTACTCGCGGTAGGACTCGGCGAGGGGGTGGCCAATATTTGTGAGGGTGAAGCTCTTGTACCATCCAAACGGGCTCCTATGCGCTTCGAAGCCTTCGGCTAGAAGCTTCTCCTGTAGTTTCTTGAGGAACTCCTTGGCGAGGCGTGGGGAGCCTAACTGCTTGCTAAGGTGAGCGTAGGGGTGTATGAGCACGCGTTTCGTCCCGATTCGCCCGGTGTCAACCTTGATGTTCTCCATGTAGGCATTCACAATCTCATTCATGCGTGTCTCGTCCTGTTTCTCGAAGCAAGTGAGGCAGACGAGTACGTTTTCCAGTGTCTCGCTCTTGGGGTCAGCAGGCTGCTCGGCTACGGGTGTCTCCTTCTTTATCTCATAGCCGAAGCTGCTGCAATGTAACTGGAGGACTCTCATAGTTTATCCGCCGCGGGATTCGGTTAAAGGGGTTGCCCCTATATGGCGGAGATTATCTGGTTGAAAACGAGGGCAAAGAGGCCAACTGCGAGTAGGAAGACAACGCTCAGGAAGACTGTCATCCCTCTGTTGTATTTCCCGAAATTGAGGGCGAATACGCGCGCGCGACGAGTAAACTATGAATGCGGATATTCCCATGGGTAGGATGGCGATTAGGAGCATCGGCATCTCCTGCTTCCCCGAGAAGAGGATGACGGCAAAGAATGGGACGTCGATGAGAAGTTCTAGAGCTACTGCCCATCTGAGGCTCTTACCCGATCCCCCCGCCGGGAAGGAAATCGTCATTGATTGAAGATATGCGGTATCAAGTTAGGGGTTACTCCCGGCGGAGGACCTTGCCTGGGGTCGCACCTGTGTGTCTCTCCCCCGAGATAACGAGCTTGCCGTTCACGGCGACGTACTCGATTCCCTTCGGGTAAACGCGGGGTTTCAGCGTGTTGCCGCGGTCGGTGATTGTGTCGGGATCGAAGATAGTGAGGTCGGCGTATGCGCCTTCTCTGAGGACGCCGCGGTCGTTGAGTTTGAATTTGGAGGCGGGTAAGCTAGTTATCTTCCGTATACCCTCCTCGAGCGTCAGCAGCTTTGCCTCCCTTACAGCGGTGCGGAGGTACCGCGGGTAGCCTCCGTAGGTGTTCTCGTTTGGTAGGATGCCGGGAGGCGTCTTTATCTCGAACTTGTCGTCTACGCCGAAAGTGTCGATTCCTATCATGGCGGCGGGGTGCTTGACTAGCATCATGTAACCGGGGACACCGCCTTGTATGTTTGCCTTCGTGTGGGGGTCAGCGGCGAGGACGTCCATGAGAGCTTCGAGTTCCCCGATCTTCTGCTCTTTGGCGATCTGGGCGATAGTTTTACCCATGTACTTTTTCTCCCTGCACTCGGCGACTTTCGGACCCATTGCCCAAGTGGGTGTGAGGTTTGGGTTGAGGTTGTACCACTTGCCTGACATTATGGTCGTCTTGATCTCCTCCCTGAGGGCGGGCATCCTCAGTACCTTACCGAGCTGGTTCAGGCTGCCTGCTACCCTCAGCCAGGGCATAAGGGCGGAAGCGAGGTGGGGGATCGCGTAGATGCCGCCCGTTGTGTTGGGGATGAGGTCGAAGTTGACGTCTATGCCCTCGTCGCGGGCGTCGTCTATCGCCTTGAGTGTGGCCATCGCACTTGCCTCTGCCATCTCCTTGCTCCCCGGAGGATAGACGTCATAGAGCGGGCTGAGGTGGCTGACCTCGACGCTTATCTTCGCTTTTCTGCCAACGTTGATCGCCTCGAGTACGCCGCCCATCTTGGATGGTGATGGGTCGCCAGGGCGACGGTCTTCCCTGAGTCCCGTGCGCAGGCTATGACTCGTGTAGATACCGCCATATTTGGCGGCAGCCTCGGCGCAGGCGACTAACTCTGTGGGGTCTGCCCAGTAGCCGGGGTTATAATCCCTTCCCACGCTTATGCCTCCGCAGCCCTCCTGCATCGCCTTATCCACCTGCTCCTGCATCGCTGAGACCTCCTTCTTCGTCGCCTTTCGACGGTAGTCGAGACCCATAATCATATAGCGTATGTCGCCGTGACCGGCGATGGGAACGACGTTCGCTGCAGCTCCCTTCGCCTCGACGCACTTCATCCACTCACCGAGAGTACGCCAGTTAATCTCCCAGCCATACCTCTTCCTATGTAACTCGTTTACCTTATCGATGGGCTGTAAGCGCTCACCGTAGTACATGTCAGGGGCTATCTCATTGTAGATATCAAAGAGGAAGTAAGCGGCATCCATTCTGTCCCCGTATGGACCGGGACTGGTTCCACAGTTGCCGCCGACGAAGGTGGTGACACCCTGGTGCAACCAGCTCTCCGCCTTGGGATAGTAGAGTATGCTGCAGTCACCGTGGT
>JBFYNQ010000050.1:0-9453 GCA_041304265.1 Candidatus Bathyarchaeota archaeon | reverse complement strand
GAGGACGCGTCGGCATGACGCAGCTCCTCGACCGCACAAATACGCTCAGTACACTCAGCCACCTACGTAGACTGCAATCGCCACTCAGTAGGAGTCAGCCAAACTTCGAGGCACGTGACCTTCACAGCACACACTGGGGCAGACTATGCCCGAACGAGACACCCGAAGGCGCTAACTGTGGGCTGGTGAAAAACCTCAGCCTAACAGCAAGCGTCTCAAGCGGCACCGACGCGGACAAGATCAAGCGCACCCTCGAGTTCATGGGAGTCGTCAAGGCAAAGGACGCCGACGATATGCTCCGCCACGAGGGCGCCAAGATATTCGTAGAAGGCTACCTCCTAGGCTACACCACTACGCCCCAGGAACTCGTCCAGAAGGTCAGGGACATGAGGCGCCGCGGTGAAATGAGCGGCGAAGTAAACACCTGCTACTACAAAACCTACAACGAGATCTACGTTAACTGTGACGAGGGACGCATAAGGCGCCCACTCATCGTCGTCAGCGAGGGCAAGAGCCTCCTAAAGCAGCGCCACGCCAGGCAGCTCCGCGAGGGGCGCTGGCAGTGGAGCGACTTGGTACGCGAGGGAATAATCGAGTACCTCGACGCCGAGGAGGAGGAGAACGCCTACGTCGCCATCGACCCCAACAACATCAACAACGACCATACACATCTCGAGATCTGCCCCTTCGCCATCCTGGGCGTTGTTGCCAGTATCATCCCGTATCCAGAGCACAACCAATCACCCCGTAACACATACCAGGCAGCCATGGCCAAGCAGGCACCGGGCCTCTACGTACTCAACTACAGGGACCGTAGCGATACGCGCGGCCACCTCCTACATTACCCACAGAAACCCGCCGTAGGTACCAAACCGATGGAGGTCATCGGCTTCGACAAGAGGCCGAGCGGACAGAACTACATCGTAGCAGTGCTGAGCAGCAGCGGCTACAACATGGAGGACGCCATCATCTTCAACAGGGCAGCCGTTGAGCGCGGCCTCGGCCACAGCAGCTTCTACCGCATCTACAAGGCGGAGTGCAAGCAGTACTTGGGCGGTGCTAAAGACAAGCTCACCATCCCCGAGGAGGGCATACGCGGCTACCACGGCGCGGAGGCGTACCGCCAGCTAGAGCACGACGGCCTCATCGCCGACGAGTCCGAGGTAAAAGGCGGAGACATACTCATCGGCCGCACAAGCCCCCCCAGGTTCATGGAGGAGTACGGCGGCCTTGAGGTCAGAGGGCCGCAGCTCCGCGACACGTCGATCGGCGTACGCCCCACCGAGGAGGGTACCGTAGACGGTGTCTTCATCACCAAGGACATCGAAGGCAGCCAGCTAGTGAAGGTCAAGGTCAGAAGCAACCGCGTCCCAGAACTCGGCGACAAGTTCGTCAGCCGCCACGGCCAGAAGGGAGTCATCGGAATGCTCGTAGCACCCGAAGACATGCCTTTCAGCGTCCACGGCACCATCCCAGACATCATCATCAACCCACACGCCTTCCCAAGCCGCATGACTGTCGGCCAGTTCATGGAAAGCCTCGCCGGTAAGACCGGAAGCCTCCGCGGCGAGCCGGTCGATGGCACGCCCTTCGACAACGAGGATGCCAAGAGCCTCGCCGAGTCGCTCATCAAGATGGGCTACCACCCGGGCGGCAAGGAGATCATGTATGACGGCCAGAGCGGACGCATGTTCGAGGCCGACGTATTCGTCGGAGTCGTCTACTACCAGAAGCTACACCACATGGTCGTCGATAAGATACACGCACGCGCACGTGGGCAGGTACAGATGCTCACCCGCCAACCCACCGAAGGCCGCGCAAGAGGCGGAGGCCTCAGGTTCGGAGAGATGGAGCGCGATTGCCTAGTAGGTCACGGCGCCGCCATGCTTCTCAAGGATAGGCTCCTCGAAGAGTCGGATGCCTACAGCATCTACGTCTGCGAAAAATGTGGAAAGCAGGCATACTACGACATACGCCAGCGCAAGTACGTCTGCCCAATCTGCGAGAGCAAGGGCGAGATAGAGCCCGTCACCATTAGCTACGCATTCAAACTACTGCTGCAGGAGATGCAGAGTCTCTGCCTATCCCCAAGCCTCCAGCTAACCAAGGAGTTCGAGTAAAATGAGCAAGATTATCGACAGCATCAAGTTCGGCCTGCTGCCCCCCGACGAGGTCAGGAAGCTCAGCGCCGTCGAGATTCAGACGAGTGACACCTACGACGAGGACGGCGCGCCTATCGCGGGGGGTCTCATGGACCACCGCTTGGGCACTCTCGAGCCCCGCCAGCGCTGCCAGACCTGTGGAAACATTGCACTAAACTGCCCAGGTCACTTCGGCCACATCGAACTAGCGGTACCAGTCATACACGTAGAATTCGCCAAGCAGATCTACAGGCTACTCACCGCCACGTGCAGGGGATGCGGGCGCATACTCCTCCCCGACGAGGGCAACGAAAGCATCACGTCCTTCCAGAGAAAGAGGGAGGAGGACCTCAAACTCTTCGGCAAGGTCACCGACGACACGATCAACGACATACTAAAAGTTGCTAAGAAGTACAAGCGCGGCAAAGAGTGCCCACACTGCGGTATGCCGCAGACTAACGTCCGCTTCGCCAAGCCCACAACCTTCTTCGAGTCAGAATCTGCTGAGGAGGAAGAAGAAGTCGTGGTAGGCGTCGAGGGCGCAGGCGCCATCGCTGTCGAGGGCGAGGAAGCCGCCAGTAGGCTCACCGCCAACATGATCAGGGAGTGGTTCGAAAGGATACCCGACGATGACCTACGCCTTGTAGACTTCGAGCCAGAGGTCGCACGCCCGGAGTGGATGGTACTTCAGGTTCTCCCCGTCCCACCCGTGGACGTCAGGCCTAGCATCATCCTTGAATCCGGTATAAGGGCAGAGGACGACCTCACCCATAAGCTCGTAGACATCATCAGGATCAACCAGCGCCTCCGCGAGAACATCGACGCAGGCGCACCGACCCTCATCATCGAGGACCTATCGGAGCTCCTACAGTATCACGTCACAACCTACTTTAATAACGAGGTTTCCGGCATCCCACCAGCCCGCCACAGAAGCGGCAGGACCCTCAAGAGCCTCGCCCAACGCCTCAAGGGCAAAGAGGGCAGGTTCAGGGGTAACCTATCCGGTAAACGTGTAGACTACAGCGCACGCACGGTCATCAGTCCAGACCCGAACCTCGACATCAATGAGGTCGGTGTACCCGTGGCGATCGCTGTCAGGCTCACTGTCCCCGACGTAGTCACGCCGAGGAACCTCGACGAGATGAAGAGGCTCGTACTCAACGGACCATACAAGCACCCAGGCGCCCTATACGTTGTGCGCCCGGACCAGAAGAGGATCAGGCTCGAGTTCGTGCAAGATAGGCATGGCATAGCCGACACCCTCGAGTCAGGCTTCGTCATTGAGCGCCACCTCAAGGACGGCGACATCGCCCTCTTCAATAGGCAGCCCTCGCTGCACAGGATGAGCATCATGGCCCACAGGGTCAGAGTACTCCCCTTCAAGACCTTCCGTATGCACCTCGCGGTCTGCCCGCCCTACAACGCGGACTTTGACGGGGACGAGATGAACCTGCACATCCCCCAGAGTAAGGAGGCGCAGACTGAGGCACGCATGCTCATGCAGGTACAGGACCAGATCCTCAGCCCACGCTACGGCGCACCAATCATTGGTGCAACCAAGGACTTCATCAGCGGGGCCTACCTGCTCACCCGTAAGGAGTCACTCCTCACGGCGAAGGAGGTCGGCAAGCTCCTCGCACATGCCAACTACGTTGGCGAGATACCCACGCCAATAATCGAGAAGCCCGTGAAGCAGTGGAGCGGTAAGCAGGTCTTCAGCCTCTTCCTCCCCAAGGACTTTAGCTTCGTCAGCCGCGCCAACGTTTGTAGGCACTGCCCGACGTGCGACAAGGAGGCGTGCCAATACGACTCATACGTCCTCATCCAGGGCGGAGAGCTTCTTAACGGCGTCATCGACAAGAATAGCATCGGTGCAGAGCGCGCCGAGACAATCTTCCACCGCATCATCAAGGACTACGGCACCGACGTCGGACACGACTTCCTAAACAACATCACGCGCCTCATCAACGGCTTCCTCACAATACGCGGCTTCAGCTACAGTTACGACGAGCTAACCATCGCCGATAAGGAGCGCAACACCATCAGCTCCGTCATGAGGAGGATGGAGAAGAGTGTTGAGAACCTCATAGACCAGGCTGAGACAGGCCAGCTCGAGCGTCTCCCCGGGCAGACGATGAACGAGACCTTCGAGATTAAAGTCATGAATGAGCTCGCCCAAGCCCGTGATAAGGCGGGTGAAACAGTCGAGCAGGGGCTGGGAATGGGTAACTCGGGCATCATTATGACCCGTAGCGGAGCCCGTGGCTCAAGCCTCAACATCGGCCAGATGATGGGCAGCGTAGGACAGCAGTCTATTCGTGGCAAGCGTATCATGAGGGGCTACGAGAACCGCACGCTGCCTCACTTTAAGGATGGGGACCCTACGCCCCAGGCAAGAGGATTCGTCTACAACTGCTACCGTGACGGCCTCACACCTCTGGAGTACTTCTTCCACAGCATGGGTGGCCGCGAGGGGCTGGTCGACACGGCTGTACGCACTCAGCAGAGCGGGTACATGCAGCGCCGCCTTATCAACGCCCTCGAGCACCTGCGCGTCGAATACGACGGTACTGTCCGCAACAGCATAGGCGACATTATACAATTCCAATACGGTGAGGACGGCATCGACCCGAGCAAGAGTGACCACGGCAAAGCCGTAAACGTCGTCCAGCTTATCGACCGCGCTAAACTCACCGAGAAGAAGGGCACGGCTGCCTCCGACGACTACGTGGAGAAGAAGATTGACCTGCTAACTATACTGCCTCAGAGCCTCATAATTGAGCTGAAGGCGCAGCTCAAGGCATCCGGACTTACGAAGGCTGGTGTCGATCGCCTCATAGAGTCGGCGATGAAGAACTACGACTACAGCCTCGTCGAGCCGGGCGAGGCTGTCGGCATACTCGCCGCCCAGAGCATAGGCGAGCCCGGCACGCAGATGACGCTCCGTACGTTCCACTACGCAGGTGTCGCTGAGCAGAACGTAACCCTCGGCCTCCCACGTCTCATCGAGATCGTCGATGCAAGGAGGACCCCCTCGACGCCAGTCATGGAGATCTGCCTCGACGCAAAGCACAGGAAGAGCGAGAAGCTCGCACGCGAGGTCGCTCAGAAGCTAACCTATACTACACTCGACGACGTCGTCAGCGGGGTCAACGTAGACTTCAACGCCAATGTTGTGCGCATCGAGATTAACGCGGAGCAGCTCGAGGCTCTCAGCGTCTCTGAGAAGGAAATCGAGGACGCCTTCCCGACGAAGTACGAGAAGGAGGGTGACCTCATCTATAGCGTCAGCCTCGACGAGGAGAAGAGCGGCAACCCCGAGGTCCTCACTCATACCATCGGATCCGCGAAGATCAGGGGTATCCTCGAGATCAAGCGTGTCCTCACCCTCCAGGAGGGTGGCGAGTGGATAATCAGGACTGATGGCAGCAACCTCGAGGAGGTTATTAAGATAGACGGCGTCGACGCAATGAGGACCACCACGAACAACATACACGAGATAGCGGAGATATTCGGCATCGAGGCGGCGCGTAACGCCCTCATCAAGGAGGCCCACAATGTACTCGAGGAGCAGGGCCTAGACGTCGACGTAAGGCACGTCATGCTCGTCTCCGACATCATGACCAAGATGGGCGAGGTGCAGCAGATTGGTCGCCACGGTATCAGCGGCGAGAAGAGCAGTGTCCTGGCGAGGGCGGCCTTCGAGCTCACGATACAGCACCTCGTATCCGCGGCGCTCCGCGGAGAAACCGATCCGCTTAAAGGCGTAATCGAGAACATCATCGTCGGGCAGTCGATGCCGCTCGGAACGGGTAGCGTCGAGCTGTTCATGACAATGGGTGGTAAACGCGATGAGTAGCATAGACCAAGAGCTGAGACTCGCACTCTCCACCGGCAAGGTCCAGGTAGGATCAAAGGTTGCCGTCAGGGAGCTGCGCAGAGGAAGAGCAAAGCTGGCGATAGTCAGCAGTAACTGTCCCCGCGAGGCGAGGGAGACCATCGTTAATTATGGGAAGCTCGGGGAGATCCCCCTCATGGAGCACCCCAAGGACAGCGTAGACCTAGGAACGCTTTGTGGAAAGCCGTTTCCGGTCAGCGCCATGGTCATCCTTGAGCCGGGTGACTCCAAGATCCTCGAATTGGTGAAGAAGAAAGATGCTTAGCAACGTCAAGATAACGGAGAACGAGATGAAGTTCATCCAGTTGCTCCAGAACATGACGGGGGCGACTGTGGTGGACTGTATTATCGAGGAGGAGAGCCTCATCTTCACCGTTAAGAAGGGTGAGGTTGGCTTGGCTGTCGGCAAGGGCGGGGAGAAGATCAAGCGGTTCCGCGCCATGACTAACAAGCAGGTTGAGATCTTCGAGTACATGGACGACCCTGACAAGTTCTTGAGGAATGCCCTGAAGCCGGCGCAGGTGAAGGACATACGCCTTATCGACAGGATGGACGGCCACAAGATCGCTATGGTGACTGTCGACCCCCACGACAAGGGGATAGCCATCGGTAAGAACGGCGAGAACATTAAGAAGATACGCTTCCTAGCGAAGCGCTACTTCAGTTTAGAGAACGTCGTCGTTAACTAATCAGATTTTAATCTTTCTTTACTTATTGAGTAATTGCACTCGGGGGAAATTCCCCGTTTTCAGCCATATGTGTTAGTTGTTCAACGGTGTATCTGCCGGGTTTCTCGCCATTCTTGGCCATGTTCTCTGCGACGCGCCATAGTGTCTCGTTGTAGGGGCACGAGATGCTGAGGGTTTGACCCCATCTTGACTACATCGCCATTTATTGCCTCAGCCTCTGTGTTGCCGGTGCCTCTGACCATGCTCTGCCAGGTTGAGCTTCGTTTCACATCGGCGCCTTGGTAGTCCTTTGGCATCTTGTTGGTGCCACGTATGGTCTTGGCTCGCGCCTCAAATTCGTGAAGGTCTTCCCATTCTACTCCCGCCTGCCTCCAGACGGTTTCGGCTTCGGTCCTGACTGCGCGGTTGTATGCTTTTGTGTCTCCCCGCGCGTCTGTTATCGCCTCGAGTGCGTTGTTCAGGTTTATGAGTGTCTTGGCGGCTTTGGCATGCATGATGTTTGTGTTGGATTTTGAAGCGAAGCCCGCTTTGAGGAGGGCTGAGACTATTCTAGTTACTAATTCGTCAGTGCCGCTGGGGTAGCGCCCGACCTCTATGAAGCCGCCGTTGCCCGTGATTGGGTGGATTACCTCGCCGGGTGTGAGGAATATGGCTGGCATGTTTATCATGGCGCCATATACTTTGTCGAAGACCCGGGTTGTATAGGGCTCGTTAATTATGGAGTTCTGGGCGCAGACTATGGGGAGGCTTCTTGGGGCGCCAGCGTTCTTGAGCTGGCCGACGCAGGTGGTGGTGTGCTGGCTCTTAGAGGTGAGTAAGACTACGTCGTCTCCGCGGAACGGCGCTAGCTCTGACGCCTCCTTGAAGGCTGGAATCTTGAGGATGTAGGGCTCGTCGGGGGTCAGTAGCCTGAGGCCCGACTCCCTGATCTTCTCGACGTGTTTAGGACTACCGACTAGGACCGCGTCGTGTCCTGTTCTGAATAGATGCCCGGCGATGGAGCTGCCGATGCCTCCTGCTGCGTAGACGATGAAGCGCATGCTTGTCATTGTATGAGTGATAATGTGACGTATAAACGGGGATGAGCATAAGATTCGATTTTCAGCATTATTATCGCGTCCGTGTGTAGAAGACGATGCGCATCTCGGGCGGATACTCTGCCCCTCATCTCAAATATTGGTACCATTAACACTATTTGAATTTGTAGAAATCTAATCTATATCCGATTCTGGTACCTTAACGAAATCCATCACAGTGTAATGGTACCAATTTTAATTGTCCAATTAATCGGAAGACTCATACCGCACATATTTTGTCTCCACCTCCACAAGGGGGGCCCTCTTCTTCGCCTTGGGCGGCGCCTCCCCCGGTATTATGCGGGGCTTTCCATCCCCACTTGGCGCAGCATCACCCTTACCGCCACTCTTACCGGGACTCGTACCGCCACCCTTACCGGGACTTTCGGTACCGGCACCCGGCACCACTTTGCGTACATCTCCACAGTATGGCTCTGGGCGGGGCGTAGAAGCTCCTGCACCGTAGCATCCACCTCCTCCTGCTCCTCAGGAGTGTCTTCTTCCTCAGTGGTAATGTCCTCCTCCATGGTGGTGGTGCCCCCTTCATCATCGGTGGTGGTGTCCTCTGCCAGTCTACCCACCCACGACGGAAGGTCATCTGCCTCGTAGTTTTCCCAGATGTACTCGATGACCTCGGGTTGATACTTCATCAGCGTGAGCGCAATGGTGCCAATTCTTCCAGGTGTATTGGGTCTTGTAGTTTTAAGTGGGCATTGGATCAACTTGCTATTCAGGAATTGATCCATTATGTGTCAAGGGTATGGTACCATTTCGCGCATACGCGTTTCATTAAATACGCGAAATAATTGATCCATTATGAATCAGATCACGATCAGCAAAGAGGCGGTAAAAGATGACTTAATACAATTACACAGTAGCGCTCAAAGGCTTCATTGCTGATCTAGTCGCCAAATTGAAGGTTGAGGGATGGACGGAGACAGAGGCGCGCGTGCTTAAGGTTCACCGTATCACCCCACCATACGCCTTGGCGAGGAACTCCTTTGGATCGTACTGCATAGAGAAGTCGAACTTATTCGACGCCGTCGTGAACTCGATGTAGTAGGTCTCGACGCCGCTCTCGTCGTCGGTCACTTCGTTGACCCTGACATTGCTTATAGAGACGTTATCTACCGCCCAATTGCCCTGCGTCTCCGCGAGGGCATATTCAGGTGTCTTATCCCCGTACCAGTCGGTGTAGGTGTTGAATCCCTGCATCTGTGCCTTCCACTTGCCGAAGAAGCCCTTGCCCTCGGCCTCCGCATTGGCGCGGCGCTTATTGATGGTCTCATTCATTATCTGCTGCGTCAGCTTGGCGAATATGCTACGCCTATCAGTGACGATGAGGTTGTAGGTATCCGTCCTCCCGAGGGACTTGGACTTCATCAGGTTTGGAATTATTACCTTGATGGTTTCTTGGGCTAGCTGCGGCGCGTAGGCGGCTGGGCGCTGCTGCGGTGGCGCTACTGGTTCGAGCCTCTGCCCACAGTTGGGGCAGAACTTATTCTCCGGCTTCACGGGTATACCGCACTCTGGGCAGTATGGCATACACTCACTCAGCCGCGGCGGTTTAATAAACTCATTTTCCAAGACCATGATTGTGAGCGCCAACGCCGACGTCGCAGCTGTCCTCTACGAAATAGGGGAGATAC
>JBFYNQ010000049.1:0-6617 GCA_041304265.1 Candidatus Bathyarchaeota archaeon | reverse complement strand
CCGATCTACCCCCACCTTAACCTTGTCAACCAAAGCAGGCACCTAAAGGAGCTTCCCCAACGCCGCCTTGAGCTCGTCAAGCTGGGACTTAACGTCCCCCGATTTGACGGCTTCAACGAGGCAGTGCTCTATATGGTCCTCGAGTATGACGAGCCCCGCCTTGTCGAGAGCCGCCTTTACAGCTGCGATCTGGAGGAGCACGTCGGGACACTCCTTGTCCTCATCGATCATCTTTATGATGCCCCTAAGGTGGCCCTCTGCCCTCACTAGGCGGTCCCTTGCGTTTTTCCTCTGTCTGTGAACGGACGACATAGTCATCCTATCCAGGGGGAGGGGATATAAGTATTAATGAGCATCCGACTAGCCGCGCAGGACCCTGTTGTAGATCGCGTATACTTTCTCTCGCAGCTCCGGTGGCATAGCCTCGTAATGCTGCGGAGTCATGTATAACTCATAGTCGCGGTGGAACCTCTCGTTACCTGCCCCGCCCTCCCCTGCGACGCCGTTGTACATGCTCGTCTTCATGTACCTCTGCAGGAAGGGGTTGTCAGGCTCCCTCTGGGCTGCCATGTAAAGTGAGAGCTCCTGCTCCTCCCTGCCCAGACCAGACTTATCGAAGCCGAAGGTCTTAGTTCCGCCGAGTGCCGGGAAGAGATCGGTGTGCTCCTCCGTGAACATGTCTCTCCAGAATCCCACGGTCGCTGGGTCGTACCCATGTCCTCTGATGAAGGCGTAGGTGCGCGCGCACTTACTACAGCTGCAGCACCACCGATGTTCCTCGGCGGGCGGATCCTCGCAGAAGCAGCTCATCTGGTACTTCGCAAGCTCGGGGTAACCGTCGTGGAGCACCTTCGTGACCGCTAACTCGTTGAGGGGTCCCACTAAACTGCCTACACGCGCTGAGTCCCTCGTTAGGAGCCGCGCCGCGTTATCCATCTGCATGGTCCACCGGCTGCTCTGGTCGAAGCAGTAGTTAGTGCGGAACCCCTCCGTAGGAGGCGCGTCCTTATCGCAGCTGTTCTCGTTCCCGAAGAAGATGTAGCGTGTATCAAACTTGATCATGAAGGGCAGGTAAAGGAGCAAGTAATAGAGGAGTTGGGTTCCCCAGCCGAGGCTGCTCGGCTTGTAACCCATCCTTTTACCGTCGTGAAAGACGCCCGGCTCGTGGCGGAGCATGTACCACTCGAAGCCGAGCTCATCTGCCATCCCGCGGAGGAGCCCACGCCGGTGCTTTTCCTCGTAGATGTTACTAGGCTCGACGACGTTGACGAGGACGGGCTCGATATCGAGCTCCCGGCAGACCGCGAGTGTAAGTAGGCTTTCCTTGCCGCTCGTGAAGCTGATTATCGCGCGGTTCCTCGGCCGGTATCCTTCACTCCAGACGACCGTCTCGCCACCCTCGAAGCGGAAGTCTGCATTATAATAGCTGCGCAGTGTGTCTGTCGCAGACCTCCCGTCGAGAAGGGCGCTGCTCGGTATGTCGTAAATCATGCTCTCGAAGGCGAGGCTCTCGAGCACCGGCTGCCTGGTACCGTAGATTATTCCCTTCTTCCCGAGGACGATAGGCAAATAGTTCGTCGACATGAAGGCGACATGGTCAACGATCAGATTCTTCGCATCGTCTGGAAGTGTTTTCCAGACCGCTTCTGGGTAGTCAACCCTATATGGGCTATCGCCCAGCCTGATCTCTAATCCATTCTCGTCGAAATCCGCATCAACGCGTAGATAATCCTCACTCTTCAGCTGCATACTTCACCGTGAGCTTTTCCGGGCACAAGTATGTCATTGGAGGAATTTATTTAAATTTAATCCTCAGAACTTAATGAAATGAGTTTTTGCCCCTAAAAAATCCCCTTGTGGGAAAAGGGGGGATATTTCGCCTCTTTTTACCCTTTAAGTGTCCAATTTACGCGTTCGTTAATGTCACTCAGGCTCTTCCCACTGGTCCGGTGGAGCGTGGCCGTGCGTCAGCACATCGCGGAAGAGCTGGTTCCAGACTTCCTTCTCGAGGACTACCTCCCTCTTCACGACCATTTTGGTTAACGCCTTGAGGAGGAGGTGATGCCTGATCTCATCACTCTTTATGTGGTTGAGCATCATTTTAATGCGGTCATCCTTCGTCTTAGCAAGAATGTCGTCGACCTGCTTGATCATGTTACCCTCGACAACTGTGTGCTTCTCGAAGCTGCCGACGAGTTCGTTGTACTCGTCCTCAGTCAAACTTAGGCTTTCACCGGCGCTTATAGCTGCGCAAGCCTTGAAGAGACCCGCGTGCTTTTTACTGTCGACGGCGACTGAGCCGACGATGTCGCGAAGAACCTCATTACCGTAGCCGCGTACCTCGCCGTCGAGCTTTACTGCATAGTCGTCCTCAACGACTGCGAGCTGCCTGAACTTCTCTGCCATCTTCGTGTCCTTTTTACTCATTCTGGTCGTGTTTGGCTGGGGAAACAATCGAGATAAACCTTGACTCGCCCCACAACGTTTTTGGTCGCACGGGGTTAGCTATGGGAGGCACTGAACGGCGCAGGTGACAGATTTGGCCGAAGACGCGATTTTACTGTTGGTTGTACCACTGGTGTCGGCCGCCGTCTGCGGCATTCTTGCTAGGCGCCTCGGCTTTTCAGCAATCGCTGGTTACATCCTAGGAGGCGTGATAGTCGGACCCCTCCTCCACCTCGTCGACACCAAGAGTCCGCTTTTGACCTTTCTCGCAGAACTGGGGGTCATACTGATAGCATTCGAGATCGGGCTCGTTGTGAAGCTTGACTTCCTTAGCCGGGGCGGCTTTAAGTCCGGAGGCATAGTTGCCGTTGAGGTTGTGGTCGTCTCACTCCTCACCACATTCTTCGCCACGGTCCTAGACCTAAGCTGGGGTGAGACACTCGTCCTCGTCTTTATGGCGATGAATACGAGCACAGCAATCACATTCAAGATGCTTGAAGAGCGGGGGATAGACGACCCGGGAACGAAGAGCATTATACTAGGCGTAGGCGCCTTCGAGGACATCATCGCCATTGTCGGGCTGAGCATCTTCCCTATACTCGCCGCGGCGGGGAGACCTAGCATCAGCGGCATCGTCCAACTCCTACTCGGCATCCTCTTGAGTGTGATCTTCATGGTCTATCTTGGAATACGCCTACTGAGGGGACCCCTGCGCTGGGCGGCGGGCAAAGAGAGCGAGATATTTCTCGCCCTCAGCCTCGCAGTTGTCTTGACATATGCTTACGTCGGCGTCCTCTCAGGGCTCAGTACAGCCTTCGGCGCTTTCATCGCCGGCCTAGTCGTCAGCAACCTCGGCGTACAGGAAGCGGTTGAGGAGAAGATGAGGAGCCTCCGCGATCTGAGTAGCCTGATCTTCTTCTCAAGCATCGGAGCGAGCCTCCCACTTGTCAACGACGCCGGCCTGATAACCGTCGCCATATTCGTCTCACTATTCGTCGTCCTCGTGAAGTTCGTCGGCTTCAGCCTAAGCAGCTGGATAATGGGGGTTAAGCTAGAGCAGGGGCTCCGACTCGGACTCTACATGCTAGCGATTAGCGAGTTTGGAGTCATCATGGCGCGCAATGCCGTTGACCTCGGCTTCGGAAGCGAGGAGCTCTACCTCATCAGCGTCATAGCCCTCGCCGGCTCCGCAGTCATGTCCAGCGGCTTAATAATGTTTGAAAAGACGCTCCCCGAGAGACTCGCTGGAGTTTTCCCGAGGCAGCTCAGGACCAGATTAGAGAACATCTTCAGGATCGTTGGGGAGGCATTTGAAAAGGAGACGGCTGTCTTCGAGGAGATCCGCTCCGCGTTCTGGGAGCTAGCGAGACGCGTGGCGATCATACTACTCGTTGTCGGTGTAGGGAACCTCGCCATAACTTACGTGACCCCCTTCATCTCTACACCCTTCATTAGAAATGGTGTTGACCTTGCAATAGCCAGCTTCACCGTAATCATTGTCCTAATCGTGAGTGTCAGAATGCGCCGCGTTTATACGAAGCTCGTGCAAGGCGTAGCATCCAGGCTCGGCAAGCGCCATAGAAGCGCAAACGACAAGATCGAGAGTTTTCTCTACTTCACGACCCTCGCCCTAGTGGCGACGACGGTGCTCCTCGTAAGCTTTCCCCTCATAGCGAGGACATTCAGCGGCGTCTTCGGTGACCTCGGTAGCGGCCTCGTCGTGCTCGTGGTGATAGTTGTTCTCTTCATAGTCGCGGGGCGCGCTGCGTTACGCGCCACGAGGCAGCTCGAGGATACCTTCGAGCTCAGCTAGGCGTGCTCACGACGCCTAGTTGTGGCTAGCCGAGGCTTATACCTTCACCCGGAGGCGGACTAGGCCTCAGAGCGGTTGATTACATACTTGTTGACGTGTGTAATACCGATCTTGTTGTTGAGGTAGCGCTCCACTTCGTCGGTGTCGAACGGCTGGCAGCTGTAGACGTCGATACTTATCCTGTTGCCCTCGGTGAAGGTGTGGATAGCAATGTGGCTCTTGTCGATGACGACGAAACCTGTCCACCCGGGGTTACAGTCATGACCCGCCACTACTATGGGACCCGCAAGTATCTTCATACCTATATTGCCGGGAAGCTCGCGTAGGATGGCGTCTACGGTCTCACGCGTAACCGGTACACGCATTATGCCGTCGAGCATGAGGTGTAGACCTATCATTTCGCTGCTGGATGCAGGCTCGGCCCCGTATAAACGTTGATGTCTAATACTCGGTGGACCTGCTCCCGCTCATGAGTGAACCTAGGGCTGAACCGTTTTTCAAGCTAGTCGACTGCATACTTGTGCCGGTTCCCAGCTTGGAGGAGGGTCTGGTCTTCTATAGGGATAAGCTTGGCCACATGCTCTTATGGAGGACGGGAGGCGCTGCCGGTCTGAGGTTACCGGGGTCGGAGGCGGAGATTGTCATCCACACTGAGTCACGCGGTTTAGAGGTCGACTTCCTCGTGGACTCGGTAGACTCTGCCGTGGAGCGATGGAGGGAAGAAGGTGGAGAGGTCGCAACCGGCCCATTCGATATACGTATCGGGCGTTGCGCCGTGCTACGCGATCCCTGGGGAAATGAACTCGTCATCCTAGACATAAGCAAGGGGCGACTGTCAACCGATGAAGAGGGAAACGTCACAGGGGTAGAGTCAGATTGATGACAGCCCTATAGTTTAAGTCGAGTTACGCCACGTACCGACCATGGTCGACGATGTTCTTGTGAAGGAGATCGGCAGGCGCGCCCTCTTCTACGATAAGTATAGCGGATGCAGTCAATCCGTGCTCCTCGCGCTTCAGGAAGGGCTAATGATCGGTGATCAGGAGTCATTTAAGGCTGGGACGGTTCTCAGCGGCGGAGTCGCCAGGCGGGGTGAAACCTGCGGCGCGTTGTTAGGCGCGCTGATGGCCGTGGGGCTTGTGGAGGGTAGGAGTAGGATGCCCGACACTTCTGTCTACGCCACCGCCTGCGCCGAGGCGGATGTGGTGGCAACTGAGTTCCAGCGCCGAGTCGAGAAGGAGTTCAACCTCAAGGAGCCACTGAAGTCTACGATCTGCTGGGACATCCAGAGGGTCATCTACGGGAGGAGCTACGACCTCCGAGACACGGCGCAAAGGGAGGCGTTCTACGCCTGCGGGGGCCACGGCGATGAGGGATGCCCCAAGGTGTGCAAGATCGCAGCCGAGGTAGCTGCGGAGAGGCTCCTCCCACGGGTCAAATAGCTCGACTCAGGGTTTAAATCGGGGCTGAACCACCTCTCGTTTATGGTTGATTACAACAAGGTCAAGGCTATACGCGCCAAAGCACACGCCAACGAGAACATGAGCGGCTGCAGCCAGGCAGTAATAGCCGCTCTACAGGAAGGCTTGAACATAGGAGACACCCAGAGCCTGAAAGCCGCGACGGCCTTCGCCGGCGGCATGGCGAGGAGGGGCGAGTCCTGTGGAGCACTCGTCGGCGCACTCATGGCCCTCGGCCTCGAGGAGGGAAGGGAGAAGCTCGAAGACTTGCCAAAGTTACAGGGCACGGTCGCCGATGGCTTCGCTCTCAGCAACGAGTTCATGCGCCGCCTTGAGAAGGAGTGGGCGCTCAAAAAGCCGCTCCCCTCGACGCTCTGCCGGGACATACAGCAGGCGCTCTACGGGAGGAGTTGGAACCTTGCCGACACCGCCCAAAGAACCGACTTCATCAACTCGGGTGGCCACGGCGACAACGGCTGCCTCAAAGTCTGCGGCATCGCAGCTGAGGTCGCCGCAGAGATGATATTTAAGAAACGCGACGGCTGAATTTGCGAATTTTTGCCCATTTTCAGGCAAAATAAGGCAAAAAAGGTAAACATGTTTAAATGCGATGTTTTAGCCGAAGCAGACGGAACGTAGGTGCGCGCGTGGGGGACCGAGTCTTATAATATATATGAAGCTCGTCGGCATGACTGCGCTTCTGTTCCTGCCGTTGCTCGTCCAGCAAGCTTCGGGGTAAGAGATTAATAGGAGCCCCTTGACATTTCTGGATGCGCGCGGTTGTAGTCTAGCCTGGTAGGATACCTGCCTGCCACGCAGGAAACCCGGGTCCGAATCCCGGCGACCGCACCAACCCTACTCAACTAAACTTCTCGGCTACCAGAATAGATCGGAAGAGC
>JBFYNQ010000048.1:0-8365 GCA_041304265.1 Candidatus Bathyarchaeota archaeon | reverse complement strand
GTATCTCGTGCTTGAGAACGGCACGGCTCTTCGTGTCGATGAGCTTGAGACCACGGTCCTTGAAACTGACGTGTAGTATGGCGACTACTTTGCCCTCGACAGGGCTTCGCTCGCCGTAGAGGCTGGGAGTGATCTTCTTTGTGTCGTATGGGGACTTCGACATCAGGGCTACTCCTTTATCCAGATGCCCTTGCGCTCTTCAGCTTGCTTTGAGTCGACGTCCATATACCAATGGACGCTCTCCCGGCTGGTCGAGGCACTCATGGTGTTGCCCTTATTGTCCATTGCGAGGCAGTTCATGCCCCCCTTCTCTCCCAGCTCGTTTATGTCCTTCATCCCGCGTGCACATGCCTCGCGGACGGTCATGCCGTTCTCCATGTAGCTTACGAGTGTGCGAGCCAAGGCGAGCCGTATAGCGAGCTCGCCACGCCCCGTGCAGGCTGCAGCGCCGAAGCGGTTATCACAGTAGTTGCCCGCGCCTATAATGGGGCTGTCGCCAAGGCGACCCGGGAACTTGAAAGCGGTGCCGCTTGTGCTCACGCCGCTGCAGATGTTCCCGTTCTTGTCGATCGCCATGATGTTGACTGTGCCATGCTGCTTGTCGGTGAGCTTGTCGTACCAGTCGCGGAGCCCGAAATCGACATCGTAGTTGACATACCACGGCTTCTCGCCGTCGTTTGGTAGGTCCGCGTATCTCTTGAGGAAGCTCTGGTACTTCTCCTTCGCATCCTTGGTGAGGAGATTCTGCTTCTTATAGCCCATCGACTTGGCGAAGAGCTCAGCACCTCTCCCGACGAGCATGACGTGAGGTGTCCTCTCCATGACCATCCGGGCTATGCTGATAACGTGAAGGTATCCTTGTACGGCACCCACCGCGCCGGTCTTTAGCGTCTTTCCATCCATAATGCTCGCGTCGAGCTCGACTTTGCCGAGGAGATTGGGCACACCTCCGTAGCCGACGCTATCGTCCTCGGGGTTTATCTCGACTAGCTTTGTCGAGGCCTCGACGGCGTCGATCGCGGTGCCGCCTTTTTTGAGGATCGCTGCGCCGGCGTGAAGGAACTCGCCCGAATTGCGTGTACCGATGATGAAGGGTTTTACTTTCGCCATAAGTAGACGTGGGTCAATGATGTATAAAAAACAACGTGGAAGCCACATCGGGACATTTTTTCGTAAATATTACAAGTTTTAAGTAGGATAATTCGTTTTTAAGTGGTTTCACATTCTCGATTGTCCAGCTTTACAATAATTGTGTAAACGATTGATGAGTTTTCGTGTTTCACCCACCTGACCCCCACCCAAGGCTCTAGAAGCCTTAAAAAACGCGCCAATGGTATGTGGTGTGAATCGGCATGAGCATAGGCGTGTGGGCAGAGAAGTACAGGCCAAAGACTCTCGACGACATGGTTGACAGGGAGGAGATAGTGTCAAGGTTCAAGAGCTTCGTCAAGGACAAGAACCTCCCACACCTGCTGCTCGTAGGACCAGCCGGCGTCGGGAAGACGACGAGCATACTCTGCCTAGCACACGACCTCTACGGCCCCGGCTACGCTAACTCGGTGCTTGAACTGAACGCGAGTGACGAGCGCGGCATAGATGTGATCAGGGATAAGGTGAAGAATTTTGCTAGGACCTCCGCCATCGCCAGCGATGTATCATTCAAAATCCTGATCCTCGATGAGGCGGACAGCCTCACCTCGGCAGCGCAGCACGCCCTCCGTCGAACGATGGAGGTGTACACTCGCACATGCCGCTTCTGCCTGATTGGCAATTATAGCGAGAATATCATCGACCCCATACAGAGCAGGTGCAGTGTCTTCCGTTTCAGCCCATTAGCCGAGCAGGATGTCAAGAGCTACATCACAATGATCACCCAGAAGGAGGGGATCAAGCTCGTTCCCGAGGGGCTGGACGCCGTCTTCGAGGCGAGTGGAGGTGACATGCGTAAAGCGACGAACCTCCTGCAGGCCGCTGCTGCGACGCAGGGCGAGGTCGACGACATCGCCATCTACAGCGTTCTCGGCAAGGTCAGCCCCCAGCGTGTACGCGAGATGATTAACCTCGGCATGAAGGGACACTTCCTCGAGGCGCGGGAGATCCTCCGCAGCCTACTCATCGACGAGGGGCTCGGCGCCGAGGACATACTCAGGATGATCTACTCCGAGCTCATGCGTATGCAGATGCCGGAGAAGTGGAAGGTCAGGATAAGCGACACCGTGGGCGAGGTGGACTTCCGCCTCACACAGGGTGCACGCCCCGAGATACAGCTTAGCACACTCATAGCAAAGCTCGCACTGGCCAGTGAAGAGAGTTGAGTGCCGACAGGCTACCCTGGGCAGTCAGGTTCAGACCACGCATCGTCGCGGACATCGCCGACAACAGGGAGGCGGTGAACGAGCTAAGGCTCTGGCTCCGTGGCTGGGAGAAGGGTGTGCCGAAGGAGCGAGCCGTCTTCCTCCACGGCCCACCAGGCACTGGGAAGACGAGCACCGTCCACGTACTCGCCGAGGAGCTCGGCTTCGACCTCCTTGAGATCAACGCGAGTGACTATCGCACACGTACGAGGATGGAGGAGCTCATCGGGAGAGCCACGACGCAGAACGTCACCATTTTTGGTAAGCGGCGTCTCATCCTCTTCGACGAGATGGAGGGTGTGAGCGGTCACGAGGACTTGGGCGGCATCTCAGCCATCGTTGATATCATAAAGACGACGCGCGTCCCCATCGTACTAATCGCCACGGCGATCGCCGAGGGCAACGAGGAGAAGTTCCGCCCCCTCAGGGATAAGGCGATCGCAATCGAGTTCAAGTCCATACCGACGATGGATGTCTACGCGAAGCTGGAGAGGATATCCAAGGAGCTCAAACTCGACGCTCCGCCGGACGCCCTCGATGCCCTAGCGGTCCATAGTACTGGGGACCTACGCTCCGCGATAAACGACCTCGAATCCATCGCCCGCGGTAAGGGCGCCGTGTCAGTTGAGGACGTTGAGAAGTTAAGCGTGAGGGACCGGCAGGACTACACCCCCGCTATCGTCCTCAACATCTTCTCCGCCAAGACCCTCTGGGAGGCACGTAAGTCCATCAACCAGGCGTACATCGAGCACGAGGAACTATTTGACTGGATATACGAGAATCTACCGCTCATCCTCGACGATAAGAGGGACCTCGCCGAGGGACTGGATGCCCTGAGCCGCGCAGACATCTACGCGAAGAGGGCGAGGATGAGCAGCTATAGGCTGCAGAAGTATATGTTCAACGCGATGACGGGTGGCGTCGCCTTCGCCCGGGGGCACAGTGAGGGACTCGGGCTTCGCAAGCAGGTGTCAACCGCCGTCGCAAAGCTGGGCTACCAGCAGAGCGCCTTCGCCTACCAGGAGACAGCGCAGGGCATGCTCGTGAAACCCATAAAGTACATGGGTGACGACTGGAGGCGCGTCAATGATGCGCTTCGCGGGCTCGGCGCCATATGGGTCAGGGGCGGCAACGGCTGGTCCATCCCCTACCTCCGCCCACCACAGCTCAAGTGGCGCTACATACGCACATACCACAGCCGCCGAAAGCTTCAGTCGGTAGCAGCGAAGGTCGCCCTCAAGTGCCACATATCGAGTAAGGAAGCCGTCTCCGAAGTCATACCCCTTCTACGCCTCATGTACAGGAACAAGGAGGGCGGCGAAGCGACGACGGCATGGCTCGAGCTAGAAGAAGACGAAGTTGATTGGCTTAAGGGTTAAAAAATGAGTGGAATGCTCGCGCGTTCTCCTAAAAATAATCGGCCAGATTCGTATCCCCAACTTTGAGAGTAGGAAACTTTGTTAACAACTGCTTAGCCAACTCAACTAAGGTCCTCTTAACATACTCAGTCTTCTCAACATCCATCTTTGGGAACAGTCTAACGACGACGCCATCACTTCTCCCTGAAATAAATGCGAGAAAAACGGTGTTCGCCCCGGGCATAACGACTAATGAATCAACTAGTATTGCATTTTTTTCGCGATTAATATAAAAATCCACAGTCTTTATGATTATGCCCTCTTTTCTAATGAACAATGGCTCAAATCTATCAAAAATTTCCCCGATTGAAGTATTCCCATTCAAAACAACATGAGGCATAATGATCCCTACATTAGGTGAGTAAATTATGCGCATTTTTAGCATTATCTATGAGTGCGCGTTGATCTATCCCGACATACACTTTGTCTGAATAGCATGCACGACAATTGATCATATTTATTAAAAAATAACTCAAGGGCTAGAAGACGTCCGACGACGTGATGTGCCAGCCAGATACGTCTGTTAATTCGATGCTACCCCTGAACAGCCTCTTATCCCGCACATCCAATCCCCTTATGTTTCTCATAATCAGGTTGTAGAGGTGATCGGGTGCAAATCCGAGCGTCTGTGCTGCGGCGTAGATAGGTGAGCATATGGGGGCTGTGAGATATACCTCGTTCACGGGTTCTCCCCGACCTAGGACGCATTTTATCAGGGCTGAGATGACACGAGCCTTCTCAGCTATGGGCGTGTAATCTTCGATGAAGAGAGTGTTTGAGGCGCCGTCCTGCTCAAGGCTGACGGCGGTGTAGCCCTCTTCCCCCGCATCACGGATGCGGTAGAAGCAGCTCTGCCTTATGGGGTGGCTGTATCTCCAGTGCAGGTACTCTGGCGTCTTATCATAGTGGATTTTATCCAAGTTAGCGACCCAGCCCTCGTAGATGCGGTGGAGCTCGTCGAGGCTGCATGATACTATGTCTACATCGTCCTCTCCCTCGACGCTCATCTTGGTGAGATCGCCCGCTTTAGCGCATAGGGCGTGCACGTCGCCGATGAGAGTGGATCCAACCTTCTGCGCCGCCCCAGCGGAGCCCGCGAAGTTGAAGCCCATTAGCATCTGAGGTCCAGCCGCTGCGAATTCCTTGAACATGAATTTTAAGGTATCCTGGAAGAGCCCCATGTGTCTATGCTTGGGCTCGACGAAGCCGTCGCAGCCTTGGATGATGGTAAGGGTGTCGTGCCCACGCCTGACGCGTAATGGGAGGAAGCTGTTGAAGGCGACAGGCACTCCATGGTGTTCGACGGTGGCTATCGAGACGAAGCCGAGATTCCACGGCGTATCGACCATCTTCCACCTGAATCGGGCCTCGTTGTACTCCTCGTAGAGCGTCTCGTTAAGCCCTCGCATGTAGGCGTCCAGATCGCTCTCCTGGAACCACCTGCAGGTATATTGAGCCGTCAACAGACTTCCGGTTAAAAGAAGCGGGATAAATCCTTTTGGGAAAGATGTTATAGATTCATGAGAGGACTACTCACCGATTGATATGAAGCTAGGATCACTGCCACGTGCACGCCTCGCGAACCTTCCCACACCCATACATGAGTTGCCCAATCTTACCAAGTGGTTGGGCGGGCCTCGAATCTGGGTGAAGAGGGACGACCTGACTGGCCTCGCCTTCGGGGGCAACAAGGCAAGGAAGCTCGAGTATCTGATGGGCGACGCCTTAGCGAAGAAGGCGGACGTTATCGTCACGGGTGCTGGTTTCCATTCCAACTGGTGTACCCAGACCGCCGCTGCCGCGCGTAAGCTGGGGCTCGATATTGTGTTGGTGAAGAACGGGCCGAAGGAGGGCTGGGAGCCAAAGGAGTGGGACGGTAATCACCTCCTCCATGAACTTATGGGTGGCGAGATCAAGGTTGTGCGCCCCGAGAGGTTCCAGGCGGCGCTCGACGCCGAGATGGAGGCGCAGAGGAAGAAGGGGAAGAATCCCTACTTCATTCCCGTCGGTGGATCGGTGCCCCTAGGTGCGGCTGGCTACGTTAATGCTATGCTGGAGACCTTCAAACAATCTTCTGACATCGGCGTCGACTTCGACTATCTTGTCCACGGCACCGGCTCAGGCGGTACACAGGCAGGCCTCGTTATGGGTGCTCGCGCTCTTAACATGGGGACGAAGATCATCGGCGCAGCGGTCGGCTGGACGAGTGTCGAAGAGCAGCAGGCGCACGTCAACCAGATAATTAAGGATAGCTACGACGTGTTGGGTCTCGAAGTCGAGATACCCGTTGGCGATATCGTCGTATATAACGAGTATGTGGGCGGAGGATATGGGTGGATAGATGCGGGGAAGGCGGAGGCTGTTAAGAGGCTAGCGGAGGTTGAGGGGATGTTTATCGACCCCGTCTACACGGCGACCGCGATGGCCTGCCTCATTGACCTCTGCCGTAAGAAGAAGTTCAAGAAACGTGACAACGTTCTCTTCCTCCACACTGGCGGAGCTGTCGCGTTATTCCCCTACAGGAACCCGCTTCGGGCGTATACGGAGGGAAAGAAACTTCCTTGGACTGTGCCCGACTGGAGCCCCCAGTCCACCTAAACCCTTTTCCCCAGCCTTCCCCTATTCAAGCGAAATGGCTGATACGCCGCTCGATCTAAGGCTTCCCTACATTACCCCTGAACTCCCCGGCATCGGTGGCGCCATAAGGGCTAGACCCGAGCTTTTCAGCGTCGTCGAGTTACCCGCATACGAGCCCCTCGGCTACGGCGACCACGTCTACATGAGTATAACCAAGAAGGGGAGGACGACTAGGGACACTCAGATCGATATAGCGGGTATCCTTGGGATAAGGAGGGAGGATGTCGGCCACGCAGGGCTGAAGGACAAGCACGCCGTTTCCACTCAGACCTTTAGTATATTATTGCCCGAGGGGAAGCCGGAGGACGTGGCCAAGATCATCGAGTCTGGTCTCGGGGTTACAGTTAACTGGGCTGATAGGCATCCGAAGAAGCTTCGTTCTGGTCACCTTAAAGGCAACACGTTCACTATCACTGTCACGGGTCTCGACGATAGTCCCGCCTCCGCCCTTCGTAAAGCGGATGATATTCAGAAGGCAGTCGCCAAGCTCGGCATTCCCAATTACTTTGGCACACAGAGGATAGGAGAGGAGGGCAGGAATGTCATCGATGGTCTCGACCTCATCAAGGGTAGGTTCAGGGAACGTAATAGGTGGCTCCGCAGGTTCCTAGTCTCCAGCTATCTCAGCCACCTCTGCAACAGGTACCTCTCGAACAGAGTTGACTCTGGCAACTTCACGAGGATACTTCACGGGGACCTTGCCAAGAAGCACGACACTGGCGGCGTTTTCACCGTTGAGGATGCAACGGTCGAGCAATACCGCTTCGATGCAGGTGAGATCAGTTTCACTGCCCCCATCTATGGGTATAAGATGAGGGAGGCGAGGTACGAGGCGAAGGAGATGGAGGACGCGGTCTTCGCCGCGTCGGGCATCACTATCGAGGAGCTGCGTCGAATCGGGGCTGACGGCACGAGGCGTCTCGGTAGGCTCCTCCCAGATATTTCAGCCTCGAAGCACGACGAGGGGGTCACGCTCCAGTTCACCCTCCCCGCAGGTGGATACGCCACTGTAGTGCTCCGCGAGTTCATGAAGAACGACATCCCGGCTGAACCAGAGGAACCCGATACCGACGAGGAAGAGAGCTAGGGCTTGACTCGACTATCTTGAGGAGTTCCTCGATAACCTCCTCTTCCGTGTCCACGACGAGTTTACCACAACGTGGTTTGTATGGGTCTCAGCGAGCCTGATAGTCACTATGTACCTGTTAGTAAAGGATTGATGGAGATTTAGCCCAGGGTCTAGGCACTATGCCTTCCACCACTTGAACTCCAGGTACTCGACGCCTTTCTCGCCAGGCAGGGCAGCGATAAAGGTCTTTCTCACCGTCGAGGCGAGGCGCCCCGCTTTGACTATCTCGGTGGCAGACATGCTGTCCTCGCGATTCATCACCTGTATTATGTATGGGGCGTGGTCGATACCGGGGCCCTGCTCGTAGACGGCGAAGTCGCAGCCGTACTTGATCCCAGGGGTGACGATGAAATCCTTCTCCCGTAGGTCGCTGTAGACGGCAAAGAGTGCGTCGAAGCCCTTGAGTCTCTGCCTTGCCAGCTTCCTTAGGGTGGCGATTCCCATCCTTCTACCCTTTGACGTGACCCTGATCCTCTTATTCTCTGCCAGGTAGACGCCCTCAATGAGGTCGAGTATGAGGGGCTCTTCGAAGTCCGCCTTAGGCTTCGGGTTGCCGAGGGGTTTCCCGTAGAAGTCGGCGTTGAATAGTTGTCTGCTATCCTCTATTGACCAGATGACTAGTCGCCCGTCGGCGAGTACCTCGACCTCGACGGGTGCATCTTTCAAGGCTAAGCCCTCTAGAGGGCTAGGATGCGTACGAGGTCGCTAGCTTCATGTACCTTGTCGCCAAGTCGCTCGAGTTCGCGCGCGACGTCGCGAGTGATGAGAATTGAGGCGAGTTCGCCTTTCCCTGTGACTATGTCGACGTCTAGCTTGATGTATAGAAG
>JBFYNQ010000047.1:0-4331 GCA_041304265.1 Candidatus Bathyarchaeota archaeon | reverse complement strand
GCTCTTCCTATCTCTCGATGGCAGCGACCGGGAGCGGCCTCTTCTCGTAGGGCAGGAAGTCAAAGAATGCTATCATGCCCACTATTATGATAGTCGCGACCACGATTATCAGTGGATCAAGATAGATCTCGGCCATGTAAGGAAAATACTGTAAATACTATTTAGCATTTGGGAAGCGTCCTCAGCAACAGTTTAAGGCTTGTGGTACCCCTCATTCTGCGATAGTCATGAGCGATAATGGTGTTCTATCCCGGTTCTGGCTCTGGGAGCTGACGAGGCCTGCCTTCGAGGACTGGCTCGCCAACGATCCTGCGCCGACGGTCGTCATCGGTATCGGCGCGATCGAGCAGCATGCCGTACATCTCCCACTCGGCTGCGACAGTATAGGCGTCGCTAAGTTCATCCATGACGTGGCGGAGAAGACGAACAGTGTCTGCCTCCACCCAACGTGGGCAGGGTATAGCCCCCACCACATGGAGTTCGCGGGCACCGTCACATTCAGCCACGAGACACTCCTCAACATTCTGCTCGACACTCTGCGCAGCCTCAGCTACCACGGCGTCAAGCGCTTCGTACTCATCAACTACCACGGCGGCAACGAGAACATCATGAATCTCGCCGCCCAGATCGCCAAGCGCGAGTTCCGCGTCATGGTCGCCACCCCACACGGCCCCAACAACACCGAGCTATCCAAGAAGATCAAGGAGAGGATGCAGCGCTACCTAGAGGTTCACAGCTGTGCACGCGAAACGAGCTACGCCCTCCACTACTTTCCCGAGTTGGTTGAGATGTGGCGCCTGGAGGGCTGGGAGAACCCCACGCTTATCCCCGATTACCTGCAGGAGTTCATGAACCCAGACAGGAAGGATTACGAGATAGTCAGTCAGCTCTTCAACACGATGATTGGTCCGGACACACATGACGTTACTACGACGGGGCAGTACAGCCTCAACGATCCCCGCGCTGCGAATGTCGAGGAGGGAGACGCGATGGCGAAGGAGGCGACTGACTTCCTCGTCGAGTTCATAAACACGTGGAAGAAGTTGCCGACGCCTCCAGCATTCAAGGACGCCTGCGGCTGTGGTGATCCCAACTGCCACGAGGAGCATGGCGATGATTGCGGGTGTGGCGGCGAGGGGCCTTGCCACGACCACGAGGACTCCGAGGAGGGGGATGACCATGGACACAGTCATGCTTGAGGAGCTAACCTGGCCCCTCGTCGAGAAGGCGCTTAAAGACGGGTATAAAACCATCCTAGTTCCGGTCGGTTCGATCGAGCAGCACGGACACCACTTACCCCTAGCCACGGACAGCCTGCTGGGAGAGGCACTCTCCAAGAGGCTCGCCGAGAAAATGGGGAAGACTCTCGTCGCTCCCGTGTTGCGCCCCGGCTGTAGCTCCCACCATTTAGCCTTCCCCGGTAGCCTAAGTGTTGAACCAGCTACCCTGATGGCGATGATTCGGGATGTGGTCTTCAGTCTCGACCATCACGGCTTCGAGAACATTATCCTCATCCCGAGCCATGGAGGTAACTTCGCCCCCGTCGCCACAGTGACGCAGGAGATCGCACCGAAGCTCAAGGCGAACCTCGTAGCAATGGGTGACCTCATGGGGCTCATCGGTAAGATGCAAGAAGCAGCCGTCGAAAAGGGAATACCTCGCGAGGCAGTCGGTGGACATGCATGCGCCGGCGAGACGAGCGTACTCCTCGCTTACCGCCCCGACCTCGTCCATATGAAGGACGCGAAGACTGGGTACATCGGCCCCTTCACCAGTAAGTACCAAAGGAAGGGCTTCCGTGCTGTCACGCCGACGGGTGTTATGGGTGACCCCCGCCCAGCCACAAAGGAGGCGGGCGAGCTAATGATCGAGAAGATCACAGACATGTACCTCGCCGCCATAAGGCGCGAATTAGCCTAGAGATTCAATAAAAAGGATTGGGCTGAAGCCCCGGATCGCAAGCCTAGAGGTTCGACTCGGTTTTCTTCGATTTAGCCGGTGCGATGACCTTCTGTTCCTGCTTCTCAAGCTCAGTGCTGTCCATCTGGTGCTTGAGGTTCCAAGCTGTGACGCTCGGCAGACCCCAGAGTGCGATGAAGCCCAGCGCGTCGCCTTGGTCGTACTTCGTGTTGATATCGAAGCTCGTCAGGTTGTAGTCGTAAAGGCTGAACTCGCTGTTCCGCTTCACAGGCTTCGCCGAGCCCTTGTGTAGTTTCATCGTCACCCAGCCAGTTACCTTCTCCTGCGAGCTGTTGATGAAAGCCTCGAGGTCCTGCTTGAGTGGGTCCACCCAGAGTCCTTGGTAGGCGAGGACGGTCCACTTGTGGTCGATCTCCCTCTTCATTAGCATTTGGTGGATGGTGAGGACCATCTTCTCGAGGTCCTTGTGGGCTGTGAGGATGATCTCTGCGGCTGGGCACTCGTATGTCTCCCTACTCTTGAGGCCGACGGTTCGGTCTTCCATGTGCTCGATGCGCCCGATGCCGTGGATGCCTCCCTTCTCGTTAAGCTTCTGCGCAATGCTGACGAGGTCCATCTCGACTGCGTCGATACTAACGGGGACGCCTTTCTCGAAGCCGATGGTGACGAACTCGGGCTCATCGGGGGTTTTCTGTATCTCCTTTGTCCACTCCCAGACCTCCTTGGGCACCATCTTGTCGGGGTACTCGAGTACGCCGCCCTCGATGCTGCGACCCCAGATGTTTTGGTCGACACTGTAGGGGGAGTCGATTGTCACGGGGACGGGGATGTTGTGCTCCTTGGCGTAGACGATCTCGCCGTGGCGGTCGAACTTCCACTCGCGCACGGGGGCGATGATCTTAGTCTTGGGGCTTAGGGCCTTGATAGTGATATCGAACCGGATCTGGTCGTTGCCTTTGCCCGTGCAGCCGTGTGCGACGGCGTATGCGTCCTCCATCTCAGCGACCTCAACCATCTTCTTCGCGATTAGTGGTCGGCTGAGGCTGCTGCTGATAGGGTAGCTGTCCATGTAGAGGGCGTTTGCCTTGATTGCGGGGGCAACGTACTCCTGTGCGAACTCCTTCTTGCAGTCCATAGTGTAGGTGTTTACCGCTCCGAGGGTCTTCGCCTTCTCTTCGATTTTCTTCAGGTTGTCGCCCTGTCCCACGTCGATTGTGAGTGTGACGACGTCGCTCTTGTACTGCTCCTGAAGCCATTTGACCATGACAGATGTGTCGAGTCCGCCGCTGTAAGCGAGGACTATCTTCTTCTTTGCCATTCTGGTTCCCCTGTTTCGATGCTCGAATGGGTAGGTGGGTGCCATTTATAGGTTATGACATACACGCATTAAATGAGTATACTATTGTCCCATTTGGGACGGATGGTTAGTCCTTCTTATCCGACTCGGTCGCTGGTTTATCCTCAGGTTTCTTTGCGAGAATCCTTGCCCTCTCGGTCTTGGACCTGTAGAACATCGCGCCGATTATCCCGCCGATGAGCAGACTGACCGCGGCGTAGATGTCCGTGGCAGCCCCCTCAAAGACGATGTTGTAGATGAACTCAAAGATGTACGCCATGATCGCCGTCACGGTGCCCACCTGAATGAAGTCGGCTTTACGAACCCTTGCCACGAGGAAGCCACCTGCGAAGCCCCCGGCTAGATGGGCGGCAAGGTAGATGTTGATTATGAGGCCGTATAGCTCGCTGCCGACGTCGACGGTAGCGCCACCGAAGACCAGTTGCAGTATCTGTGAGGTCAGCAGCACTATGCCGAATGCGAGCGCCGCGCCGGCGAGGTAGTTTCTGAAGTCGCGCTCACTTTTCAAGTGGAATCAACTCAATTGGGGCTCAACGCATATTTAACCCCCCTCGATGCCCGGCGTCAAGTTCTTATCCCTATGCCCTCATGTGGTTCTGACACATCTTGACAGCTCCGGAGAGGACGCCGAAGCTATTCGACTACTTCGCGGGCGCCATTCTTACTAACGGCCTCGCTACTGCCGCCATCTACCTCGCCGCGTGGGAGATTCTCTTCCAGTACCTCCTAATACCACTCATCCTCCTCGCTGCTGCAGTGGCGACTTTTCTCGTCTGCATGAGGACTACGAAGAACCACCTTGTAACTGGGGGTAAAACGGCGATCCTCTCCATCCTTCTCGGCTTCGTGATGGTGCCGACGATGCAAAGCCTTGAGCTCGCCAGTCTAATACTCATCCTAGTCTGCTACGTTGTGGGAAGCATAGGCGGGGCTTACTGGGCTCTCAGGGAGCAGCTCAAGAGAAAGAAGAAGGCGGCGGTGTCGACGCCTGCGGTTGAGCCTTAACCTTAAATCACCTCCAAGCCAGATTAGACGTGGCATAGGGCTTGTACTA
>JBFYNQ010000046.1:0-3073 GCA_041304265.1 Candidatus Bathyarchaeota archaeon | reverse complement strand
AGGAATCGGCATGGGCGAGCAAGTCGCTCTCTTAACCGACGGCAGGTTCTCCGGTGCGTCGAGGGGACCGTGTATCGGCCACATCTCTCCTGAGGCAGCCGCAGGAGGACCTATCGCTCTCATAGAGAACGGGGACAAGATCGCGATTGATATCCCCAACAGGAAACTCGAACTCAAGGTCTCTGAAAAGGAACTTTCTAAGCGGAAGGCGAGGTGGACCCCGCCTGAGCCCACCGTGAAGAAGGGCTATCTCGTCAGGTACTCCGCCCTCGTCACATCAGCGGATAAAGGTGCTGTCTTGAAGAGCTAACCCTCACTTAGTAACTTCTTTTTCAACGCTTCAATATCGTAGAGGGGCGTGTTCCTCGCCTCGTCCAGGGCTGCGCGAACTTCTCAGTCGAGGCCCTTTGGAGCGCGTTCATGGTGCAGAATGGTACGATTTTGCCGTCTAGCGTCGCGTAGTTGTACGACACACTTCTGTACTCGTTCGATGTCGAAGTTGTAGGGGTCCATGAGGTGCATCGAGCCTATCATGAGTATGTTGTGGTGTAGGTTGCTGAGGCTGTCGCGCGCGGCTACTTCAAGCACCTCTGGGACACATCGACCCCGGTTGTCAGTGGCTAGAAGAGCTCCTCGACCCTCTTCGTCGTCTCCTTCGATATGCCGAGTGTAGTCAGGCTCAGTTCTTCCCGTGGGAACTTGTCCTCGGCGTACTTCACGATGGACTCCATCGCTACGCATCTGAGCCCGTCTATCGCCTCTGCGAGCGTCTTCGGGGAGCCCCGCCTCAACGTGGAGACTCCGAGTTGTATCATCCGGCTCTCCGAGCTCTCAGAGCGGAGAACCGAGAGCCCCACAGTCTTATGTTTCACTTTCTCCAGTTTACTGGGTGTTAATCCCTTTCTCAGATTAGCTAACTCCTCTAACTCAATCTTTAGCAGCTTCTCGATGAACCTGTCCTGGGTTCCCGCTAATATAGTGAAGAGCCCCGCGTCTCCGAGAGAGTAGTTCGTGCTGAAGATGGAGTAGACGAGGCCTCTCTTCTCCCTTACCTCCTGGAAGAGCTTTGAGCTAGCCCCGACTCCTAGGTAGGATGAGATGAGTTGTAACGCGTCCCTCTCCTCATCTCTGTAGGCTGTGCCCTTGGCTGTTAAGGCAACCTGGACCTGGCTGGATGAGCGTGGGACATATACCTTCTTTGGCTTGAAGACTGGCTTCGCCCTCTTCGTCTTGGAAGCGGTCTTGACTGCGCTTATGTGTCTCTCTACGTCGTCGACTAGTTTGTCGTGCTCCACGCGCCCCGCCGCCGTCACAACCATATCTCCGGGAGAGTAGTGCTCCGAGAAGTAGCGGCTCACCGCGTCTCGGTCAACGGCAATGAGTGTCTTCTTCTCGCCGAGGACCGGGTGCGCCGCCCCGTTTGCGCCCCATGCAGTCTCGAAGTAGAGGTCGTGTATCAGGTCACCCGGGTCGTCGTCCCTGCTATCGATCTCGGAGAGGACGACCTTGCGCTCCATGTCTATGTCCTCGGTCCTGAGGAGAGGGTTCTGCACCATATCGGATAACACATCGACGACTAATGGGAGATCGGCGGCCAGCACCTTGGCGTGGTAGCATGTCATATCCCTATCCGTGAAGGCGTTCAGGTAGCCGCCTCGTTCCTCGATTACCGTCGATATCTCCTTCGCTGACCTTCGGCCGGTCCCCTTAAAGAGCAGGTGCTCCATGAAGTGGGAGCACCCCCAGAATGGCTCCGCCTCGTCCCGTGAACCGACGTCGATCCAGATGCCTACCGAGGTCGACTTTGACTCGGGCATCTCCTCTGTCACGACTCGCAGACCGTTTGACATTCTAGTGTCCCTTACTTCGTTTGAGGCGCTCATTCACCGTTTTTAGCCGCCGAGGTCTTATAATGATTGGGATAATAGGCTCGAATGATATATGGTCATGATTTGCGTCCGGCATTTTTAAGGTGGCTTTATAGTCAGTTAAACCCCATTACTAGACGTGAAATTCTGCCGATTGATCAGCGACCTTTTTAACCTTCCCTGTTAATAATCGGAGTGCATCTTTTTGGCCTTAAGAATAGTGTACCTTCAACACTTGAGACATAAATTATGTCTCAGGCTTCTCGGCGTTCCCTAGTATGGCTTCGGCCATAACTCGCCCGGCCTCGGTGAGTGTGAATGTGAGATCATCCTCTATCACCCACCCGAATAGCTTGAAGACCCTAGTCTGAAGCTTTGGAGGCTTGACCCTGATCTCAAATAGGGGTTTTTCTGAGTGTGAGACGTCTGGCCACGAGTAAACCGCCAGCCTCTCCCTGTCGAGGGCGAGCCGTTTCCTAAGCTCAGTATAGCTCAGGCTACCCCCGCCATCGTGAAGTAGGAGCACTATCTTCGACGTGAAGTACAGGTCCTCGATGTCAGAAATCTTCTCCAGCGACAGTTCACCCAGCTTTGGTAGTGTCGATGCTTCTTTTACTTCCACAAGGTACCTGAGTCTCTGACGTAGATTTAATCCTGCTTCCGATAGCTGCCAGAGATCAAAGGTGTACCTGTTGCTATATTCGGATGCGACAGGCTTACCACGTCCCCCTAATTTTTGGATGAGCCCAGCTTCTTGAAGCGAGACTAACCAGGCGTTGATCTCCTTCTTGCTTATCGAAAATCCCCGTTCCTCGAGTTTATTCTCCAAGTCGTGTGTCGTTAAGTGTTCGTGGTGTCTGTTGTCGTAGAAAACGTCGAAGATGCGACGGGCATTCTTGCTATGTAGTGGCCTTAGGGACCCATCGAATAATATGTCCAGTTCTGGCACTCTCTCGTCTTTGTCCATTGAATATGCAACCAAACAATATTCAGTTTTTTTCTGAATATTAAAATTGCCCTCGTGAACCCGAAAAATGATAAAGGGGCATAGACATCCATCTACATGAAATACCTTGGCGAAACCGCATGTCTACATCACGAGACAACTCTTCAAACCCGCCATAGACATACTTGAGAAGAACTGCACAGTTGAGGTCTTCAACGGAGATGATAACCCTGTCCCACGCCAGCTTCTCCTCGAGAAA
>JBFYNQ010000045.1:0-14494 GCA_041304265.1 Candidatus Bathyarchaeota archaeon | reverse complement strand
GCCATGGTACACGTATCCCACTCTTCTGCACGGTGAAGGTGCCGCTGTAGGCCGGCACCGCCTGCTCGTAAACGAGTTCGACCGGAAATCTCTCGCGGCAGTCGCCGCGGAAGGTGATGTTGACTGGGTCACCAGACCTCGGTGAGTGTGGGGTGATCTCTACGTCCTTGACCAAACTGGGACGTCTAAGTAGTGTTGCCGTGGCTTATAACCGAACGCATAGCCCTATTTGCGCCTAGTTAGGCTGAGGAGGGCTACCGCGAGGAAGGCAAGGCCTGTGTAGAGCTCGTTCCCGGTTAGGAACCAGACGATGCCGGCCAGCAGTGCGGCGGGGAGGAAGAAGAGCAACGCCCCGACGACCATAATTATGATTATGCCGATCAGGACCATGGCGCCGACTATGAGAAGCGTCTCCATGCCCGCCCCAACTTGGGCGAGGATTAGTGGGGTCAGATTCATGTTTTGACGGTGGAAACGGCACTTAATAAAGCGCTTTAGTTACCTCTATTCTTTACAGCCTTGCCTGAGTCGTAGCCCCTGCCGATCTGCTTCCCCATGTCCCAGTATGTACCCGCGGGTGTGTAGACGAGCGGGTTCACTTCGTCGATGCTCGGCCACCTCTTAGGCTCGGCTGGGACTATCCTCTCCTCTAGGTAAGTTTCGACAACCTCGGCGATCCACACCTCGTAAGAGCCGTAGCGGAGTGTGTCTATGACCTTGCACTCCAGGTTCACCGGGCATTCCTCGATCATCGGCGCCGTGCCAAGGACCCCGAAGAAGTTGGTGAAGAGTCCGCCCTTATCCTCCTTAGCCCCGCTCACCATACCGCAGTAGTCCGTTTCCGCGACCATCACCGCGCTCGGATAGTTGACGCTGAAGGTACCGTGTTCATTCACACCCCTGTTCGTGTGGTGGCTCCGCAGGCTGCTAACCATGAGGAGGTTGGGGTTGAAACTCACCATCCCGATGTTGCCGACGGCCTCGTAGTTTGGCTTGCCGTCAACCATCGCCCCGAGGAGACAGATTGGGATGGGGTAGAGAAGCGGGTAGCTGCCCCTCCTGAACTTCATACTGCACCATTCACGGCTCGAATCGATAAAGGCGTCGCTTAGACGTGCGCTCGCATGTTAAAGGAGGGTCTGGAGCCTGTCTAGGAGCCCGGCTAAGTAGTCGAAGGCGCTCTCAACCGGCTCCGGCTTGGATAGGTCTACACCCGTCGCCTTTAGGTTGTCCAGCGGGTACCTTGAGCCACCCGCCTTCAGGAAATCCATATATCGTTCCACGGCTGCAGCGTCCCCTCTCAGAATCGGTCGTGTCAAAGCGTGTGCTCCGGAGATGCCCGTCGTGTACTGGTAGACGTAGAAGTTCATGTACATGTGGCCGAACTGAGCCCAGTGGATGCCCATGCGATCGCGGTCGAACACGACCTCTCCACCATAACCCTCCTTGAACAGGTCTGCCATAATCTCAATGAGGATGTTTGAGTTTAGTGGTGCCCCCTCCTCGGCCCTCAAGTGGGCCTCATGCTCGAATCGAGCGAGCAGGGGCATTATGAAGAAGTATCTATGGAAGTTGGACATAGCCTCCTCTATCAGGGCAACCTGGAAGTCGCGGTCGTCGTGGGTCCGGAAGAGATAGTCCCTGACCATTGACTGGTTAAAGTTCGACGCTACCTCCGCCTCGAAAAGCGAGTAACGCCCGTAGATGAATGGCTGCTCGCGTCGCGAGTAGTAGCTATGCAGGGCGTGGCCCAGCTCATGGGCGAGGGTGCTCAGACTGAATAGGTCGTCGTTGTACGACATCATGATGAAGGGGTAGGTCCCATGGGTGGCGTTCGTGAAGGCGCCGTTGCGTTTACCCTTATTGCGGGAGCGGTCTACCCAGCGCTGCTCCAAGCAGCCTCGACGGAGCACGTCGGTGACCTCCCCGCCGAGGGGTGACATGCCCTCACATATCCACTCGACGGCCTGCCTATATGGGACGATTGGCTTGGCGGATGTCAGCGGCGCCCTTAGGTCAAAAACGTGTAGCTCGTTGAGGCTTAGCAACTCTCTGCGCATGCGCCAGTAGCGGTGCCACGTTGGCAGATTCTTTTTGAATACGGTCTGCAGATTGTGGAATACCTCGACCGGGATGCTGTTTGGCTCCAGTGAGGCGTGTAGGCTCGACTCGTATCCCCGCACCCTCGTGTTGAGGACGTCCTGCTTCACCTGAGTGATGAACGTGGCCGCGAGCGTGTTCCTGTGTGCTAGGTACTCATCGTTGTAGTTCTCGTAGGCGGTTCTCCTCAACTCCCGGTCTGGGCTGGATAGGAGCCCGCCTAGGCTCGCCTGGGCGACCTCGACGCTCCTACCTCTGCTGTCCGTCGCATGTTTGAATGCTAGATCGGCGTCGCTCAACGCGCTGTAGATGGTTGTAGGTCCACTGAAGGGATCAAGCGTCATCGCGAGCACCTGCTCCACCTCGCCGCTTAGCATGTGGACATGTTTCCGCCTCAGCTTATCGAGGGCGTGCTCGAAGAATCCCAGCTCAGGCGTCTTCTTTATCCACTCCTCGACCAGTTCAAGGCCGAGGCTCATCAACTCGGGTTCGAAGAATGCGTTCGCGGCGCTGAGTCGCGCTGTTAAGCTACGGGCTTGACCTAAGCAGGCTGCCCTCCGTTGGTTTGTTGTGTCGACGGCGTAGTAGTTGCTCGCGTAATTGAAGTATTTGCCATTGAGAACGCCGACTTTCTGGGAAAGCTCGAGGTACTCAAGTAGTGTCTTCGGCCCCTCCTTGATCCTTCCCTGGAAGCCGGTGAGCTTGGGCAGGGAGTCGGCTATCTCCCTCCCCGCGGTTTCCCAGTTCTCTAGTGTGGGGAACACGCTCTCAAGGTCCCACGTCTCGTCGAGTGGGACCTGATCTCGTGCTGGCAAGATCGTAGATTCAACCATCACTTAACCCCTCGAAGTACATGCGTCGCACCGAATTTAAGAGAATTCACACGAGCAGAAACTCATCTCGGTCGTTGGAGACTAAGCGTAGACTCCATCGCCGACAAGTACTTAGTGTGTGTTTATAGAACCGTTCATCCAATAGTTCGTTGAGATAAAGATGCCATTCTGTAGGAATTGCGGGAAAGAGATCGACGACGACGTAAGGTTTTGTCCAAAGTGCGGAACACCAGCAACAGCCAGCGAAGCGGGTGGTTACACAGAAAACATCAAGATCGATTATCCGCAGACGGAATCGGCTAAATTAGAGATAACGCTCGGCGCGGCGGGATACATAGAACTTAGCCCAGGTGCCAGCAAGTTTGTAGAGGGAATCATCTCCTACGACACCCCTGAGTGGAAACCACACACAACCACCATCGGGGACACAGTGAGGATAGAGCAGCGTCAAGAGATTGAAACTTACTTCTACTCCAACTTCAGGAACCGGTGGAACCTCAAGCTAGGAGAGGAAAAGCCCTTCAGCCTCGACATAAGGGCGGGCGCTGGAAAGGCTCATTGGAATATCGGCGGCCTACCAATAACGAGGATGTATCTATCAACCGGGGCGGGCTCCCACCGCATCACATTCAACAAATCCAACCCATCAACGATGAAGGGCCTCGAGGTCAAAGCGGGCGCCGGCGAGATATCCCTGGATGGACTTCTCGACGCCAACCTCGAGAACCTTGGCATCAGCGGCGGCGTAGGCAGCGTGGACCTCGACTTCTCCGGGGAGAAACTACGGCGAAGCATGTACGTCTCCCTTGAGAACGGGGTTGGTAGCCTACAGATCAGCATCAAGGAGGGCGTGGCGACGAAGGTTAGGATTAGAGGTTTGTCAACGGTCAGCGCAGGTGGGAGCTTCTATAGAAGCGGTGGTGGGTTCGGCGACTCCGAGTATCGGACGAGGGAATACGACGCGCAACCAGATCCCAGGCTTGATCTGAACATCGGCCTCGGCGTCGGAAGCGTAAGCCTCAGGACCGTCAACTAATGTTCACGCTATTTTCTACACGATATTCGATACAATTATCTCTCTGACGGGGCCTCGGGAACTCGTCTTCGTGTTTATGCTGCGGTTGGCGTGAACGACCCTTACCCTGAATCCTGTATAGAGTCTCTTGACGGGCTCGCTGTTGCTCAGGGTGAATAATACGCCCCGCGTATCAAGCTCCCTCACGATCCCAGCGAGCCTCTCCTGTTCCGACCATGGGAACCCTGTAGGGTTGTAGGTGTTGAAGTTGGAGGTCCTGCTTAATGGCTCGTAGGGAGGGTCGAGATAGACTAGGTCGCCCTCCCGCGCCTCTTTGAGGAGATAGGAGAAGTCCTCGCAGCGCAGCTCGACTCGGCGGAGCAGCTCACTGGCGGCGTAGATGTCACCCTCGGGGACTATCCTCGGGTTCTTGTATGTGCCGAATGGCACGTTGAAGAGTCCTCTACTGTTGACCCTATAGAGCCCGTTGTACCCCGTCTTGTTGAGGTAGAGCAGCAGCGCCGCTTCTTCCACGGCGTCAAGCCCACCGCCGTTGAACCTGTCCCGAATGCGATAGTAGGTTTCCTTCTCGTAGAGGTGCTTCGACGCCTCGGCGATGAGTGCGGCGGGATCATCTCTGACGACTCGGTAGAAGTTGACTAGGCGCGGGTTAACGTCGTTGACCGTTCCCCCCTTGGGATTGATGGTGAAGAAGACGGCACCCCCTCCGAGGAAGGGCTCGTGATAGCGCCTCTCGGCGTAGTCTGGGGGGAAGGTGGCGACGATGGCCGGAGTTAGACTCCTCTTACCCCCAGCCCACTTGAGGATCGTCGTCAACCCGGTGGACACCGTGTAATCATAACTAGTTAGTTACATCGTTATATTGTTATGAGTCAAACGCGATACCTATAATTATACGCGTTTCCGAAACTTTCCTATGAAGCAGATTGTAGCCGATGCTCTCCTCGTCCTACTTGTTGTCGTAGCCCTTCTCTCGATGCTCTGGGGGTGGGCATACGAGGTGCCCGACCTCGTCAGGGTGAGCTACGGACTCCCCTTAAATTGGGGCGAAAACACCCTCGTCACGATAGCCGGACCCGTCGACAAATGGCGCATCGATTTGACATCAATGGCGATCGACCTCGTCATCTGGTTCGCAGCGATAATCGTCCTCGACAGGTACATTTCGATAAAGAAGTAGCCCCTGAAAGGTCGGGCTAGAATAGTTGTTTACCGTCTATTTCGAGGAGGTGCTGCCAGTTTGCCGTCGTCTGCTCCTGTATTCCAGCGATCTCCTCATCCTTTAAGTGCCTGAACCTGCCCTGCATCTTCAGCACCTCGGAGACTGGCTTCAGCTCACGCGGCTTGTAAGTGAGCCTGATCTTTCGGTCCCCGGTTATCTCGTAGAGGGGCCACATGCCGGACTCGACGCTTAGCCTAGCGAGCTTTATGGTGTCTTTAGGATCTGTGCCCCAGCCTGTGGGGCAGGGGCTGTAGATGTGCATGTAGCGGAAGCCCTTGAGCGGTTTGCCGTAGACGATCTTAGCAGTCAGGTCCTCGGGGTAAGCGACCGAAGCGGTAGCGACGAATGGAACATGGTGTAATGCGAGTATCATGGGGACGTTCTTTTTCTCGCTCGTCTTTCCCCGACTCAGAGCCGCTATCGGTGTCGTCGAGGTGGAGGCATGCGCCGGCGTCGCGCTGCTGCGCTGACCTCCGGTGTTCATGTATGCCTCGTTGTCGTAGGTGAACCAGAAGACGTTCTCGTTGCGCTCAGCGGCGCCGCTGAGTCCCTGGAAGCCTATGTCGACTGTCCCGCCGTCTCCGATGAGGGCGGCGACTGTTATGTCCTCTCTGCCAATGACCTTGTATCCCCTGGCTAGGCCAGTGGCGAAGGCGGCACCCCCCTCGAAGGCGGGGCCGAAGAAGCTGGGGACGCGTATATTCATGAAACCGGGGGCGCATGAGGCGACCTCGACGCGTGCCGAGTTTCTGCCGAGTGCCTTGAATATCAGCCTGCCGACTATCGATCCTCCGCAGCCCTGGCACGCTGGGTTGCCGCTCCACATTACTTCCTCCTCGCGGAGGTCCCGGATGCTCATTTTCTTGCTCATTTCATCACCCTATCCAGGTGGGCGCCTCTTCGCCACCCTTGAGCGTCTTCTCCGCCGCCTTCTCGATGTCCCTTACCCTGACCTCGCGCCCTGCGAGGCCTGCGTAGTAACCGAGGACTTTTGGGCGGTCCTTCATGTCGTAGACGGCGCTCCTTATGGAGCCGTAGGCTATGCCGTTCTCGCCGAGACTGATGTTGCGGTCGATGACACCGATCGTGTGTATCCTCTTGGCTATGTCTCTGAAGTCCTCGTCGGGGAAGGGCCTATAAGACTTGAGCTTAACGAGGCCTATGCGCTTGCCCTCCTTCCTCATCTTGTCAACGGCGGCGCGCGATGTGCTTGCGAGTGTGCCCATTGCAACTATTACGGCGTCGGCGTCCTCTGTGCGGTACTCCTCGAGGAGCCCGTCGCCGTATCTTCTGCCGAAGAGCTCACCGTACTCCTCGTTGACTTCTCTGATGACCTTCTTCGCCCTCATCATTGCCTCCTGGTGCGCTCTCCAACGCCACTGGAGGTCATGCCCCTTCCAGCTGATCATCGTGAGGTGGCTGAAGTTCTCGTCACCAGCCCAGGCAGTGAACGGTTCGTTGATGCTCTTGCCCTGCTCCCAGTGCTTCTTGTACTCCTCTAAGTCGTTATCCCATGTCTCGGGGAGAACGGGGTACTGGGTCTTGAAGGGCGGTAGCCACGCGTCGACCTTCTCCTGCTCAGGTATCTCGACGGGCTCTGCTGTGAAGCTGAGGACGTAGCCGTCAAGTGCGTAGGCAACGGGGAGGCGAACGCGTTCATCCTCCGCGATCTTATATGCCATGATTCCAGTGTCGAGGACCTCCTGGTTGTTCTCGCAGTAGAGCTGAATCCAGCCCGTCTCGCGCTGTGCTAGAAGATCTGTGTGGTCAGGCTGCATCGTGCGTACGCTTCTATTACAGACCGCCATAACAACGGGGGCCCAGTAGCGCGCAGTGTGGTGGAGGGCGTGGCTCATATAGAGGAGACCCTCGCCGGACGTCGCCGTGAAAGCACGCGCACCCGCGATGCTGCCACTAAGACAGACGAGCTGCGCCGTGATCTCGCCTTCGACGGCTACGTACTCCGCCTTTAGGTCGCCTGCGGCGACGAACTCGCTCAGGTACTCGACGATGGTTGTCTGAGGGGTGATTGGATAAGCTGCGATGAGGTTCGCACGAGCTAACTTCGTCGCGTAGGCGACGGCCTTGTTGCCGACCATAACTTCAGACTTCATTTAGACTTCCTCCCTCACCATATTTACGGCGCCTACGAGGCACTCCTCCGAGCAGATACCGCAGCCCTTGCAGTAGTCATAGTTGATCTCGGCTTTGTTCTCCTTCATTTCGACCGCTGTCTCCGGGCAATAAACCCAGCAACGCTTGCAGCCGACGCACTTCGCCTTGTCGACGACGGGGCGTATGACGCGCCAGTCGGAGACGTTGCGAGAGTATGAGATGAGTGGTTGGGTTGACGACTTCTTAACTATCTCGGCCTTCTTGAAGCCGGAGGCATCAACGGGGGCGCCGGTCGCCTCGTACGCCTTCTTCATCGCCTCCACGTTCTTCGGGATCAGGCGCTCGGAGAGCTCCATGCTGAGCGACTTGGCGAGCGAGTCGATCGTAACGAGACCCGTGGCCTTAGCAAAGGCGCCTAGAATCGCTGTGTTCGTAATGGGTCTGCCGATCACGTCGAGTGCGATCTTGGTCGCGTCGACTGTGGCGATCTTAAAGTCGCCGGAGAGCCCAGTATCCTTCGCTGAGCCGGGGTGGTTTACTATTACGAGTCCATCCTTCTTGAGGCCGTCCGTTACGTTGACGCTCCTGTTAAGGAGCGGGTCAAGGACGACGACGATATCGGGTTCGTGTACTAGGTCGCGTTCGCGTATTCGTGTGTCGTCTACGCGGCAGAAGGCGGCTACGGGTGCCCCACGCCTCTCGGTGCCGTACATAGGGATTGCTTGAGTGTATTTGCCCTCTAGGTAGATCGCTGACGCGAGTATCTTCACGGCGGTGACGGCACCCTGTCCGCCCCTTCCGTGGAAGCGAATCTCGATCAAGGCTAATTCAAAACTATCCCGACCCAGCGCCCTAAAAGCTGTTGCCGTCTAGATTTCACTAGGGTAAAAAATTACTCCAGACCCCTAGAAGCACTTATCTCCTCTTGGGCAATGTTCGGTTCATCGCGATGAACGCTTCTAGGGCTATGATGGAGATGCTGAAGGCGTACAGTGTAGACAATGTCTTCGGCCTCCCCGGCGAGACGACCCTTCCCTGGTACAGGGAGTGGTCGCAGACCCCAGAGGTCAAGCACATCATGATGCGTGACGAGAGAAGCGCCGCCTTCGCAGCCGATGCTTACGCGCGGTTCAGTTTCAAGCCGGGTGTTTGCGAGGGGCCGAGCGTCGGCGCCACACACTTGGTACCAGGCGTCGCCGAGGCCTATAAGGCGTCGATCCCCATGGTCGTAATCGCGAGCGACATACCTCTCCACTACGAGAGGCGCAACACCCTGACGGGCCTCGACCAAACAGCACTCTTTCGTGGGATAACAAAGGAAAGTATCACGGTCACAGAGGCGTCCGATCTCCCCAGCATAGTGCGTCGCGCTTTCCGCATAGCCACGACTGGGAAGCCGGGTCCCGTACACATCAGGTTCCCCAGCGACAAGCAGGATGAGGAGATAGGAGAACCCCAGCTCTACGCTCAGGCTGACTTCAAGACCTATCCCGGCCATCGCGGCGTCGCGGAGCTCGCCAAGATCAGCGAAGCACTAAAGGTGCTCGGTTCGGCGCATCGCCCTGTCATCGTCTGCGGTCAAGGCATCCTCCTCAGCCAAGCGTGGGGCGAGGTACAAGTGCTCGCGGAGCTATACGGCGTCCCCGTCGGCACCACTATAAACGCGAAGGGTGCCTTCCCCGAAGCCCACCCACTCAGCATAGGCGTCACCGGCGCCCGCGGCGGCTCGACCTACGCGAATAAGGTGATCTCTGAAGCGGACGTGATATTCTACGTCGGCTCGAGCACCGACTCCACCGCCACCGACGGCTGGAAGATACCGCCCCTCGACACGAAGGCAAAGATACTGCAGCTCAACATCGACGGTGGCGAAGTAGGGAACAACTACCCCGCAGAGGTCGCTCTCATAGGCGACGCTGCCGCGACGCTACGCGTCATGATCGAGGTCGCCGAGAAGCAAGAGAAGAAGGTGCACAAACTACCCCGCATCAAGGCGATCCAGAAGCAGAAGGCTGAGTATGAGGCATACGCCTCGGAGCTCATGTTGAGTAACGATGTGCCCGTCCACCCACTCAGGTTAGCGAAGGAGCTTAGCGACGCGCTGCCTAAGGACTACGCACTCGTCACGGACGTAGGCATCGCAGCAGTCTACACGGCTGCCTATCTCAGGCAGGCAGAGGCTGGACGCAGAATGGTATTCAACTACGCTGTTGGTGCCCTGGGATATGCCATTCCAGCCAGTATAGGTGCACGTCTAGCGCGTCCGAACAGCGCCGTGATAACCCTTGTCGGAGACGGTAGCTTCGGCTTCACCGCTGGAGAACTGGAGACCGTAGCGCGCGTAGGCGGCCCTAACCACATAATCCTCCTAAACAATGTCAGCTACGGCTGGATACGTGCCGAGTGGCTACTCAGTTACGGCAAGGAGTATGTCGACTTCGCCACGAACTTCAGGCCAGTCGACTATGTGAAAATCGCGGAGGGCTTCGGTATCGAGGCGATTAGAGTAGGAAAACCTGCCGACCTCGGCACCGCACTTAAAATGAACCTCGCCAAAAAGACCCCCACCTTCACCGAGGTTATTGTCAAGCCCGAAGACAAATTGATCCCACCGGTGCCGAAGTGGATTGAGAAGGCGGAGAAGCAAGGGCTGCCGCACGTGTCCTAACCCTTTTGTAAGGATTTCTTTTCAAAAACGCTTATCCCACGACCGATCAGGGCATTTACGAGCAGCCTTGATGTCACGTGGTGCAGTCCTCGGCATCGCATCCGTGTTGATCGCGGTAATTGTAACCGCCGCAGTGGTCTACGATCCGAGTGAAGATGCGGCCGTGCCCTCAGTCGCAGTGAAACCCATCATACAGAATATTACGATAGGGGTTCTACCAGGCTTCGAGTCGAGCCTTTCCTCCTACATGTTCCTCAGCCGCCTAGCCGAAGAGGATGTGAACGCCTACTGTATCGAGAAGGGACTCAACTACCGGTTTCGGTTCAACATTTCCGATGCCTTGGGGACTACGCCGGATGCCCTCACCTTCACGAAGGAATTCCTCGCTTCCGGCGTCAAAATAGTCCTCGGCTACCCGTGGTCCTCACACTTTTGCAGCGGCGCCCGAGTCTATGGGTACAACAAGACGATGGTGTTGATGAGCCCGACTGCCTCATCCTCCATCTATTCGATCGGGAACGATACACTGTACCGCCTTTGCCCCTCAGACTTCGAGTTGACCGAGGTCACGCTGAGGGCGATGAGCACTAGAGGAATCAAAGCGGTAGTAGCCCTAAACGTTTTCAGCAACTATGAAGCGAACTTCCAATACCTTATTGATGAAAGGTTCACCTCACTCGGTATAGAGCGCTTCGTCGCCGTGGCGACCCCCGCACTTACAGATGACTTTCCCGTACTCGATATTGATTTGTTCCTCAACAGGGCTGAAAAGGCGGTCACCGAGACTGTGGGCGTCTACGGTGAAAATGCAACCGCCATCCTCATAATCCCCGAGGACGAGCCAGACAGAATCGCCGAGGTCGTGGAGGCCGCCGGGTCGAGGCCGGTCCTATCATCTGTACCATGGTATGGGATGGGGGAGATCCCCAACCAGTATTGGTATGCTTCGATTGCCAATGACACGGCTGCTAGGCTGGGTATGACGAGTGCTGTTGAGTCCTTCAAACCTACGTCGACGTATGAGCGGGTGAAAGAGTTGTGGCTCGCCTCCGCCGATAGCCCCGAGGGGGTGACCGACCTCGGATATTACAATGCTAATATCTACGATGGCCTCTGGGTTCTCAGCCTCTCTGTCATTGAGGCTAACTCGACTGAGCCCCTCACCCTGATGTCGGTTATACCTAGCGTCGCCTCGGAATTCGTAGGCGCAACTGGGAGATGCACTCTCGACGAGTACGGTGACCGCCTCGGTATGGATTACGATTTCTACAAATACTTGGTCGTAGACGGCGAAACGAAGAGTGTGAAGATTGGCTCCTACTCGTGGGAGGCCGACGAGTACATGTGGAGCGATTTAAAGTGATTATAAGGCGTCGATGAGCTTGTCGACGTCGCCCCGCGTATTATAGAAGTGGGCGCTGATCCTCATATGACCGCCATGTGCCTCGCGACCTGTAACCTTGATTTTCGCCTCCTTCAGTCTCTCGGCGAGGGCGACTGCGCTGTCCTGCATATAGGTGACTACTGGCGCCATGTTTCCTTCAGGCGTCCACAATTCCTTGCCCTGCTCGCAGAGTCGCTTGTATAGGTAGTCGGTTGTGTCGAGGACGCGCTTCTCGATGAAGTCGATACCGAGTCTGCTCAGATATCTGAGGGACGCCTCCATCGCGTAGACGCCCTGGAAGTTGATTGTTCCGTATTCGAACTTCTCAGCTGTGTCCTCCGGCGTCTTGTCCTCCGCGTGGGCGCCCTCCCAGATCTGATTCTTCCACCCTACCCTGTCGGGAGTCAATTCCCTTATCGACCCCTCGTCGACGTAGAGGAAGGCGAGGCCGGCGGGGCCCATCAGGTACTTGTAGGGGGCCCAGGAGACGTAGTCAGCGCCGTCCCGCTTGTAGTCGACCTTGAGCGCGCCTACTGCCTGCGTGGCGTCTACGAGGAGTTTACCCCCGTGGCGATGGGTGACGTCGGCTGTCGCCTTCAGGTCGGCACGGAATCCGTTAACGTAGCTGACGTCGCTCACCTGTACCAGTCGAGTCTTGTCGTCGACCAGCTTCTCCAGATCGGATATGAGGAACCTGCCGTTCTGCGGCTTCCAGACGCGTGACTCGACGCCGTTGCGCCTCGTGGTGTGGGTGTCGAGAGGGTTGTGCTCCCACTCCGCAAAGACGACGTTGTCCCCCCTTCTCCACTTGGTTCCATTGATCACTATGTTGAGGCCGCTGCCTGTGCACATGGTGTAGGCGATTTCGAGGGGGGAGACGCCTACGAACTTCGCCATCATCTCTCTGACGGCAGTCGCCTTCTCAAGCCATCCGGATAGGATGGTTCTGTTGCCCACCTCGAAGTTCATCCACTCGTCAGCCCAATTTTCATAGCCCTCCCTCACTGGCCGGGGCATCAGCCCGACGAAGGCGTTGTCAAGATACACCCACTTCTCGAGTGCGGGGAAGTCGCACCTGATCTCCTCTACGCTTATCATGCCCACTACCTTGTTGGCGGATATATTTGACACAGGCGCCGTAAACCCTAAACGGGGATTGGTGCGACCCTTATCCCATGTCGAAGCGGTTCCCAACAACGCCCGCGACTGCGCACCTCGATGAGCTCGGCGTCAATTACGAAAAGCACACATACGACTACGCCCGAAAGGGCTCTGAAATAGCTGCTGACGGACTCGGAGTTAGTCTTCATGTGGTTGTGAAGACTCTAATAATGCAGAGGGACACTGGGGAGCCCATAGTTATGCTCCAGCATGGGGATAAGGAGGTGAGCCTAAAGGACCTCGCCCGTCAGATAGGGGCGAAGAACGTCTCAGCCTGCGACGTCAAGGACGCACAACGTCACACGGGTTACCTCGTAGGCGGGATTAGCCCGTTCGGCACGAAGCGCCAGATGCCCGTCTACGCCGAGGAATCCATACTTCAGCTACCCCGTTTCTATATCAATGGGGGCCAACGTGGCTTCATCCTCGAGATCACACCTGAGGAGATACAGAAGGCCCTCAAGATCACCCCTGTGAACGTGGCTAGGTAAACAACTCGTTTTCAATCAATTGAACAACCCGTGCCCCAGCGCAGTGGCGAACACACTGCCCACGCACCGAAGATGTAAAATATGATGTGGCGCACAACTACCGGAACCCAATGGCAGACATCTACATCAGAGGCGGAACCCTTCTCACTATGCGCGGTGAGGGACTAGGCGTCGTCGAGGACGGCGCTGTCGCCATCGAAGGCCAGAATATTGTCGCTGTGGGCAAGACCCACGAACTCAACAAGAGTCATGCGAACTCGAAGCGCGTGATAGAGGCGAAGGGGAAGGCCGTCCTCCCCGGCTTTATAGACGTCCACATACACACCGGCCACACGATCATTCGCGGCGAGGCGCAGGACGTCCCCGAGATAGAGTGGATGCTCAAAACTATGGCTCCCTTTTCCAAATACATCAAGCCAGAGCACAGCATCGCGGCGGGTGCCCTAGGAGTCCTCGAGGGGGTAAAGAGTGGTGTGACCACATTCGGCGAGATAGGTGTCAACGAGGGTCACGTCGCCGAGAAGGTCTTCATCCCCGCCGGCGTACGTGCCAACATAGCCGACACGATAAACGAGATCGGCCCCAATAGCCGCCCAGATGCAAATAAGCCCTATATATTCGACGAGGCGCTCGGTGAGCAGAAGTTCAAGGCGGGCATCGAGGTCGTGGAGCGCTGGGATGGCGCGGGTGAGGGAAGGATCAACTGCATCTTCGCCCCCCACGGCGCTGACATGATGAGCCGCAGTCTCCTTGAGCGAACGAAAGAGGAGGCCGTCAAACGTGGTAAACTCTGCCATATACACGTCGCGCAGGGTCAGCGGGAGGCTATACAGATCAAGCTTCGCTACGATACGACCACGATAAGGTATCTCGACAAGATCGGGTTCCTCGATGACAACGTCATCGCGGCTCACTGCCACCACTCGACGGAAGACGAGGTAGCCATCCTCGCCAAGAGGGGGGTCAGATACGCGAGTTGCCCAGCGAGCATCGCCCTCATCGACGGCATAGTGCCTCCCCTCGCCCTCTTTATCCAGCAGGGGGGCAAATACGCGGGCCTCGGAAGCGACCAGGCTCCCGGCAGCACAGGACATAACATGCTCATCGGCATGAAGACCGCCGCGCTGCTAAACAAGGTGCGCCATAGGGACCCGACAGTTCTCCCCGCGTGGGAGATGCTCAGAATCGCGACGATAGGCGGTGCTAATACGATCGGACTAGGCGACCAGATCGGCAGTCTCGAGGTTGGAAAGAAGGCGGATATCCTCGTCTTCGACCTGCACGCCCCACACATAGTTCCGAACATCACGCGCCCCGTCCGCAACATCGCCCCAAACATAATCTACTATAGCCGCGGCGACGAGGTCGAGACAGTCATCGTCAACGGCAAATTCGTCGTCGAGAACAGGAGGTGCGTCACCCTCGATGAGGAGGAGGTCATGGCTAAGGCTCAAAGAGCCTCCGACGAGGTCACCTCAAAGGCC
>JBFYNQ010000044.1:0-5137 GCA_041304265.1 Candidatus Bathyarchaeota archaeon | reverse complement strand
GCTGACGAAGGGAGAGATGACGGTGCGCGAGATCTACGTCGACCATGACACGATAGAGGTGACCGGCGTGGGCTACGAGCACAAGGGCGAGTTCCTCCTCAAGGGTAAAAACCTGAAGAAGGGTGAGAAGCCCGGTCTGGACTTTATCCTGAGGGCTTCGATTCTATGCTCTAACGCGATCCTCGATGGAACAAAGGTCATCGGAGATACTACGGAAGGCGCGCTGATCGTTGCAGCGGCGAAGCTCGGGCTGAACAAACCTGAACTGGACAAGGAGGCTCCACGCGTCCACGAGATCACGTTCTCCTCTGAGAGGAAGAGGATGTCCACAATCCACAAGCATGAGGGAGATACCCTCGTGTGCTATGTCAAGGGTGCGACAGAGCTCGTGCTCGAACGCTGCTCGGCGGTGATGGTGAACGGAAAATCGGTAAAGCTCACTGACGAGAAGAGGAAGGAGATCCTGCAGGCAAACGAGAGGATGGCACACAAGGCGCTACGCGTCCTCGGCGTCGCGTACCGTAACCTTACCGACTTAAAAGTTGACGAGCTAAGCGAGGACGAGATCGAGGCGACGCTCACATTCGTCGGACTCATCGGCATGATCGACCCGCCTAGGGCGGAGGTCAAAGACGCCGTCAGGAAGTGCGACGAGGCGGGCATCAAGACGGTGATGATCACCGGCGACCACAAGTTGACCGCCGAGGCGGTGGCGAAGGAGCTCGGAATCCTCAAGGAGGGCAAGGTCCTGACGGGTGCCGAGCTAGACGCTATGGACGACGAGACCTACCAGAAGATTGTCTCGGACGTCAATGTCTACGCTAGGGTCTCACCTGAGCACAAGATCAAGATAGTTAGGGCCTTGAAAGCGAAGGGCAATATCGTCGCCATGAGCGGCGACGGCGTAAACGACGCCCCCGCGCTCAAGCAGTCCGACATCGGTATCGCTATGGGCATCACCGGCACCGACGTCACGAGGGAGGCATCCCATATGGTCCTCGCCGACGATAACTTCGCCACAATCGTGAGCGCGATCGAGGGCGGCAGAACCATCTACGACAACATCAGGAAGTTCACGTTCTTCCTCATGAGGTGCAACTTCGACGAACTCGCCATCATAGGCGTCTTTGCGCTCGCAGGACTGGAGCTACCTCTCACGGCTGCCATGATTCTATGGCTAAACCTAGTCACGGACGGAGGACCCGCCCTCGCACTGACGATGGATCCACCGCAGAAAGACGTAATGCAGCGCCCGCCTCGCGACCCCAACGAGGGAATCTTACACGGCCGGATGGCTTCGATAATCGTGACCTTCATACTGCAGCTATCCCTCACCGGTGGGCTGTTCTACTATCAGTACTACATAGCGCCTGGGCCGCTCACGCCCGACAAGCTCGCATACGCGAGGACGATGGCGTTCATGCGCGCCTCGCTACAGGAGCTCTTCGTCGTCTGGAACTGCAGGTCTGAGAAGCACAACGCCTTCGTGACCGGGTTCACGTCGAACAAGTTCCTGCTCGGCGCGGTGGTAGTCTCGATGGTGTTGACCGTCTTCCTGCCCTACTTCGGCGTCTTCGGTATGGTCTGGCTGACCAACCCGATGGACTGGGTCATAGTATTTGCAGCATCCATGACGGGGCTGCTGATACTGCCCGAGGTCTTCTACGGCAGGAAGATCTGGCGCTGGAAATAGACGCATAATACCTCCCCAATATTCTCATTTGCCTTTTTTTTAAAAGCCGGCTCTTATATCATAATACAGACTCTTATCGCCAAGCCCCAAAATATTACGAATAGTTAGGGCATATGCGCAGTAGCACGGCATAAGCGGGGAATGTATGAGAATGGCGGGTTCGGAGGGATTCGGACCCTCGGCCAACGGCTTAAGAGGCCGCCGCTCTACCTTGCTGAGCTACGAACCCAACCGCCAACACTCATGCAAGCGTCCAAATTTAAACGTTTCAGCCAGAAGGCCGGTAAAAGTGGGGTAGGCTACTTGATCAACTTGACCTTTGAGGGCTCGACGCCTTCACTGGCCAGTTGAGTGAGGGACTTGACGACTCCGCCCGCCGCCTCGATCTTCTCCTTGGCTGCGTCGCTGAAGGAGAATGCTGCGACGGTTACAGGGTGCTCTAGCTTGCCTGTTGCGAGGACTTTGCCGGGTACAGCGGCCACCTCACCTTCCTTTGTGAGTCTGTTTATGCTGCTCAGGTTGACGTCTACCCTGATCCTCTTTGGCTTGTCGAGCTCCTTGGCGAGGGCACCCCATATGGGCTGACCCGTCTTCTTCTTCGCCGTCTTTAACTCCCTTATGGTCTTCTCAAGTTCACTGTTCATCATATGTTGGTTCACTTCCTGTTGCTGCGCCGCTGCCTTCCTCTCCCTCTTCCTCCTCGTCGAATTCGCCGGAGCCTATGCTGTAGAGGCGCCTGCCCACCTCTGTGGGAGCCTCGAAGTCCTCAATCTCCTCGTGCAGCTCGCCCGCGTCTACCTTGCGCTTGAGCTCCTCGAGCTTGGCGTTGAGAATCTTTACAGCCTCTGTGACTATCTTCTCGGGTGCGAGTGCGCCGGTCGACTCCACGATGAAGACGAATTCGTCCATCTTCATGTAGCTCTTGAGGGTTTCCTCCTTCAGGAGGTTGGCACATGTGGGGCTGCGGTTGAAGGCCTGAATGTCAACGATCTTAATTGTGTCCTTCTTGGCTAAAACTACGCCCTTGGGCGACTCCTCCGCGCACTTTGCGGCGGTCGCCGAATCCGTTTTTATCTCTGCTACGTTCTGGTAGATCGCCATCGCAACTGGACTCCACTTGGTGTGGAAGCGCCCCTTCCCGAGCTGTGCGTACGCCTCGAGGCTTATCGACTGGCCCGCGGCCAGCTTTGCCAGAGGTATGTATGGGCTGACGGGTGTGATGGCGGGGTCCACTGGCTGCAGATCGCCGGAGTAGACTGTCCTCTTCTCGTCCTCCGCCTTCACGCTGAGGCTGAGGGTGACTCGACACTTGGGACAGCCGAGGTCGGCCTTGCAGTCGCACTCAGAGGGGAGCCTGTAGTGTTCTAGATCGGTCTTGAGGGGTACCATACCTATCCTATGTGCAAGAACCTCGTCGGGGACGACGCTCGTGTTGTCGTAGTAGAAGATGTCTTCAATGGACATTGTTGGGACTTCGCTGACCATGGTTCTGCGTAGTGCGTTAGCGAATGCGTTATCTATCCCATCTACCGTGAAGCGGATGGTGTCCTCGTTTACGCTTAGCACTGTTACCTTCATTGCAGCACCACCAGCTTACGGCCTTCTGCCTCTCCTTCCTCCGGGCTTGCGTGTGCCATCGTGGGGGACGGGGGTGACCTCTTCGATGCGACCGATCCTGAAGCCGCTTCGGGCGAGGATACGGATCGCTGCCTGCGCTCCTGGGCCGGGGGTCTTGGACCCGCTGCCTCCAGGCGCGCGAACCTTAATGTGTATGCCTGTGACGCCTTTGTCACGACCCCAGTCGGCTATCTGCTGGGCGGCCTTCATCGCTGCGTAAGGGCTCGGTTTGAGCCTATCTGCCTTGACGAACATTCCGCCGGTTGCGAAGCCGAGGGTTTCGGCGCCAGTGAGGTCTGTCATGTGTATGATTGTATTGTTGAAGCTGCTGAAGACGTGGACTATTGCCCACTTGTCGCCTGCTGGCGGAGGTGTCGTGACTGGTGTCGGCGCCGGAGTCGCGTTCGGGCTCGGAGTGGTTTCAGTTTCGTTACTCAACTCTGTTTCCTCCTGCGATCTCGTTTACTGCCATCTCCTTGCGGAGGGGGTGGTCTTTGTTGTTGAATGGGCTGACGTTTGTGAATTCGATGGTTTTCTCGTCGTCTATGAGGACGTGGTAGCCAGGTACTTTTATTTCATTGCCGTTTATGCTGATGTGTCCGTGTGTGATGAATTGGCGTGCCTGCCATAGGCTCTTTACCATGCCTTTCCTGAAGATGTAGGTTTGGAGTCTGCGCTCCATGAGATCCTCGATGCTGAGTGTAAGTATGTCGTCTAGTGTTCCGTTTTCCTGGACGAGCCCCATCTTGTGGAGCTTGGAGATCATCTCCTTCTCCTGCTTTTCTCGCTCGGTGGCGGTCTGGGCGAGGAGGTTGCGTGCTCTGCGGCGGAGGTCACTCAGGTGTGTTCTGACTCGCCAGAGCTCGTGCTTGTTGCGTAGTCCGTATGCGCCGAGGAGCTTTAGCTCCTCCATGAACATCTCGGTGTCGTAGGGGACGCGTGGAGTTGTGTACGTCTTATGCTGCTTCTTTGGGTCTCCCATGCGTTTACCCCTCCTTCTTCGCGGCTGCCGCGCCGCCTGGCTGCTGCAGCTGCTTCTTTGTGACACCTACGCTACGGCCCTTGCGCGCCGTGGTCTTTGTGTGCTGTCCACGGACCTTGATGCCTCTTGCGTGGCGTTCTCCCTTCCAGCTCCGGGTTTCCCTCATGAGCTCGAGTTCGTCCTTGGTCCTTATGTCCAAGTCGGAGGCGAGGTGGTGATGGTCACCACCTGTTATTGGATCCTTCCTATGATTGAGCATCCACGTCGGCAGCCCTACCTTGACTGGGTTGTCGAGTGCTTCCTCCAGACGCTTGACTTCAGCGTCGGAGAGGCTCCCCAACCTTTGGGTCGGATCTACGCCAACCGCCTTGGTCAAGGATAAAGCCATACGGCTGCCAACTCCCTTGATGGCGGAGATGGCATAGGGGACCGCCTTTGTACCGTCGAGGTTGGTCCCATGTAGCCTTACTATATAGTTGAATTCCCTTGACACTGCGGAAATCTCCCGACAGTTTGTAACTGTTGAACATAAAAACGTTACCTAAAATTGTCCCATACTTGTTCTCTACGGGATCAGCCCCCTCTGGGCGTGATCGAGGCGATTCAGGGTGACGGTGGAAACTTATCGTGACGTTGTCTAGATGCCAGCGACGTTCCTGTTCACTGTTACGTCGCTGTTGCTGGTTTGGATGTTCACGGTTATCTTAGTGTCCGCAGTGTCGTAGCCAACTGTTTGGGCTACCTTGGACGTTCTGGTGTCGCGTGTGTATGTCAAGTTGGGGAGGGTGAAAGTGACGTCGGCGCAGCAGCCTCCTACAGGCTCAATGCCGAGACAAGTAACGCCG
>JBFYNQ010000043.1:0-23784 GCA_041304265.1 Candidatus Bathyarchaeota archaeon | reverse complement strand
GGAAACCCCATTGTCTCTTGTTTCCTCGAAGGAGAGAAGATGATCAGTGACTTGAAGCCGGACAGCATCGACGAGACCAATATCAACGAGCCCCTCGTCAGCTGGATTAGCCTTGATGGGCAGGACGCCCTCGACGCGGTCTGGGAGAGCAAGGGCTGGGCTGTACATATCGCCGACGAGGAGATGATCAGGTACTCGGAGATCCTTCTTCGCGAGGAGGGTCTCTCGGTGTTGCCCGCTTCTTGTTCATCCGTCGCCGCCCTCCCCCTCTACATCAAGGAGAGAAAGCTGAGGAAGGGCCTTGACCTCGTTGCTTTGCTCACAGCGAGGAACTTCTGAGCCAAGCAAACGCTTATTCCCGGCGGTAGCGCGGTAGAAGTAATTCCGGTGAGAGAGTATGTCTAAGCCGATCTGGATAGCCCGCGATCCAGCAAACTGCTCGGGTTGCAGGCGCTGTGAACTCATCTGCAGCATAGAGCACGAGGGCTGGATGTGGCCCGACGCCTCGAGAGTGCGTGTCTTCATGCCCTTCCCAGGCATCGAGGTCCCCCACCTCTGCGCCCAGTGCATGGACTACCCATGCATAATCTCCTGCCCAGTGCAAGCGCTGTCAAAGGACCCGAACACCGCCGCGGTCATCGTCGATCGGGCGAAGTGTATCAGCTGCGGAGCCTGCATAAGGGCATGCCCCGGGACGGTACCGTATCTGCACCCAGGTGACAACAAGGCGACCATCTGTGACCTCTGCGGCGGTTCACCTAAGTGCGTCGAGGTGTGCACCGAGGCGGGATACAACTGCCTCACCATAGTAAACGAGCCCCTTAACGTTCACAGGAAGATTTATAGCAGGAACCCCTACGACACGGCAAAGAACATCGCAGTGAAGCTGTTCGGGGAGAAGGGCGAGGAGGTCATTAAATGAGTACCCTCAAGACAGGCGTGCCCGGCGGATACGCGGGCAAGTGGCTCGACATAGACCTCGCCAAGGGTAAGATCGAGACTGTTACCTTCCCCTACGGTATGCTTGAGCAGTACTTCGGCGGCAGGGGCATGGCGGCGAAGATACTCTGGGACCGCGTCGGAGACAAGTGGAGCGAACTGGACTCACTCTCTCCCGACAACCCACTCATTTTCGCAACGGGGCCGATGTCCGGCATCTACCCAGGTGCACGCATTTGCGTTAGCGGTAAGAGCCCCGCAAACAACGGCGTCATCGGCAGCACAGCTGCGACTGAAACCGCTGTGGAACTAAAGGACGCGGGATACGATGGAATAATATTCACGGGCAAATCAGAGAACCCCGTCTATCTATTAGTCACTGACAGTGGAGTGGAGCTCATCGACGCGAAGCACCTCTGGGGACTCGACTCCGAGGAGACGCTGATCAAACTCAACAAAGAGGTCAGGGACGCTCTAGCGAAGAAGATGCCTAGGGTGGGCCTCTGGAAGGAGCCGGCAACCATGTACATCGGCCCAGCCGGGGAGAACATGGTGCGTAACTCGGCGGTATGCACAAAGATGTGTCACGCCGCCGGCTACGGTGGTTACGGGGCGCTGATGGGTTCGAAGAACCTAAAGGCGATCGCCGTCAAGAGCAGGGGTATATTCCCGGCTGTCGACGCACCAGAGACCGTCAAGGTTCTGTGGAGGAAGGTCCACGCCGACTTGATCGCCGTGTCATCAATGCGCAGGTGGGGTACGGGCGCCATGGGCTATGGAGCCGGATATGGAACGAGCAGTGAGCCCATCAGGAACTGGCAGGAGGAGTGGCACGACGAGAAGAGCATCGGCGTAAACCGATACATGGACAAGTACTGGGTCAAGGTAAAGTGGGCGGACTTCAACTGCACTACTAACTGCATGAAGGTTAGCTGCATAAAATCGGGTAAGTGGAAGGGCGACATCACCGACGTCCCAGACTATGAGCTGCAAGCATACTGCGGGACCAACTTCGGCATCTACGACGCCGGCGACAACATCCACCTGAGCACTCTGATGGATAAGCTGGGACACAGCGGTATTAACGGAGCGAACACTATCGGATTCGCAGCCGAACTTTACCAGCGAGGTATACTCACCGAGGAGGACATAGGCTTCAAGCTCATGTGGGGTGACGTCGAGGCCTTCGACAAGCTCACGCGTATGATGGCATACCGACAGGGCATAGGTGACATCCTCGCCGAGGGCAGCTACCGCGCTGCGATAAAGATCGCAGAGATGAAGGGACTGCCCAAGGATGACGTGATGAAGTATGTCATCCACGTCAAGGGCATAGAGATCGGCGCCCACGGCACACGTAGTGATATGGACTACACACACGACATGACCTACGCCGCTAGCGTCCAGGGTGGAGACCACACCGCAAACGTCATAGATGGATACAACGACATGAGCGGCAATCTCTACTTCGACTCCGCCGTCTACTGCAGTTTCACCGGGAGGGGACCGAGCGTCGCCCTCCAGTTCGACTTCGCCAAGGCAGTTACCGGCTTCCCGATCAATATCACGAGTTGGAGGAAGGTCAACGGCCCGAGGATCACAACACTGCAGAAGGCGTTCCTCCTCATGGGTGGACCTGACCTCATGTGGGAACCGTTAAAGGACGATGACAACCCGCCCCGCTTCTATGAGCCACTGCCCTCCGGGCCGTGGAAGGGCAAGACCACGGACAAGGAGCGTGTCGACCTCAGAATACAGGCCTACTTCGAGACCCTCGGCTGGGATAATCGAGGCATTCCGAAGAAGGAGACTCTCGAGAGGCTCGATCTCGGCTTCCTAGAGAAACACATGGCGAAGTACCGCTAATCTCACTTTCATTTACTCTCATTCTTTTTATTAGGACACGTTTTAAGCGACCTTTTCGTGTTCATTCCAGATGTCGGTCTTCGATCTGCTCCATCCCCGGCTGAGGGAGGCCCTAACTGAGTTTGGGCTGGTGAAGCCGACTCCGCCACAGGAGAGGGTGATCCCCCCTATTCTGGCTGGGGAGAATGTCCTCCTCGTGGCGCCAACGGCGAGTGGCAAGACCGAGGCGGCTATACTCCCGGTCTTCGACGCCTACTTGCGCGAAGGGGACAAGGCCGGCATCAACATCATCTACATTACGCCTCTCCGCGCCTTGAACCGGGACATCGACAAGCGCATGATGGCTTGGGCGGAGAGCCTCGGCATCGATGTGCAGGTGCGCCATAGCGACACGACGCAAAAGCAGAGGCGGAGTCAACTCAAGAAGCCGCCCCAGATGCTTATAACGACCCCTGAGACGCTACAGGCGATCCTCCCCACGAAGGACATGAGGAAGCACCTCTCCTCTGTACACTGGGTCATTATCGACGAGATACATGACCTCGCCGCCTCGAAGCGTGGAGCACAGCTCACCGTGGGACTGGCTCGCCTTGATGAAGTCGCGGCGAAGCCACCACAGAGAATCGGCCTCTCAGCCACCGTCGGCAACCCCGAGACCATCGCCGCATTCCTTGCCGGCCCCCATTCCATCAAGATCGTCGAGGTCACTGTGGACAAGAACTACGTCTACGACGTCGAGTACCCTGAGGCTAAGGCGGAGGATTTCGACCTTGCGAGCGACATGAACACGACACCTATAGCGGCGTCCCGCCTACGCGCCATAAGGGACCTGGTCAGGGCACATCACTCCACACTCATCTTCGTGCAGGGGCGCGGACAGGCGGAGAGCCTCGGCCACAAGCTCGGGCAGCTCGACCCCGGCATAGAGGTCCACCACGGTAGCCTGAGTAGGGAGCAGCGTCATATCGTCGAGGACAGGTTCAAAGCTGGCGAGTTGAAGGCGATCGTCGCCACCTCCACACTGCAGCTCGGCATTGACATCGGCAACGTCGACCTGACGATACAGTACAACAGTCCGCGTCAAGTATCCACGCTAATACAGCGTGTGGGGCGTGCTGGGCATAAGTTGAGCAAGCTTTCACGGGGTATAATCGTCACCGCCTACGGTGAGGACGCGCTGGAGTCCATGGTGACGGCGCGGAAGGCGAAAGTTAACGAGATAGAGCCGACCGAGCCACATAGGAATCCACTCGACGTCCTCGCCCATCAGGTAACTGGGATGACGCTCGACTATGGTGTAGTCAATCTAGAAAAAATATTTTCTATTATTATTAGTGGCGCGAACTGCTTCAAAACACTTAGCCGCAGCGATTTTGAAGATGTCGTCGGCTTCCTAAACGCCATAAGGATCGTGAACAGGAGGGGAGATAAGTTGGAGAAGACGAAGAAGGGACAGAGATATTACTACGAGAACCTCGGAATGATCAACGACGAGAGGCGTTACCCTTTCATCAATGTCGCCACCGACAAGGTGATTGGCACCGTCGGCGATGAGTTCTGGACACTTCGGGCACGCGTTGGCCTAAACGTTATCCTCAAGGGAAAAGTCTGGAAAATTCTGCAGATCGACGAGGACGAAGGGAGACTCTTCGTGCTTCCCAGTGATGATCCCCTCGGGGCGCTCCCCGGATGGGACGGCGAGCTCATTGGCGTCGCAAAGAACGTCGCTGAGGAGGTCGGCGACGTCAGGGAGATGATGGGGGAGAGGATCAAAGTGAGGGGGCTGGACGTGACAGTTGAGGAACTCTCGAAGGAACTCCACCTCCCTCTCGCGACAGTCGCCGTGGCGGCTAAGGAGGTCGATGCACAGCTAAAAGCCGGCTTCCCGATCCCAAATAAGGGTCTCATACTCGTCGAGTCGTACGAGAGATACATCATCATACACACCGCCTACGGAAGCAAGGTCAACACGACCCTAGGCTGCGTCCTCGATGCCATGCTCAGCGAGAGGGACCTAATCCTTGGCTGGTGGAGCGACGCCTACCGAATACTCGTCGAGGCGACTGGCAAGGTAAGTATATACGATGTCGACGATGTCGTAAACGTCCTCAAGAGCCTTAAGCCGGAGGACGCGGAGACTCGCCTCACCGAGTACATGGAGGCGCGGTTTCCCTACGCCTACAACATGAAGTTCATCGCAGAGCGTTTCGGAGCCATATCCCGTGGCAAATCCTATGGCGCCGAGTCACTAAACCGCCTCTACCGTAGGTATAAAAACAGCCCCATCTACAAAGAGGCGCTACGCGAGGTCTACAAGGAGAAGCTTGACCTCAACTCCGTGAAGCAGATAGTGGACGACGCCTCAGCCGGCAGTATACAGATACAGTACGTCCCTGCGAAGGAACCGAGTCCACTCGCACGACACATACTCGAAGCCTACGCCGACCTCGAGGAGCTACTCGACTCCAGCATCACCGTCCCCGACCAACTCGATTACATGCAGAAGAGCGTCCACTCTAGAGAGGTGAAACTGAGTTGCATGAACTGCAACGAGTGGCACACCGAGGCAAGGATACGGGACCTGCCTGATCGCCCCACGTGCCACAAGTGCGGCTCGGGTCTGCTGGCCGTTCTCCGCCGAGTGGAGGACCCTGAGCACTTCCAGTCCCTCCTCAATCGCATGAAAGCGGGCGAGCAGCTCATACCCGAGGAAACGGATACAGTCACTAATGGGCGCAAGACCGCCGATATGGTCCTGAGCTATGGGCGTAAAGCTGTGGAGGCGCTCGGCGTCTACGGCGTCGGCCCCGTCACCGCCTATCAGGTATTAAGCAGGATGCACTCAACCGACACCGATTTCTACTCCGCTTTGTTAAAGGCAAAAATCCAGTATATGCGTACGCGGCAATACTGGGATAACAAGAAAGAGAAGATGAAGTAGGTTACTCGTCGTCCTTGAGGAATTTCGACTTGTCGTCGCCGGCCTCGAGGGCGAAGTTCATGTGCGCCATGCTCGCGCCTGCGCCTAGCGCAGCGGCAACGGCTATGACCTCTGCGAGCTCTTCCTTCGTCGCGCCTGCCGCGAGCGCCCTCTTCGCGTGGGCCTCGATGCAGTACGGGCACCTCGTGATATATGTGGCAGCGACCGCGCAGAGTTCCTTTGTCTTTACGTCGAGCTTGCCCGGCTCGAAGACTTTCGTGTCGAATTCTCCGAAGGCCTTGAGCACACCCTGATTCCAGTACTTTGTGATTTCCCTGTTCCTCTTTTTGGCGTAGTAGTATGCCATAGGGGAACGCTCGCCATACCTTATTCAAGTCTTGCGGTTAACGCATGACGGCGGCGAGCGCCTCGATGCTTCTCTCGACGCCGTCGCCGAGGTGGCTCATGTTCAGCTCCGCGAGGCGCTCCGCATAGGATTCGTCTCCCAACATCTCCTCAACGAGGAGAAGAAGCCCGTCCCTCTCGATGTTCCTTTGGTGGATCGCGTGGGCGACGCCGAGCTCCTGCGCCCGGCGGGCGTTGCCGTACTGCTCCGGGTGGTTCGCCACTGGTATTATAACCGCTGGCTTCCCATAGCAGATACTCTGCATCATCGTCTCGTGTCCGCCTCGGGATATGACAAGATCACAGGCGTTCAGTAAATCGAACTTCTCCTTCACCCAACTAACCTTAATTAATGAACCATTCCTAACCGGCTTGGAGTCGCCATTCGGGTCGCCCATAGACATCACGACGCGGTACTCATCGGGAAAGGACTCGAAGATTGGCGTGAGGAGTTTCAGTAGGGGCAGCCTCTCAGCACGTGGACCACTTATACCCGCATAGACGAGCCTCTGCTCAGGGGCAACATCTAGCTCTGCCCTGACATCACACCTGTCTCTCGCCTCCTCCGGCCTCTTCGGCAGTATCGCTCCGACGAGCTCCACCTTCTTCTGGTATGGCCCGGGGATTCGCAGGCAGTCTATGCTGAGCGTGTTGGGAGCTGGAAAGTCGGGTATAAGAATCTTGTCGGCGTAGCCCCAGCCCCTGCCGATGAGCGTCATTATCACACCGTCCCCCACCTTAGACAGCATGAACATGTCCTTCTTCATCGGAATGAGTGGTGTGAACTGGTTGAGGATGAGCAGGATGGGGAGGCCGAGCATCTTCGCGGCGAAGATGGATGAGAGGCGGGAATCGGAGACGACGGCGTCCGGCTCGAACGCCTTCAAATACTTGATCTCGGCATTCACCTGCCTCATGAACGTGGGGAGGGCCTTGACTCCCTGGTTGATCGAGGACATCTTCAGATCGATGCTCCCAGAAGAATCGTTCGACATCGAGATGGGCGGCGCGGGGAGGACCCTGAACCCATGCTTCGCCGTATAGTCGATGCCCTCAAGGTATGATGAGAAAATTATCTCGGCGCCACGCCTACGCAACTCCTGCGCTATCGGCATGTTACGGCTCGCGTGACCGAGGCCAATGCCGCAGGGGCTGAAGTATATCCGGGCGCCGTCGAAGCCAACCAAGTGATTACCCTAGCCGTGTATCTCTTCCCTCTCGACCTCTCCGCCTGGTGTCTTCTCAGCGAAAATGATTGCGGCGAAGCTGCAGACCTCTGTGCCAGGTAGAAGCCACGAATCTGGCGGGAGCCCCGCCTTAATGCAGCACTGGCTCAGGAACTCCTCGGAGTCCCACCCCCACTCCATTGCAACCTGCGGGAGTAACAGCCCGCTCCTACCACCCCGCTTAACAATAAGTCCGTGCTCCCCAACCCTGACGCACATCGGGTATCCCTCCGGCTTCTCTACTTTAACTACCTCTGGGGGAGTGAGAACACTGACTTCGACTACGATTTTACCGAGTTCACCCTTATTTAATTGGGGAAATCTAGGGTCCTCAAATGCTGCCGCCTCGGCAACTTCGACAACGGCTTCAACGAGTGGTTTGATGGGGTAAGGGTAGCCTATACACCCCCTGAGCTTCTTTTGCTCCCCGACTAGTGTGTTTAGTGTGACGAAGACTCCGCAGGCCTCCCGCGTCTTCGGAGGCGCGTCGCTGATGTCCACCTTCTTCCTCAAGAAGTAGGCCTCAATGATCCTGCGCGCCAGCTTGACGAGGTATGTTCCTTCGCTGAGTGTAAGGTCGAAGGTCATGGGGTTTCCTTCTTTCATAGTTCCGGTGTCCAGCGCGTTTAAATGGATGCCGGATGAGCCTCAGCGCGTCTTAACGTCTCCACTATCCTTGGCCAGTGGCTTCCCCGCCAGTAGACGCTCCCGCACTGGGGGCACGCCCAATATTCGTCGATGACCCTGTATGTGCCCTCGGGGATCCTCCCTTCTATACATCCTTTTGCTACCTTTTCGACGGCGTGGTTGCATTTCGGGCATCTGGACTGAGTGGGGTCGAACGTGAGACCTAACTCCGTTGATAGCTGTGAAAGCGCCTCCTCGTCTCTCTCGGATTTGATGTATATGGAATCTATGCCTCTCTTCTTCGCTCCAATAACTAGCACCTCGTCGCGGGTCAGTAGAATCCGACTCCAGAGAAGCGCCTCATCGACAAGATCGCTGTCCTTCATGTCCTTCCTGTACTCGGTGTCGTATCCCCCGATTCTGAGCCATCTGGCGAGTGAACCTAGCATGCCGTCTAGTAGGAAGCGGGGCGCCATCAATTCTAGAAATGGGCTGATGGCTTATTCTTCCTTCTCCTCGGCTCGGCAGTCCTCGCAGAGGAACTCGCCGTCTACGCCGCGGAGGTTGGTCGAGTAAGCCTCGCAGCGGTCGCAGTAGCCAACCGTGGAGGGGCTGAAGCCTTCGGAGGCGCCATTGATCTTGGAGTTCTCCCTCATTATCTCCATGATAGTGGGGATTATCCTAATGATATCTTTGTGACTGATTATACCGACGAGCTGCCCCTTGTACGTCACGCCGAGGCGACGAATGTTGAGTTTATCCATCATCCTCATCGCGTCGACTATGGGTGTCTCCGCCTTAACGACGCGAAGTGGACTGGACATAACCTCGTCAGCGGTGACTCCCTTCGGCGACTTGCCGTCAGCGACGACGCGCAGCACAATGTCCCGCTCCGTGACAATGCCGACGGGCTGTCCCTCAGCGTTGTTTACCACGACTGCGCCGAGCTTCTGCTCGCGCATGAGCTTTGCGACCTCGGTGATGTCACTACCCTCTTCGACGGCGAAGACAGGGCTAGACATCGCCTCCCGTACCATCATCTTTGGCTCTAACTCAAGGCTCATAGCCCATATGCCTCCGAGTTGACAACGGATTATTGGTATAAAAAGGGTATGAAGGTGTACTCCATAATGACGGGTGAATGGCTAGAGGAGGCTGACGCCACCACAATGGTCGCAGACGACGACGCTTCCCGCTCTGACCTTCTCGGCGGACACGCCGATCCATCCTCCGCACTGGCTGCACCGAGCGAGTACGCCCCCACCCACCGATGATGATGTCTTCACCTCACTCACCTTGCCAAGCCCCGTGATGACTGTGGGGCGCTTGAGGCCCAGCCTAGAAGCCATGAGGCGTATCGAGTTGGGGCTCCTACTCGGAAGCTCCTCGAGGAGTTCGGGGAAGCTCGCTCCGCTGGGATACATGCTCCTCAGCTTGTAGACCTCGGTCTCCGTCCAGACCCTCTGCCTCATCAGCATCATCATTATCCTCTAGGATGTTGTGGTAGCGCGGGGTGAGGAACCCGATATGGCAGGCCGGTTCAGCGTCACGTCGGGTCGCCCCGATCGCCTCGCCTCCCCCTATACTCCCGCCCCGAAGCGTCGCCTAGGCCAACCCGGGCTACACTAGGATTGACGACCCGTGAGGGCTGTCCATCGTGGTGGATCTTCGGAGCCCCCCGCGCCACGCGATTAGAGCGGTTCGAATCGTATATGATGGTTCTGTTGCAGCGATTGTTCATTACGTGGGTGGTTGGCGTAGAAAATTATATCCCTGTTTGTCTCATCGGGGTAAATATCGTCTCGTGGCGTTGAGACCAAAAGCCGTTTACCTCTCCCGGTGAAAACACGCGGGCACACTCCATGCCACTTGACTCCTCCGAGGAAAAACAGTCAGCATATAAACGCCCAGTCGTTCGACGAAAGGTTTAATGAGAAACCGCCCGTTGGGATATGCGACTCCTTTGGAAATTCAGTACATTAGCAGACCCGAGCTTGACCACCCTGATATGATAGCCGCGTGGCCAGGAATGGGCTATATTGCGAAGATATCCGCTGACTACCTGCGTAGGCGCCTCAACGCCAAGTTGTTCGCCGAGGTCATCTACTATCATAATATGTTAGTCTATAACAACGGTCAAGGCGAACTTTCCCCGATCAGGCACAGGTTCTACTATTCACCCTCTAGGAACCTGATAATCTGCGTCGGCGACGCGCAGCCATCTATACCCGAGGAATCGATCAGACTCGCTGAACGTGTTGTAAACCTAGCAGTGGAGTTCGGTGTCCGCCGCATCTGGACAATGGCGGCGTACCCGACTGAGTACGCGGATGAGCCCCAGGTCTATGGCGTCTTCACGGATGAGTCAATGAAGGCACCACTCGAGGCGATTGGCGTTAAGATTGTTCAGGAAGAGGGCGTTGTGAACGGGCTCAACGGTGTTGTAATAGGAATAGCGAAGTCGCGGGGGATACCCGGCGTCTGTTTGATGGGTGACATAAAGTACGCTAACGTGCCCCAGCACCTCTCCTCACGTGCCGTACTTATCAAGTTGGTCGCTTTGCTAAATATTGAGCTCGATACGACGCTTCTCGAGAAGAGGGCGAGGCGACTCGATGCATCAATCAGAAAGAGGCTCGAAGCCTTCGAGGAGGAGGCGGAGCTCCCCCCGATCTCGGAGAAGAAGCCAGACTACATTAGCTAACGATACGTAGAAATATGCCGGAGCAGCCATAACGGGGTGAACACGATGAAGCCCTCTGAGAAGCTCTACTGGATCAAGGCAGGCCTGGCGCTCGTCGCCGCGTCGTTGTGCTTCTCCCTTCAGACCTACTTCGCTATTGAGGGGACGCTCGTCTTCCTACTCGGCGCCCTCCTATACCTCGCCACCTCCGACGCCCTTTCGAGCTACTTCAGGCTGGAGAGAGGACACGGTCTCAAGGTGGGAGCCGGTGCCTACATATTCATCTGGATAATGGTCTGGACGCTCCTATACACGGTGTCCCAGACAGCACCCATCTAGACTACTTCTTAGCCGCCATTCTGTAGTGTACTAGGTCGGACCACGCAGAGAAGAAGCCTGTGTCGAACGGCTTCGGCCTCCCCTTCATAAGAAGCTCCCTGAAGTCCTTGCTGTGCTTCTCGAGTCCCTCCTCAGTGGTACTGGCCTTGTTGAAGAAGTCCCTATCATCGCCGGAGCGGGCTGAGGTGAGAATACCCTCCAGCGCCTTAATGTAGCCTTCCTGGAACTCTGGGTTGGCGTTCTTGCGGCTTCGTACCTCGTCGAGTGCCTTGTCGGCGTCACTGAAGCGACGCTCGATGACGGCGTCGAAGAAGACTATGACGGATTCGCGGGTCTTGCCGGTTGCCGTCATTCCTCGGGGTCTGTCAGATCTCTTCATCGCTCTCTATCCCTTGCTCTGTTATCCTGATTGGTACCTCTCCCTCAGGGAGGCTGGGGCTCACAGTAAGTTTGGCTATGCGTATATTATCCCTGCCCTTCCGCAGAAAGATGCGGGTGTGGCTCATGTGGCCGACGATGTGTCCCCCGACCGGCTGAACGCCTTTCGTGAAGAAGGCATCTGGCTGGGACATCACCTGATTCGTGATGACGGCGACGGTATTGAATGCGCGGCTTAGCCTCATCAGTTTGTGCATGTGCTTATTGAGGAGTTGCTGGCGGTTGGCAAGCATCTCGCGTCCGAGGTACTCGCTCCTGAAGTGGCTGGTGAGACTGTCGACGATTATGAGACGTATGTTGTTCTCCTTGATGACCTCGTCAGCGTTGTCGAGGAGGACCATCTGGTGGTCGCTAGTGTAGGCCTCAGCGAATATTATCTTCTTGAGTGCGGCGTCGGGGTCGAGGCCGAACTTCTTCGCTATCTGCTGTATTCGCTCGGGGCGGAACGTGTTCTCGGTGTCGACGTAGAGGGCTCCACCGTTGAGCCCGCCCTGTTCCTCAGGGAGTTGGACGGTTACGCAGAGTTGGTGGCATATCTGGCTCTTGCCTGTGCCGAACTCTCCGTAGAACTCAGTTAGGCTTTGAGTCTCTAGCCCACCCTTGAGGAGCTGGTCGAGGCTTGGGCATCCAGTTGTTAACTGCTTTATTTGCTTCCTAATCTCGACGAGTTCGTCTCCTCGGACGAAGGTGATAGCGATGCTCTTCCGGGCTGCGTCGATGACCTTCCCCGCCGTCTCCTCGCCAATGCCTGCGGCGATCAGCTCAGCAGTCGTCGCCATAGCGATCGACTCGACTGTCTTGAAGCCTATCTCTTTGAACTTTTGAGCCGTTGCGGGGCCGACAGAGGGCAGATCCTCAATCGACTTGTACTTCGCCTTGTAGTAGTCGGTTTGATCTGCCATCTGGACCAACCTGCTTTCCGTCTGTAGCTATTTAAAGGACTTCCCGGCTCTCCAAGCCGTCCGGTTCAAGCTCGACGGCAAGCACGCCCTCGTAGTCACAGGCTCCGCAGTGCCACTTAGCTGGCAACATCCCAAAATTGGTTGTGTACTTCATGTAACTGCTGCCACATCGAGGACAGAATACTGGCTGTGGTTTGCGATGGGTGATCTTGCCGAGGGTATCTCTAATGCCCCCGGTCGGCATGTTACTGGACCTCGATGTTCTCCTGTGGGAAACCCAGATCTATTAGGACGTCCCTGACTACGTCGCGGTGGTCACCCATGAGCATTATTTGCTCGTCCTTTGCAGTGCCACCGCAGGCGCACTTGTTCTTTAGCTGGGTAGCTATCTTTTTGAGCTGGTCACCCTTTGAGTCGATTCCATCGATGATGGTCCAGGTCTTGCTCCATTTACGGTTTTCTAACCGAATTCTTATCCGCTGCTGCTCCCTGCTCATCTCCTCACAGACACAAAGGTCCTTCGGGAGGCCGCAGACGGGACAAATCTCCGCCATTCTCAAGCATGTCTTAGCACCCTCCTACTAAAAGCTTTACTGTTTTTGGGGAAGACGCGAGAAAATTAGCGTGGTAGGCAGCTGGGCTAAGACTTCTAATCCATCGTTTTTTACGGGCGTTTTTCTGGGGTATTTTCGGTAGATGGGCGATGAACTAGGTTATTCGCGGGTTCGTCTCTGCTAAAGTTACCTATTTTTATGAATTCCTGCTATTGCGGGTTCGCTCGCGCATATCTATCGCCGGATTCCTCTCGGGTCTCGCGTTGACGGCGTTCTTGCCGTTGGGAGAATGGCTGTAGACAATTATTCTCCTAGTGTCGGGCTCCGCCTATTCGACAATTTGGCTAGAAAAATAGGCGCTCAGGTGTAGTTCTGGAGCAGGCTAAAAGCCTTCAGGGCGTCCTTCGTATCGAGCACGATGATGGTGTTCGTGAAGCAGCTGATGAACTCAATGATGTTTATGTCGTGACCGCCCATTAGTTGTGTTATGAAGGCGACGAATCCAGGGGTCGTCTCCACGCGGTCGGGGCTTAGGAGGACGAGCGCCACGAGGTTGCTCATGACTTGTACTTGCTTCGGCATTTCCTTTCCCAGCGTAGTCTGGTCGACTATGTAAACGAAGCTATCCGTGAGAGATGCAGCGATGAGACAGGGTATGTCAAGCTTTATTGGACTTATTAGAACGGCGATCTTGTCCTGAAGGCGGACCTTTGACTCTTTGAGGATGCTCCTGACCTCCTCCTCCTGTAAGCCGCGCTCCTTGGAAAGATCCTCGGCGATGCGTATCACCGCCGCCTTTACCGCTTCGGTGCTACCTTCCCCAATCTCTTCTTGCAACATCCTGGCGAGAGCGCTATAGTTGACTATCCCCATCTTGAGGGCGTCGAGGAGGCTCGGCCGCATCTGGATCGCCTCACGGACCCGCCGCGCTACTGACTTCGTCCCATTATCATTATTGTTTGCCATAAATGAAACACCTTTGCACTATACTATAAAGATGCGCCCCGTTTTTCTCGCGCTTCACTGAAGCGTTTCATTACGGATATCAGTTGCGATTACACTTATTTCCTATGAAACCCGGGAGCAGGGCGGCGAGGTTTGATCGTGAACGAGCCACGGTCGAGAACATGATCACTATATACTGCACCGACAAGCACTCGGGACAAGTGCTCTGTGCCGAATGCCGAGAGATTCTCGAATACTCAACGGCCAGACTTGACTACTGCCCCTATGACGAAGGAAAGCCGACATGCAATAGGTGCATAATCCACTGTTACGACCAAGCCCACCGCAAGAAAATCAAGGCAGTGATGAAATACGCGCGCGCCCTCCGACACCTCGCCGATGAATTAAACTCGTCAAAGAACATACTCCAAAACAAAGCCAAAATACACAACTATTAACAAAAGAGAGAACGGAACACATCCAAATAAACTAAAAACAACTCCGTTACCAAAAATTGGCGAGAAAACAGCCTCTTTCTCGATAATAAATGTATAATAAAAACGCCTATAAATAACCTATAAATGGTCGAAAAATGTATTAAAAATAATGTTTTTCCGACGAGGTATTAACCTGAACGGCTCGAACGAGGCGCGTCGAATGCCGCCGTGTTTCCACGCACCAACGCGCCTTATATTGCACCTGAGACAATTCAACCCTTAACCAGAGGACACACGATGTCGAAGGAAGAGTCACTCGTCGAAATACTCGAAGCCGCCCTGCCCCTCCCTCCAAAGGTCGTCCTCGGCTACAAGAATCTCGAATCAGTATTCACGAGCGGCGACCTCGCACGCGTCTGCGACATAAGCAGGAGCAGCGCCAAGTTCTACGTCAACAAGATGGTCGAGCTCCGCCTCGTCGCCAAGGTCCCCCACAAGCGAATGTACCAAAAATACCCAAACGCGACCACCTTCAGCGCCTGGCTCCGCGACCTCATGAAGCTCGCACTCGAGCCCCTCGAGAGCGGGCAGCTACCCCTCCCCGAGGAGAAGGAAGAAGAGGATTAGTCGTGTCCCTCCGCGACATCGCCAACCCAAAGAAGAGGCGCGAGCGGTTTACGCGGATGCTGACGGGCAAGCAGGTGCGCGCGATGAAGAAGCGGGGCTACGATGCGGAGCGCGAGCTCGTGGCTATGATGCGCGAAGTCGGCTTCGACGCGGTCAGGGTCCCCGTCAGCGCGCCTAGCACAGAGCCCCTCCCAGACGTCTTCGCCGTCAAAGACAAAACCGTCGTCGCCTTCGAGGTAAAGAGCCAGCTGAAGTACAGTTACTACAAGGCGGACCAGATCGCCAAACTCAATGGTTTCCTCGACATGCACAAGCTTTACCCCCGACGCTACGCTGTTATCGCGGGGAAGTTCAAGTACAAGGGCTGGTGCTTCAACATCGCCGAGCGCCCCGGCGACTACACGCTCAAGACCGGCGAGGGGCTCACGTTCAAGGAGCTTATCGCCAAGATGACATAACTCTCAATCTTTTTATTTATATAGCCTGATTCCAGATTCACATACGATTAAAGGAGAACACGGAATGATCCCAGAGCTAACACACAACAAGGCGAGGAATAAGCTCAAGGTAAGCACATTGGACTGCTCAACGACGGAAGAGCTTGAGCCACTCCACCAAATCATCGGGCAGGACAGGGCAGTGAAGGCTCTCCAGTTCGGCTTGAAGATGAGGGACGGTGGCTTCAACATCTACGTCTCCGGCCAATCCGGCACGGGAAGGAAGACCACAGTTGTCGGCTTCCTGCAGGAGAAGGCAAAAGAGATGCCTATCCCCCCCGACTGGTGCTACGTCAACAACTTCAAAGATCCCAACCAGCCGAACGTCTTAAAGCTCCCAGCAGGGAAGGGAAAAAGCTTCCACAACGACATGGAAAAGTTCACCGAGGAGGTGAAGAAGGAGCTGCAGAAAGCATTCGAGAGCGAAGACTACGCCCAGAAGCGGACGAGTAACGTGAAAAAGTTCGACGAGGATAAGGCGAAGCTCTGGCAGGAAATTAACCAAAAGGCGAACGAGGCTGGCTTCGTCCTCCAGAGGAGCCCAGTTGGGATCACTATCATACCTGTCATAAATGGGCAGCCCATCGCCGACGAGCAGTTCACAGCCCTACCCCCCAAGATCAGGGAGCAGATAAGAACCCGACGCGAAACTCTCCAGGACGACTTCAGGAGTGCCTTCCGCCAGTTCCGCGACCTCGACAAGAACGCGGAGGAAGCCATCGAGAAGTTCAACAAGGAGGTCGCGACCTATGCGATGGATCACCTCCTCGAGGTTCTTCTTGAAAAATTTGGCGACATCGATGAGGTCAAGGAGTTCCTCGGCAGCGTCAAGGAGGACATACTCAATAACCTGACGACAATACTGACGGCGGGTCAACCCCAACAACAGCAGCTACCCTTCCTCATGCCGAGCGTTTCAGCCGACCCTACAAATGCTTACAAGGTCAACCTTCTCGTCGACAACTCCGAACTCAAAGGCGCTCCAGTCATCACGGAAATGAGCCCGACCCAGCCCCACCTCTTTGGTATCGTCCAGAAAGAGGCACGCTTTGGCGCGCTACTCACAGACTATACAATGATACGCGCCGGCTCCGCGCACAAGGCGAACGGCGGCTTCCTTGTCATCCCCGTCGAGGACCTGCTCATGGACGCGATAGCCTGGGATAGCCTCAAGAAGACCATCACCAGTAGGAAGTTGACAGTCGAGGACATCGCCCAGCGTTTAGGATATGTCGCCACGAAAACCCTGACACCTGAGCCAGTGCCTTTCGACGCAAAGGTGATCCTAATCGGCAGCCCTGATCTCTATTATGCACTTTACCAGTACGATCGCGATTTCAGGGAGATATTCAAGGTAAAGGCCGACTTTGACACATCCATGGAGCGGAACGAAGAGAATGTGAAAATGTACACTTCCTTCATTTGCACCTTATGCTCTAAGGAGAAGATCAAGCACCTCGACGCCTCGGGGATAGCTGCAGTTATCGAGTACAGCTCACGCCTCGCTAACGATCAGGAGAAGCTCTCGACCTGGTTCGCCCAGGTGGCGGACATCATCAAAGAGGCATCTTACTACTCCGAGGAGGACGGCTCGAAGTATGTTACCGGGAAGCACGTCGAGAGGGCGCTAGAAGAGAAAGTCTACAGAGGCAACCTGATCGAGCAGAAGATGGAAAAGATGATCGAGGAGGGCACGATCCTCGTCGATACAGACGGTGAAAAGGTGGGCCAGATCAACGGGCTCAGCGTCCTCGCCCTCGGAGACTTCGCCTTCGGCAAGCCGAGCAGAATAACCGTCAGCGTCGGCGTCGGCAAGAAGGGCATCATCGACATAGAGCGTGAGGCGCAGATGGGCGGCCCAATACATACAAAGGGGGTCCAGATACTGAGTGGGTTCCTAAATGACCGTTACGCGAAGGACGCCCCACTAAGTCTCACAGCGCGCCTAGTCTTTGAGCAGAGCTACAGTGGCGTCGAGGGCGACTCCGCTTCGAGCACAGAGCTATATGCCCTTCTCAGTGCTCTAAGTGGTAAGCCAATACGCCAGTACTTCGCCGTCACGGGCTCGGTCAATCAGATGGGAGAGGTCCAGGCCATCGGTGGAGTAAACGAGAAGCTTGAGGGCTTTTACCAACTCTGCAAGGCGAGGGGGCTCAACGGTCATCATGGCGCCGTGATACCTGCGAGCAACGTCAAGCACCTCATGCTCAAGCAGGAGATCGTCGACGCGATAAGAGATGGTAAATTCCACATCTACCCCGTCTCAACGATCGACGAAGGTATCGAGGTTCTGACCGGCGTCCCCGCCGGTACGCTGGGAAAGAATGGTAAGTACCCCGAAGGGACCATCAACCGTCTCGTACAGGATCGCCTCGCCGAGCTAGCCGAGAAGGTAAAGGGCTACCACGAGGACTAGATATTAATCACATTCTTTTTCTTCCACGTCCTCGTTCTTTCTTGAGGCACGTCTAGATGGAGAAGGTCTGGGACGTCATCATCGTGGGAGCCGGGCCTGCCGGTTTGACCGCGGGCATCTACACAGCTCGTCACGGGCACAGCACTTTATTACTCCACAGTGGGAAGGTCGGCGGAAGGGCACTTGAGGCGCATAGGGTGGAAAACTACCCCGGCTTCCCACAGGGTCTCACCGGACCGGAGCTAATGAAGCTGTTCGAGGAACAGGCGATGAGATTCGGCGCCGAGATACGACTCGAGACCGTCATCGGGCTCTCCGACGCCGGCGACTACAAGATAGTGTCGACGCGAAGCGGCTACCATCAGGGCAAGACCGTCGTCCTCGCCACCGGGATACAGCGGAAGCAGCTCTCCGTCCCAGGGGAGATGGAATTCAAAGGCAGAGGCGTCAGCTATTGCGCCATCTGCGATGGCCCATTCTTCAGAAATAAAGTCGTTGCAGTCATCGGTGGGGGTCACGAAGCCATCATCGACGCCCTCCACCTTACCGAGACCGCCTCCAAGGTTTACGCAATACCTGGCAAGAAGGGGTACAGCGACAACTACCCGGAGCTTGCCGCTCTCAGAGATAACCAAAAGGTCGAGGTTATAGAGGGTAAAGACATCACCGAAATAACCGGGGGCGAGTTCGTGACAAGCGCCAAACTCACCGGTAGTGGCGTCGACAGCATCAACGTCGACGGCGTTTTCATCCTACTCGAGCACGTTCCAACCTCCAACATACTAGTCGAGGCTGGGATCGACGCAGACGAGGGCGGATGCATCATAGTTGACAAGAGCCAACAGACCAACATCCCCGGCGTCTTCGCGGCTGGCGACTGCAGCTGCACAGGCTGGCAGGTGGTAACCGCCGCCGGGGACGGCGCGAAAGCTGCGCTAACTGCGATGAATTACCTCAATCGGAAGCCTGCATCATGATCAAGATTGAATACTTCCACAACCCGGTCTGCCCCTACTGCCCCGCAGCAGAGGCCCTTATCAAGAAGGTCATGGATGGACTGAAAGACATCGAGGTAATTTACGTCGACACCTGGACTGAGCAGGGAATAGCGCGTGGGATGGCCCTTAACCTCATGGCTGTCCCAGCTATCGCAATAAATGGCGTAGTTAAGTTGACTGGCTGGCCGTTCGAAGCCGCAGACCTCGTAACATACATAAACGAGGCACGCGTCTAGCCAACGATCGGCACATTTTTACACACATTGTCGAAGGAACCTAGTTAGGGGTAGAGTCCATTGCGTTACTCGATCGCTGATATCAAAGCCCGGGAGATCCTGGACAGTAGAGGTAATCCGACAATCGAAGTCGATGTAACAACTGAGGGCGGCGTAACCGGTTCGGCTGCCGTTCCTAGCGGCGCATCGACGGGCATCTACGAAGCAGTCGAGATACGCGACGGTGGCAAGAGATATGGCGGAAAAGGCGTACAGAAGGCCGTCGAGGCGGCAACCAAGACGATCCAGCCCAAGCTCAAGGGTGTCGACGTAAGGCGCCAGAAAGAGATCGACTACGCAATGATCACCCTCGACGGAACTAAGAACAAGTCAAGCCTCGGCGGAAACACGATGCTTGGCATCAGCCTTGCATGTGCCCGCGCCGCGGCGGCGTCCGAAAGCCTCAGGCTCTACGAGTACATCAACAGGAACGCGACGCTGCTCCCCATACCATTCTTCAACGTTATCAACGGCGGCAAGCACGCCGGGAATCAACTAGACTTTCAAGAGTTCATGATCGCCCCGACTGGCGCCACGAGCTTCCGCGAGGCGCTCAGGATGGGTGCCGAAGTCTACCAGACTCTCAAGGGGCAGCTACTCAAGACCTATGGGAAGAACTCGATAAACGTCGGAGACGAGGGAGGCTTCGCGCCACCAATCAAGACCCCCGAGGAGGCGCTGGACGTGCTTTGGAAAGCGATAAAGGAGGCTGGATACGACGGGAAGGTGATGATTGGCCTCGACGTAGCCTCCAGCACATTCTACAAGGACGGATACTACACTGTCTCGGGGAAGCGGTACAGCTGCAGCGAACTCATCGAGTTATACAAAGGACTAGTGAAGGCCTATCCAGTTGTCAGCATCGAGGATCCCCTCGAGGAGGAGGACTTCGAAGGCTTTGCTGAGATCACTAAGGCGATCCCGCGCCAGATCGTAGGTGATGACCTCTTCGTCACCAATCCGAAGAAGCTGGCTAAGGGCATCGAGATGGGCGCATGCAACGCTCTCCTCTGGAAGGTAAACCAGATCGGTACACTCACCGAGGCACTCGAAGCTGCGACGCTGGCGAAAAAGAACGGCTACGGAGTCATGGCTTCACACAGGAGCGGAGATACTGAGGACCCCTGGGTCGCGGATCTCTCCGTCGGAATCGAAAGCGGGCAGATAAAGAGCGGTGCCCCAGCTCGCAGCGAGAGGACGGCGAAGTACAACCAACTTCTGAGGATCGAGGAGTGGCTCGGCTCGAAGGCAAAGTACCCTCGGAATCTCTTCAAGTAGACTGTAGATTTCGCACTTTTTCGGGCCACACTCTGCTGGTAAGCAGTGTCGAGTCCTCTGTAGGTTTATGCTATATGCTTAGACTCACCGCCTGTCAAGGAAATGTATTGAAACAAGCGGATTTAATTCCATTGGGCTCATCCAAATAATGAAAGGGATGAGGCTAGCTGGCGCTGGGTATATAATCCTAGCCTGACAATGCTGTTGTGGCTTGAGATCGCTTCCCCCGATGTTGACACCTGATGTGGCGTGTCGGATACTCAGTGGGGATACCGAGGTTTCACTAGATCTCGGGCTCAGTATCTCAACCGTTTCGTGCAATGGCGATCACTACGAAATTATGGGTCATCACGTCTCCCGCATTGATCTGGGAGATGTTGCTGAGAGAGAGAACGCCGTCTTTTTCCCCGAGGGAGATTCACTATTCCAAGTCGCCATTGCTGATGGTGGATTTTTCAAGCTTGTGCCGACGGGCGGGGCGCCGACGCTCGAAATTGACGGCGTGCGTATGCATAGAACGAAGGATACTACCCCCGATGCTGATACAAGGGAAAAGCTAAATATCCTCGGCTTAAGCGGTGGGAAGGTTCTCGACACCTGCATGGGGCTCGGCTACACAGCCATAGGTGCCGTCGATAGGGGGGCTGAGGTCGTTATCTCAATAGAGCGGCAGCCCCCGGTAATCATGGTCACACAGATGAATCCCTGGTCGAAGCGACTATTCGAGGGCGATGTATCTCTCATCCTCGGAGACAGCTTCTACGCTGTCAACTCCCTCCCCCTCGGGTTCTTCGATTGGGTTATCCATGATCCCCCGAGGCTAACCCATGCAGGTAACCTTTACAGCGAGGAGTTTTATACAAAACTCTTCAAAGTGATGGTTTCAGGGGGCAGGCTATTCCACTACACCGGGGAGCCGAGGTCAAGGTACAGGGGCGTCGACCTTCAGAATGGCGTGCAGAGACGTCTGAGGGCGGCAGGGTTCAAGGAGACAGAATACCACCCTGTTGTCATGGGAGTGACCTGTGAGAAGCCCTAGGCCTCGCCGAGGACGCGGAATAGTTCGTCTTGCCTGACTGGGTCTATAGTCTTCTGTGAACCGTCGGAGCGGGTGATCATCCTGCCTTCACTCCGTTCCCTAACCTCGCCTATTACGGAACTTTGCACATTGATGCTCTGAAGGGCTTCGAGAACCTTCTCCGCCTTCGCCTCATCGACCGCAAGTAGCAACGCGCCTGAGCTAAGCAGCTTGAGGGGGTCGACTTCCAGTGTCTCTGCGATGATCGCCGTCTCGGGGGCAATTGGTATTAGGCTCTCCTCGACGGCTAAGCCGACGCCAGCAGCGTGTGCCATCTCAAAGAGGCCGTTGAGGATGCCACCTTCGGTGGGTGTGTGCATAGAGTGGACGCCGCCCACCTCGACCGCCTTGAGGGCCTCCGGGACGACGCTCACGACCTCGACCATCTTCCTCGCCCTCTGCAGTGTCCTCATGTCGATCTTCTTGCCAAGTTTCGATTCTAGGTCGGAGGCGAGGATGCTCGTCCCCTCGAGGCCGACGGTTTTCGTTAGTATGATCTTATCCCCCGGCTTCGCCCCGCTGGTCGTAACGTACCTATTCTTCGGTGCCTCCCCCATCATGAAGCCCGCAACTATCGGTTTGTCCAGCCCTGCGACGCACTCTGTATGGCCGCCTATGAGCTGGATTCCCAGTTCCTTACATGCGCGATCCATTTCGTCCATTATTATCTCAAGGCGCGACTCCGTCGCCCCTTCTGGGAGCAGGACCGTACTCATGAACCACAGCGGCTTTGCACCTCGGGCGGCGACGTCGTTAGCGTTGATGTGGACGACGAGTTTCCCTATGTTCACGTCGGCGCCGGTGATCGGATTCGCCTTGGCGACGAGGACCTTGCTCCCCATGTCGATTATGGACGCATCCTCGCCTATGGCGGCACCCCTTATGACCCTGTCAGAGTGAATGCCAAGGCGGGGGAGCACGCATCTCCTGAGTATGTCATGAGATACCTTACCCGTCCTCAACACTCTGTTCGGAGCCATCTCTAGGTCGCCTTTCTATTGCTGGATGGCTGTTTAAAGGTTTCAAGGAGGGACACTTTCACTCACCTCTCCACAGTTGATCCACTGGAACTTACGTAAAGCATAAATCTGCAACCGGGAGAGGCGAGACAGGGGATAACATCCTTGGCGGATCAGAGACTCATCATTGACGAGGGCGTGCTCGACATCAACTACATCCCACCCAGCCTCATACACAGGGAGGCTCAGCTACGCGTCCTGCGACTCACCTACGACTTCATGCTCTCCGCCCCCTATGAGATGAGTCAGAGGGCCATAATCGTCGGCGGCGTCGGCTCCGGGAAGACGGCCCTCGCCAGAGTCTTCGGCAAGAGTCTCAGAGACGAGGCGAAGAAAAAGCGGCTCAGGGTCGAGTACATACACGTCAATTGCAGGGAGCTACGCGGAAGCCTCTTCATGGTCCTTCGCAGGGTTGTAAAGACTCTGCGCCCCGAGTTCCCCGAGCGGGGATACGCCCCCAATGAACTCATGGAGACACTCATGCAGCTCCTAGGCGAGGACAACGGGCAACTCCTCCTCTGCCTCGACGAGATCGACGCCCTAATAGACACCGAGGGCAGCGATGCCCTCTACCAACTCACGCGCGTCCACGAGTCCCAGCCCGACGCTCCCAGGCGCCTCAGCCTCATACTAATCACGAAGGACCGCTCGGTCTTCGACAAGCTAGACAAGAGCACCATCAGCAGCCTCCAGAGGAACCTCATCGAGATGCCCGAGTACTCGGTGCCGCAGCTCGGCGACATCGTCTCCGCGAGGGCGGAGGCCGCCTTCAGGAAAAGCGCTGTGCCCCTCGAGGTCGTCGACTTCATCGCGGAGCTCGCTTCCTCGGAGAACGGCGATGCGCGGTGCGCCATAGACCTACTCTGGGGGGCGGGTAAGAGGGCTGAGATGGAAGGCGCCACGCAGGTGAAGCCAGAGCACGTCCGCCAGGTCAGCCCCGGCATACTCTCCCCCGTCAAGAAGGAGGGACTCAACCACCTCAGCCTCCATGAGAGACTCACACTCCTCGCCGTGGCGCGGTTCTTCCGCACGAGCACATCCCCCCACGCCACCACTGGGGATGTCGAGCAGCTCTACAAGATAGCCTGTGAGGAGCGTGGAGAGAACCCACGCGCCCATACACAGTTCTGGAAGTACCTGGAGAGCCTTAAGAACACGGGGATAATCTCCTCCAAGGTCGACTCGGGCAGCCTGGGTCGCACACAGCTCATACCCCTCGGTAAGGTCACCGCCGAGGATCTAGAACGCGCGGTGCTCAAGGGCATTGAGCAGAAGTAGAACCCAGGCCGAGGAGCTCCTCGGTAGCCGGGGCAGG
>JBFYNQ010000042.1:0-14223 GCA_041304265.1 Candidatus Bathyarchaeota archaeon | reverse complement strand
GACCTAGGCCAGCGTTGACTGTCCACTCGTTTTTCAACTCGTCGGACGCGAACGTCTGGACGATAGTGTTGAACTGACCGATGATGCGTAGGATTTTAGCCTGCGCCATCTCGGCGTCCATCTTGAGTTCCTTGATGAGTCTGTCGAACTTGTTGATGTATAGGACCGGCCTGACGGCCTCGTCGAGGGCGAGCCTGAGGCGTACCTCAGTCATGATCTGGAACTCTTCGACGGCGTCTACAAGAAGTATGCAGCCGTCGAGCGCCCTCATGGCACGCGTAACCTTACCACTGAAGTCGACGTGACCGGGAGTATCGATCAGGTTGATGACATAAGGTTGGCCTTTCTCGTCTTCATAGAGTAGGCTGATGTTCGCAGTCTTGATTGTAATACCCCTCGCCTGCTCTTCCTCTAGATAGTCTAGGGCGCGTGCCTCACCCGCACGGTCGGGCGACATGAGGCCAGCCGCCGCAAGGAGGCTGTCACTCATCGTCGTCTTGCCGTGGTCAATGTGCGCGATAATACCAATATTTCTGATATGCTCCTTGTCGAGCATGAGACTCAGGATGTCGCCGGTCTGCTTGTAGCGTACCATGGATCGTCAAATCCCTTTTAACGAATTGTCTATAGACTAAAAATAGGCTCTTTTAAACCTATTTATCGGATGGGTCAAATAATGATTAAACAACACTCGAGCTGGGGAATGAATAAAAAATGGTAATGCGCCAATCAATACATGGGATATATAATCGATAAGAGCCAAAAGGAGCGCTCATTGAACTCCATTTCGCAAAGAAGTATTTCTAATCAATGGAGATTGCCAGTTTAATGCATCGTTTACTGTACAAATGACTACGGTATCCAGTATATACTATAAGTTGTATGTTGAGAAAAGTGTTATATTCTCGTCAGAAGAACCGTTCAACTTGATTATATTCTTTTAAAAAATGTGGTGGGCGCTTATTCTTCGTACGCCGCGACGTCTTCGATGTGGCAGATAGCATTCTTCCCACGTAGAATGTTGTCGATCGATATCTCCGCGATCGCAGCACTATGCTCGGCGACTATTTTGAACTCCCACGCGATCATGTTGAAGCGGGACGTCAATTGGGAGTTGGTCGAGTGGAACTCATTAAGAAGTTTCTCCTCCTCGATCTGTACTGCCTCGTAGAGATCGACGGCGTCGCTTGCGACCTTGATGTCCTTGTCGACTATACTCTTCATCGCCTTGTCGAACATCGTGAAGCTCACGAGCGCCATCTGTCCTAACCTCTCTATTAACTCGTTGTCCGAGTCCTTCTTATGATCCTCAAGCTTGAGGATGTTGTTGCAAACCGAGTTGAGCCTATCCCCTATCATCTCAAGGTACCAGGCTATGAGGTTGTACTCGGCGATCTCCATGGGATCTGTGATACCTATAGCCTCCGAGACAACGCGACTCTGTTGCGCCGAGGCGAGTAGGCGGGACAGTAGCCAGTAGATGGTATCGGCCTCGTATTCACGGGTGATTGCATCCTTCGCGAGCTCCTGGTCCTTATCGATGAGGCTGTCTATTGCCTCCTTGAACATGATGCTTGTGATTACATAGAGGCGCTTGACGACTGTTTCGAGAGGGAAGTTCTTGGGGTCGATGCTGCATTGTAAGAGGAGGTGCTTGTCACTCTCTTCAATGATGCCTATGCCTAGGAGACGTTGGGTGACTGCACGGATGCTCTCTATCTGCTCCCTCATGAGGCGGCGGTTAGACTCTACCCTGATCATATTCCTACCGAGGACGTAGTTGCCTACGATTACCCTGGCGAGAATAGTGGTATTGTCGCACTCGTCTACGTTAACAACATAGACGTTCGTGTCCTCCGCCTTACTGGGCTCCGGGGCAATACGCAGAGCGCCGTCGTTCTCCTCGCTGAGGAAAACGATGTCACCCTTCTTTACGTTCATCTTCTTTGCCCAGTTCATGGGTATGCTGACCGAGAGCGTCGAGTAGCCGACTTTCTGTATCCTTCTGGGCTCCATATTGAACTTCCTTACAGTAATTATTGATACCCGCTGATATCGACTCTACTCGAACCAGTAATTATTTAAACATTTTGAAAATGACTATAAGCATTAACCGATTAAAATAATTCCGCTCATTACTTTTGGGAAGGGTGGCATGAAGAATCGGGCGTATAACGCGAGGACGAGGACGGCGATAACAATGATGAGCGCCAGATAGTCCGATCTAGTCATCTTCAACTCGTACAGGTTCGTGCGATTCTTTGTTGCGCCAAAGGCGCGGGACTCCATCGCTTCGGCCAGCTCCAGACTCCTCCGAATCGAGTTGATAATCAGGGGTAGAAGAATCGGTATGTACTTCCTGATCCTCGATAAGAAACCACCCTTATCGAGCTCAAGTCCCCTTGATCTCTGCGCATCCATGATTGTCTGCGCCTCGTCGGCTAGCACAGGCACGAATCTTATCGCCGTGATGAAGGCGAAGTTGAACTCATAGGGTACTCGGGTTTTCTCAAGAGCGAGGCTCAAACTGTCGGGTGACGTTGTTAAGAAGAAGAGGCTGAAGCTCGTGATAAGCGAGAGGAACCGTAGTGTCAGGCTAAGGCTGTACTCGACCACGTCACTCTTGAGCGTCATGCCCTGGAAGAAGTAGAAACTGAGGAGGTTCGTGGCAAAGATTATCAGGGCTAGGAACGCACCGCCTTTCAACGACTTGAGCCACTCCCGCTGAATCTTGCCGTATATGACGAGGGGTATCTGTAGGATGAAGACGATGGCGAGGGGGATCAGGTCAAGAAATAGCACCGCCAGTGTGAAGATCACCATCGTCATCAGGAACTTCACCCTCGGGTCCATCCTATGTAAGGGGGAGTCTCCCTTCGTGAATCGTAAGCCCTCGAGCAGACTCATGTGGTGCCCCTCTTCATCCTGCGGGTTATGAGGTCTAGCGCCTCATCGACGCCCAGCACGTCCTCTGGGAACCCGTAGTTGGACAGCTTCGAGAACAACTTCGTTACTTCGGGTGGCGCGACTGAACACGCCTTAAGTTTCTTCGCGTCAGTCATTATCTTCTTTGCGGAGCCGTCGGCGACTATTTTGCCCTGAGCCATGAGAACTATACGTGGCTGGCTCTCTGCAACGAACTCGACGTCGTGGGTGACTATCACGACGGTTTTGCCTTGTGTCCTGAGTTGAAGGAGGAAGTGCTTGAGGCGCTCCTTCTGCCCGTAGTCCTGCCCCACTGTTGGCTCGTCGAGTATGAGGACGTCGGGGTCCCAAGCGAGGACCGATGCTAGGGCGACGCGCTTCCTCTCCCCCCCACTTAGTATGAAAGGGCTCGACTTCTTGTACCTCTCTATGTCGAGGAGGTTGAGTGCCCAGTTCACCCTCTCATCGATGATCTTTTCGGCGTAACCGAAGTTCCTTAGGGCGAAGCTAATTTCCTCCTCAACGTCCTCGGCGAAGAGCTGGTCGTCGGGGTTCTGGAAGACTAGTCCGACCTTCCTCGCCATAGCGGCGACGCTCTTCTTAGCGATGTCCTCGCCGTCGACAATGACCTGTCCCATCTTCGGCCTGAGGAGACCATTGAAGTGCTTGACCATCGTCGTCTTCCCGGCGCCGTTCTCGCCCATTATGGCGACGTATTCCCCACTGTTTATGTTGAGATCTACACCCCTGAGCGCTTCGACTCCCGTATAATAGGTATAGGTGATGCCCCGGAGCGTGATTATTGATGAATGACTGTACTCGCCCACGACGTCGCTCAGATCCATGGGAATAAGTTTTGCTTGCGCCTTCCCCTCGGCAAGCTGCGGCGCTAGGCTCCTAAATGCCTCGTCTGAGTCGAGAGGTATGTCGATTCCTACTCCGTTCTGGCGGAGCTTCCTTCCCAATTCTACCATGCGGGGTATACCGACGCCGATAAGCCGCGTCTCGTCAGAAGTGAAAATCTTTCTCGGGGAACCGTCGTTCACAACCTGACCTTTGTTGAAGACCACGATGCGGTTACAGTACTTTACGGCAAGGTCCATCCTGTGCTCGATGAGGATGATTGTAATGCCCTGCTCATTGTTGAGGGTGCGGAGAATGTTGAATATCCTCTCGGCGCCCACAGGGTCGAGATAAGCGGTGGGCTCGTCCATCACGATTATGCCGGGATGCATAGCGAGGACCGAGGCGATGGTGAGACGTTGCTTCTGCCCCCCGGAGAGTTCGTGTGTACCTCTCTCGCGTAGCGGCATGATCTCTACACGGTCCATCGCCCACTCGATCTCCTCCCGCATCTTGTCCCGACCGATCCCGAGGTTCTCTAAGCCAAAGGCTACGTCCTTCTCAACCGTCAGCGAGAAGATCTGGTTGTCGGGGTTCTGGAAGATGAGGCCGACGCGCTTCGCCAACTCATACGTCGGCTGAGATCCCGTGTGGAGCCCATCGACGGTTATCTCTCCCTTCATCTCGCCGTTGTAAAAGTGGGGGATCAAACCGTTTAGGCAGCGGCAGAAGGTCGTCTTCCCACAGCCACTTGGTCCGGTGAGGAGGACGAACTCACCGGAATCGATCTTTAAGTTAATATCACGGAGGGCCGGTTCATTGACGTTAGGGTAAGTGTACGTGAGACCGCGAACATCTATCGTGCCCAAGGTAGCCCTCCGAGCATTTCTCTCATATCCGGCCCCTAAAATATAATAGTTTCATCTATAATACCTGGGCAGGCCTCCCGATCTTTTCGGACAGATAGTCTACTGCTCTCACGAGGAACTCGTCAGCGTCGCCTACGCCGTTCACACCCGCTGCAGTCGGGTGACCCCCTCCCTCACCGGCAAATAGCTCAGCGAGTGGCTTCGAGATGTCATCGCCAACGTGGATCTCGGTCTTCTTGTAGAAATCATCGCTAGACCTGATGCTCGTCTTTAAAATTTTCTTGTCGTTGCCGGCAATTATCGCAATGTCAGCTCCGAGATTCATAATGCCTCTAGCGGCAGATGCCTGGAATGAGCCGAGGTTGGCTGTAGCGACAAGCCACTTATCAACGCGGTAGACCTTCACCCTCTGTGCGGACTTGAGACGCGCTATCCTCTCCGACTGATCCATTGTGGCCTGCAGCATATCGCGTGCGTTGTTCAGTGACGCGCCTAGTTCAATGAGTCGAGCGACGACTCTGAACATGCGAGGCGTGCCGATTCCGAGGTGCTTCGAATCGAAGACTATGCCGACAAGTAAAGCCTCGGCGACGTCAGCGGGTGGTTCCAACCCGAGGCTCACCCAGATATTGAACACAAGCTCGCATGTGGCCACGGCATCCTCGTCCGAGACATAGAAAGTGGCGAGCCGTTCTATCTCATGGTTTCTGCCGTGATGGTCAATGAAGACGCGGGTCTTCGCCTCCTTAACTAGGGGGATGAGTGTTTTAAGTTGTATTAGGCTACCTGTGTCAACAACTACGACTGTTTCTGCGCCTACTAGTTGCGAAGTCTTTGAGGCATCTATCGAGAAGCGCTCGATCATTTTCTCAGATAGCCTACTCGCGGTGTCGGGGTAGAGTATTTCGGTGGATGCATCTGAGTCGAGAAAACCGATGAGGCGCTGTATTCCGTAGGCGGCCCCCATTGCGTCTGGGTCGGCGTTGTGGTGGCAGACTATAGACAGTCGTCCATGAAATATTTCCCGTAACACTGATGTGTCAGTAGACACGCGCTATCACTTTTTCAAGGCAACCTCCGGGTATTAAAGGAGTACAAAACCCGCACACACAATCATAACCGATACAATTTAAGCACGCATAGCCATCTAAGCCACCATGTCAACCCAGGCAGTTGAGATAAAGGAACTCAGACCCTTAGAGAAGGGGAGTTACAAAGCGGTCTTCGGATTAGCAGGCGCCGGCTTTATCGGTAATACGTCAACTATGTTCGCCGCGAGGTCGAAGTCGTACAAAAAGATAGCATGGGTGAAATCGAGCTACATACCCCCGATGACGCTGATAACGAATGGCGCACCGATGCAGTCATTCAGGATACACCTCGACGAGTCGGAGAGGATCATCTTCGTGATCACTGAGAGCCTCATTCCTGCAGAAGGGTGCTGGCCGATCGCTGAGGCGCTGACGACCTGGTTAAAAGGGAAGGGAGTTCAGGAGATGTACTCGGTCGACGGGCTGCCTTTCGCCAACGCGCCGGTTGGGGTCAAGGCGTACACATACAGCTCATTGATCGACATCTCGAACCTTGGTTTCCTCTCCCTGAAAGAGGGCGCCTTGTCGGGCATTAACTCATGTATCCTAGAGGAATGCGCTGAGAAGGGCTACCCATACGCCAGCTTATTCATCCCTACGAACAAGCTGACGAGCATTGATTATTCAGGCTCAGCTGACGCCGTCGACGTTATGAACAGGTTCTTCAAGCTCGGCGTTGACCCGTCGCCCCTCAGAGGGTCGGATGAGGCATTGAAGAAAATAGCCGAACAGAGGCAGTCCGGCATCGGTAAGATGTTTACGAAGAGCTAGCCTTGCTGTTGGGGTAGCCCGAGCTCCTTCTGAAGAGTTTCCTGCAGTCCTTGGAGCTTCTCCTTCGTTTTATCCTCCTGTTTCTCGAGGACCTTAGATCTCATCTCGAGGAAATCCTTGCGATCGGTGAGTTCCTTAATGACGGATGCTTTATCCTTCTCGACGAGGACTGCGCCGACGGACTTGTATACTTTTGCGCCTTCAGGCGTCTCCCCTAGTGTGGCAAGCGCCCTCTCTGTCTCTGCCTTCTCGGCCTCGAGCCTCTGCTTCTGGGCGAGTAATTGCTGCATGGTATTCTGTAGCTGCTGGAGGCGGCCTATTCGCTCCTGTACATTCGGGGGAAGCTGACTGAGGTCAGACATCTGGATTCGTCTGTGTAGGTCGCGTCCTCCCCCTTATATTTATCTGAGGAACCGGCTAGGAAACGGTGACCTCGATCTCTTCGCCCTCGTGCAGGTCGAGTTCGCCACGCCTCTTTGAAGTCGCCATTAATATCGTCCCATTCTTTGGGCTGAGCACGAAGAAGAGGTCGACTGGTGTCGCGCCTATCCTTGAGTCGAAGGCGGTGCATTCGGCGATGCAGGATCGTGGGCTGGTATATGTCACGAACCCGATCTGTTTTCTAAGGAGTTTTATGGGGGAGCCCATCTTTGGGGTGTTAACGTGGGCTCCGAACCACCCATATATGGGTATTCCACCGTCGAGTATCCCGGGGCTGCCTCCAATGTCCGCGACGATCCTGAGGACTTCGCCCTTGAACTTTATCTGCGCGTACCCTCTACGCGCATTCGCTACTTTTCCAGCTAATTCCATGGTAGGCTCTAGTTTATCAAGTTCGAGTAGGCTTTCCATCGGGTAGCCTCCCCTGACTCTTACAGGGTCAGTCGCGAGACGCACTTCGACATGGGCGTGTAGTGGGGTGTGGTACCCAAAGTAACCGGAGCGGATCATCGGGCCTAAGACATCCCCTGTGCATACAGTTTCACCAACAGCAAGGGCGGTATCAACGTGAAGGATCTTTACCACAATATCTGGCGTCTGTGTGCCTATTATCGTCACTGTGTCGTAGTCTGGGGACTTGAAGCCTTTACCCGACGGCGCCTTCACACGCCTAACCTGCAGTATCTCTCCAGAGATGGGTGACTGGGCGGAGCCATCGCTCAGAGCGTCTGCGTAAATGTCGACACCAGTCATCAGGCGATGGGAGGGGTAGGGGCTATTGTAGAATGCGAACTCCCCGTCATCGGGGCAGAAGAGCGTTATACCACCCGACACGGCGACGGGAAGCATTGCCCTCAAGCAGTATTACCAGCACTTTGCATGAAGTAGTCAGGGCTCTTATAGTTAATTGCCCAACATCCAAATAGGGTAGGAACCGTTGAAGGTCTATACGAATGCGACATCGAGCGCGAGATGTGGGCGACAGGCGAAAGGTGAAACTGACACCGCGTGATGACACTTCGGGGAACCCCTTTTATGCGCTGGTTTCCCTAATCGATTGACATTCATGGGCGGAATTCTGGCAGTCGTCTCCCACCCTGACGATGAAACTTTCGGTTGCGGTGGGACGCTAGCTCTCCACGGCGGGGAATCCGCTGTGTTATGCCTAACATGCAATCCCCGGGACCGGAGCGGCGAGTTGGAGGCGGCGTGCAGGGCTCTCGGCGCCGCTAAGCCCAACATATTCATGGAGGACGAAGTAATCCCGTCGAGGGGGCTTGTGAGACGGGTCGCCGACGTCGTTGTGGCTGAGAGACCGAGCGTCGTCATCACCCATCTGCCCTTCGACTATCACGCAGACCATAGGGCGACCCACGGCATAGTGAAGGAGGCTATTGAATGGGCAGCGCATACTACCACCTACGAGGAACCGCACTTAGTAGAGCGTCTGCTGCTCATGGAGGTTAACACCTTGATTCCAAGTCCTCATGTGGTTGTCGATATCACGGAGACGATGGGTAAGAAGACGGCGGCAGTGAAGGCCTACTCCACGCAGCTCGCTAAATTTCCGTGGGGTTACTATAAGAGATTCGTCGAGGAAAAAGCGAGGCTACGCGGGGCACAGGGCAACTGTCCCTACGCTGAAGCCTTCCTCGAGGAGCCATTTGCCGAGAATAGCCCCTTCTACGAGGCAAAGACGACTAGGAACCTGCTGAGGCGAAAGTGATGAGCGAGAACCCTCCAGTACACATACTTTACCAGAAGTTCACCGAAAATGACCCGGCTGGGGAGTACGCTCCACGACTTTGGGGGAAGATACCAAGAAACATGGCTGAGTGCCATGGTTACCTCGCCGAGATAAGGGCGAAATACGGCACGCCTCCAGCGGAGCTTGAGGGCTTGAAGAAGGCTATGAAGGCGCAGATGCGTAGTCTTGGTATACTCACAAAGAAGACCGAGACGAATATTGACACACTAGACAGGGGTGCCGTTGAAACGGGGCAGCAGCCAAACTGCCTCGGGGGCCCCAGCTTCATCTTCAACAAGATAACCTACACCGCCACACTCGCAGGGCTCGGCGGCGGCTACGTCCCCCTCTACTACGTTGGCGACTACGACAGCGTTCAGGCGGAGCTTATTAACATACGTGTCCCGAGTCCATCCGCCAAGGGGATGTTGATCACCTACCCCTCATCCTCAGAATATGAGGGTGCCCCCATCAGGAGGCTGCTAAACCCCGATGAGGAGTGGCTGAGGAAAACGCTGGAGAAGGTGGAGAGCAACTATCGAGGCCTCCTCAAGGGTGTCGAGCCGGCGAGGCAGGAGAAGGTGCTTCAGAACCTCTCCCACATCAACACGATAATCAAGAACGCCTACTATTCTACGGAGAACGTCGCCGACTTCTCGACGAAGATACTCGGCGCCGTCGTTAACTTGGAGGCGGACATGGGTATACCGATGCTCTCAGCCACTCACCCGTCGATCAGGGGCTTATTCCGGCACGGCTACGAGGTGCTGCTATCAGAGCCAAACAGGAGCAGCTTCATCAGAGCGTCGAACGACGCAGTCGACCTCATCGAGGGGCTCGGCTACAAGGCGCAGATAGGTAAGAGAGGGAGGGACTACGTGCCTTTTTTCCTTGAGTGCCAAACGCCGAGCTGCCACGGCAGCAGGGTCGAATTGAGGTATCACATTAACGGTTCAAATGCGAGCGTCGAGGGTAAATGCCAACGATGTGAGCAGGAATACAGCTACTCGTTCTCGGCTGAGAGACCGGATATTTCGGACATCGCAGAAATCGTTACACCTCGAGTCGACTCGCGCCAAGTCGTCGTCGACTCCGTCATACCCGTACTCGCACACGTCGGTGGTCCCGGCGAGACGAGCTACTACGCGGAAGTCATCCCAGGTATCTCGGGGCTCGGCATATCTTTCCCTACGTTTACGCGCTACGCACGCGTTTTCTATAACACGCCGTGGAATGAGGTCGCCGCGAAAAACGTCGAGGCGAGGGGCTACACAACACTCTCCCGCAGGGAGCTGTTCGACGCACTCGCCTCGTGGGTTGAGGCAAAGAAGGCGGGAAATGTCGAGGGCACTGCCAAGGCACACGCCGATTTAAGGAAAGCTATCGACGAGACCTATACAGTGCTGGGCAAGTCGAAGGTGGACGCTGAGGTGGAAGTCGACTCAATAAAGAAGAATCTTTCTGATCCCTCCACGCGCGCTATCCTCATTCAAGAAATGAAGATTAAGCAGGTGCTGGCCGGTGAATTAGACACCTACTTATCATATGCTTTCGGTCACTTCGCTCCGGAGAAATACGGGCAGGAAGTAAGCTGGATCTGGATCGACCTTGCCTTAACCTCAGGCATCGGGGAGAACGTTGGCATATACAAGAGGCTTTACGGCGGCAACACACCCAATTCGACGGTCTTTTTCGTTAATCTCTAGGTTTCACTGACTCGAAGGTCTCGATGTACTGATTGACGACCTTCTCCGCTGTGTATCGCTCGAGGATGGTTTCGCGTGCCTTTTTTCCTAGCTTGTTCCTTAGCTTTTTGTCCCCGTAGAGGCGGAGTATCGCTTGCGCCAGTTCCTCGGGGTGCTTTGGCGGGACAAGAAGCCCGTTCTCGCCGTCGTCTATTATCTCGTGTACACCACCAACCTTTGTGGATACCATCGGCAGCCCCGTGCTCATGCCCTCTAGGAGTGTCAGCGGGGCGCTCTCAGTCTCGCTACACAGGATGCCTATGTCGGCGCAACGCATGAGGTTGGGTATGTCGCTTCTAAAACCGGTCATCGTCACGTTTCGCTGTAGCTTGAGACTGCTGATCAGAGTCTCGACGCCGTGCCTATCGGGGCCATCGCCAACAAGAGTGAGGTGTGCTTTTTGCTTCTCTTTAACGACGATCGCCATCGCATAGACTAAGTCATAGACCCTCTTAACGGGACGGAAGTTGCTGACGTGGATTATACCGCCGCATTCGTCACAGCCTGTCTCAACTGCATCGCACTCCTCAGGGCTGAAGGCGTCAGCGTCGACGAAGTTGGGTATGACCTTGACCTCGCGCTCGATGCCTAAGCGCTCGTATGCTTCTCTCTGCATGAACGTGGAGACGGCGGTGACAGCATCTGCTTTCTCAACATTGTGGTTATTGACTATGTGATAGCTAGGATCGCTTCCGAGAATTGTGACATCGCTACCGTGAAGAGTGACAATGTAGGGGACGCCGGTTATCTCACGGGCTAAGAAAGCAGCCGTCGCGTGGGGGATAGCATAGTGGACGTTCAGGACGTCTAGCTTTTCCTCCTTGGAGACGCGCGCCATTTCGGAGCCGAGCGCCACCGTATAGGGTGGGTATTTGAATAGGGGGTACTCTAGGACGTTGACGAGGTGGATGTGGACATTCTCCTGATCTATGCCTTGTACGGCGAATGGACGTTCATAGGTAATGAAGTGGACATCGTGTCCTCTCTTGGCGAACTCGACGCCGAGGCGTGTTGCGAGTATCCCGCTGCCGCCTACTCCTGGGTAACATGTGATGCCAATTCTCAAAGATACGCCTCCTAACAACTAGCGGATATAGAAAGGTGAAATAAAAAGGGGTGGGCGCCTACTTTGTGCCCTTCATCCTCTTCTCGACGCCGAGTATGGCCGCGATCTGGCCCTCATGATGGATAATCTCACTGGTCATCAACATGAGGTAGAACTCGCGTGGTTTCTTCCCGGCCCAAGCCTCGACTGGCTCGTCGAGCTGCTCGTTTGTCAACTTATTCAGGCCGGCGTTGAGTTTCCTGTGCCCTTTGGCGATGTCGGCGAGTATCTTCTCCTGTTTGTACTTGGGGTTACCAATGTAATCCTTTGGCCAGTCCTTCGGTTGCTCCGAGCCGAGGAACTTGGGCATGTCAACGTTCAGCTCCTCGCTCAGGTGGGTGAGAATCCACCTGATCGTATTAGCCTGCGTGCAGCTCTTCCAATCCATCTGTTCGGGCTTCAGGTTCTTCGTAGCGCTTTCTAACCTGTCGAACCCAATCTGTGCGAAGTCCTTTATCATCTTCGTCTTGACTGTCATCGGATCACCAGAATCCGAGTTTTATCTCTGATTCAATGTGTATATAATACTACCCTTAAAAAGGGGTGTTTTCGGAGTTTTTCAGCACTTGAAATCAGGGTCTGCGGCCTTAAGGCGCTTGACCGTACCGCGGATGTAGGCAATCTGGCCTTTGTGATGGACGATCTCGCCAATGTATGCGAAGAGGCCTACCTTTCTCTTCTTGGTGGCACCCCAGAGCGGAATCTCCTCCTCTAGCTGGGCGTCGGTCAGCTTGGCGATGCCGTCGAGAGTCACCTTCTTCCCAGACGCTAGGTCCGCCCTGTACTTGTCGAGGCTGTAGTGCTGCTCCTTGTAGTCGTCGGGCCAGTTTAGAGGCTTGTAGTTTGGATCTCCCTTTATGATGCGGGGGAGCGCCGTATTGCTTATCCTGCAGATGTGGTTGACTATCCACTCTATACTATTTGACTCCTCGGTCATCTGATAGTTCGCCTCGTCCATCTCAAGTCCCTTGAGCTGCTCCTCGAGGGAGTTATAGTGGTACTCGGTGTAATCCTTCAAAATCTGTGCTTTCGCTGACAAATTGTTCACCGTGATGATCTACCTATGTTGGGGGTTATATCGCTTGTTAGATTTGCTCAGCGAATGTAGGCACCAAGGCTGGACTGCGATGGGTTAGATCCTTTCAGGTCTTCGGATATCCTCCGCCCAATGAGGGCGTGGATATTCACCGAGTAAATAATGCCCGTGTTCTCTAGGTACAGTATCGGTCCCTTAGCGGCGAGTATTTTGCCCGCCATCGCAACATTGTCCTTTATCTTCATATCGACTGGATGAACTTTCGTCTGGGGGAGCCCATATACGGGGGATAATAGGGTTGTAGCCTCGTCTATTCGAGCTGCGGAAGGCAGTGTTTGGTGTATCTTGTCCGTGAGTTCTCCGAGTCTTTTGAGACCCCATTCTAGCTCCCTCGGGTCTGTGAACGCCGTCTTCTCATCGGCTTTGACTCGTTTCAACGCGCCGAGTTCGTCTTGTATTTTCTTCTCATAGACTCTCATCTCACGGCCATTCCCTACGAGGACCCTTCGTGCCGCGTCTGCACCTTGTTCGATCCACCTCTTCTCGACTCTTTTCCCCTGCGAAACGCCGGCCTTTACCCTGTCGCCGAAGACTGCGAGGTAAACGAATGCCTCACCCCGCTCGCATGCCTCCCTAACACTTTGGTGGGCGGAGCATGATTCGCCCGTGCAGCGGACGCAGGGGCCAGATGCGTCGTTTGCTGCGCATGCCCTGCATTGGTTCCCGGAGTTGGCCAAGGAGAAAGTGGGGCATAAGACGCGCTTTTTCCAAGAGTCCATCGTCGAGTAGTCGCGCGTGACACGTGAATGACCGACGCAAAACCTCCCTTTACCGATCCTGAATGAGATGATCTTACCCCTCTCTAGAACGACTTCGCCGGGGTCGTCGGCCGTCAACAGTTTCACCCGCCATATGCCGTCGACGTTCTCCCATCGTGTGGCGTAGACGAGCCGGGCGGACATCGCGTTTAACTATGGGGGAGTGAATCATGAACCCTTCGATCGCGAAGGTTTGAAGTCCAATGAGGTACATTTTGGGCTATGAACGTCGTCGAGTCGAATGACGGGAATACGATTGCGATCGGGCTTGGCCCCGATGAGAATTCGAGTCGATTAAAGAAGTCATGATTTCTCACGGCGTCAGGGATGGTGCCGTCGTCTCCGGTATTGAGACACTGAAAAGGTGTCATATGTACTACGGAAATACCAAGGGGTTTCCCGCGGAGAATCATTTTTACGTCGTCGAGGAGTCGCTGGAGAAAGTGGCGATCAGCGGGCTGATCGCGGATTACGAGCGCGCGCGGATTACGAGCCTCACCTCCATATGGCAGCTGGGTGCCGTGACCAGAAGGCCTATGTGGGGCATGTCGAGTATGGTTGCGTCATCCTCTACCTCGCTGAGTTACTGATAATGAGGCTAAACATGGGGTTAAAACGCGAGGTCGACGCAAGTCATGGCGTCTCGTTGCTGTAGGCTCGGTCTAGCTGAAAGGATTGGTGCAGGGGGTGGGGCTCGAACCCACGGCTTCACTGAGTTTGACCTCTTCACTCAATTCAAACACGTACTTCTAAGTATTCCATTCAAGATCTAAAAGGTATCGCATGACTACTTCCACTCAAATTTGCTACATGAGTGATCAAGATCGTGATG
>JBFYNQ010000041.1:0-3989 GCA_041304265.1 Candidatus Bathyarchaeota archaeon | reverse complement strand
GCTCATACCCGAGCTCCTCTTCTTCGCATTCCAACTCAAGTTCGCGGCTATTACTCCCGCTCTCATTATCGGAGCCTTCGCGGAGAGGATTCACTTCAGGTCGCTGCTCATATTCATCATCCTCTGGTCCACGCTCATCTACAGCCCGGTGGCTCACTGGGTTTGGAACTCCGGAGGATGGCTTAGGGCTCTAGGCGCCATCGACTTCGCCGGTGGGCTCGTGGTCCACATCACCGCTGGTCTTTCCGCCCTCGCCGCCGCGATCGTGATAGGGCGCAGGAAAGACATCGAGAAAAAGGAGACGATGAAGCCGAGCAACATCCCGTATGTCATCCTCGGCGCGGCTCTGCTCTGGTTCGGATGGTTCGGTTTCAACGCAGGCAGCGCGCTTGGCGCAGACAGCATCATGGTATACGCACTTGTCAACACTAACATCGCCGCCGCTGCAGCAGCCTGTAGCTGGATGATAGTCGACTGGATAACGAAGGGGAAGCCCTCAGCGGTCGGAATGGCGGTAGGCGCCGTTTGCGGCCTCGTAGCTATTACCCCTGCCTCGGGATACGTAACCATCATATCAGCACTCATCATTGGGCTCGTCGCCGGAATACTCTCGAACCTGATATCTGGTTGGAGGGCGACGAGAACTCACGTCGACGACACACTCGATGTCTTCGCCTGCCACGGAGTGAGCGGCATCTGGGGATCGATAGCCACTGGCATCTTCGCCACACTTGTTATCAACCCAGCGGCGTTCAACGGCCTGCTCGCGGGCAACCCAGGCCTACTCTGGTCCCAAGCTATCGCAGTCGCCGTCATTGCTGCCTTCTCCTTCTTCGGCTCCTACATACTGCTTAAGATCATCAACCTCTTCTCCCCGCTGAGAGTATCCCCCGAGGATGAGGAGAAGGGGCTCGACCTCACTGAACATGGTGAGGAAGCCTACTCCCAACAGGACTAGCCTACCCTTCAGCTCAGTTTTTCAGAGCCCTTAAAACCCTATATCCCCCGCCCCTCGCGGCTACCTCAATGTTGCCGAAAGCCTCTTCGATAAGGGCGGAGACGGTTCGCCCCCCCTTGTTTGACTGTACAACGAGCTGGAGTGAACCTCCCGAGTTGAGGTGGAGCGGTGCGTCTTTTATGATGGGTTCGACGATCTTCGCCATCCCGGCGGAGATTGGGGGATTCGTGATTATGGCATCGAAGGTTTCACCTTGAACGGGCTCATAGAGACTCCCCTGTATTATTGTAACCCGGACGCTGTTGCGACGCATATTCTCCTTGGCTAGGGCAACAGCACGGGAGTTGACATCGGTCATCCAGACTCTGAGATCAGGGTTCTTCTTTGCCGCTGCTATGCCTATGACGCCGTATCCACAACCTATATCGAGGACCCTGCCTTCGGTTGGGAGCACCATCGACTCAACGAGGAGGCGTGTGCCGTTGTCAATCCTCTTGTGACTAAAGACTCCGCTGCTCGTCATGAACTCCAGCTGGAAGCCATTTAGGGTAGTCCTTATGAGGCCGAGCTTCTCGGAGCTTGTGGGGTTCTCTGAAAAGTAGTGCTCGGACACCCCTACCACGACTTGGGGTAGGTGCCTCTCAGCATAATGACGCGCTCGGGGATGGCGGCGATGCCGTGCTCCTCCTTGACGATGGTGTCGGTATTCATCTCCGCCTTCATAAGGGCGACAGCCTCCCCGCGCTGGGTCATCACTGCGATTAACCCCTTCGGCTCAATGCCGGACTCGAGGCGGAGTATGCCGGGGACAGCGAGCTGGGCGCCAGTGCAGAGTGCCTCGACAGCGGAGTCCCTGATCCAGATGTGCGGCAGGAGCGACAAGGCCTCCTCGACGGGGTGTATGAGATTCTTCAGCGGCGTCTCGTCTCCATCGTGATAGAGGTCCATCGCGTCCGCGATATCGTAGAGTGTCACCGCCTGTGCCTCGAGGAAGGGGCCGCTGCGCGTCCTGCGTAGCTCATGCATATCAGCGCCGCAGCCGAGGACTTCGCCGATGTCGGCGCATAGCTTCCTGATGTATGTACCACTCTGGCAGTCCACCTTGAATAGCCAGTTTCTGCCACCGCCTTCTAGATACTCGATCTTGTAGATCCTGCGTGTGCGTAGCCTACGGCTTACCGCTGATCTGAGGGGTGGCCTTTGGAATATCTCGCCTTCGAACTCCTTGAGGATAGGAACCAGGCGCTTCTCCTCAACGTCCTCGTGGGTACGCATTATTGTGACGTACTGCTTTCCCGCATCCAGGAGGGCTTGGACACATTTCGAAGAGTCCTCAAGTGTGACCGGGAGTACGCCAGTTACCTTGGGATCGAGTGTGCCACCGTGGCCGACGTGGTCGAGCTCCATGAGTTTCCTCACCCAGGCAACGACCTCGTGGCTCGTAGGACCGGGAACTTTGTCAACTATAACGACGCCGCGCTTGAGCATTTGCTGGAGGTTTCTATCCTCTGGTGGGAGGCCGAGGCTCGTGTTGAACTCCTCCTCGGCGCGCGTGTAGATGGTTCTCTTTATCTCCCAGGCGGGAATCTCCGGCATGACGTATCCCCCAGTGAATCTGTACCCGGGTCTATAAGCATGGTGCAGGCGGGCTACTTCTTAGACGCTTTTCCTCTGCCTATATTAATCTAGCATTTCGGCGCCTTACGGGTATTGCGACATGCGCGCACGCATCCCGAGCAGACCAATCTATCTACCTCTCCTCTTTCTTCTCTTCCGAGTCTTTCTTTAGCTTCTCTCTGTATTGCGTCACATCTGGGTGCTCCCACTCCTTCCCAATCGCCTGAGCGGCATAATCCATCCCTCCGCCGTATAGGGGGAGGTTCGAGCGGGGCTGGGTCTCCTCTAAGAGCCTCTTGTCGGGCAACGGCGGCTCACTACCCTCCCGGTCCGTCGTATTCTCCTTCCTAAACAGCACCCAGAGGAGCGGGAGGAAGATGAAGGCGAGTATTATCAACAATAGCTTGAGGACGCCGAAGTCCCAGATGATCACTTTCACCCACCTATATTCCATCTCCGCTAGGGGATGGCTTAAGTCTATGTGAAAAATGAAGGATTAAAGAACCACAAAGGAAGAGTTTGCGTTGATGGTCTCGGCTCGAAAGGTGTCCGTGGACGCAGTTCGCAGACTTCAACTTGAGAAGCAGGGTGTAGGCGAGCCAACCAAGAAGGCGACTAAGAAGAGGATAAGGGAGACCATCGAGCGCCTAGGTTGCCTGCAGATCGACACGATTAACGTTGTGGAGCGCGCCCACTACTTCACACTCTGGACGCGTCTAGGCCAGTACAGGAAGGATGATCTATACAAGCTAGCGTACGAGGATCGGAGCATCTTCGAAGGGTGGGGCCATGCCATGTGCTACATGCCCATGGATCACTGGCGATACCTCATAGCCGCGAACAAGGAGCGGGCACACAGCAAGGTCATACACACAGGCTGGTTTAGCCGTGTCCCAGCCGACGTCATCGACTCAGTCCTCGAACGTGTCAAGAATGAGGGGCCGCTTGGCAGCGCCGATTTTGAGGGGAAGAAACCGAGCGGAGGCTGGTGGGGGTGGAAACCACAGAAGCGCGCCCTCGAGGCGCTCTTCAGCGCGGGCGACCTTATGGTCACGCGTCGAGACGGCTTCCAGAGAATATACGACCTCACCGAGCGCGTGCTGCCCAGCAGCGTCGACGCTTCAGAGCCCACATTAGAGGAGCGGAACAGGTTCTTCGCCATGCGTACGCTGGGGTCGCTTGGTGCCACGAAGCCGACCGACATGAAGTTCTACTACCACTCTTGGTGCGTAAAGTTCAAACTGGCAACGAAGGATGTGCAAGCGCTCCTCGATAGCCTCGCCGCGGAGGGCGTCGCCGAGAAGCTGAGCATCAACGGGCTCAAGACTCCGTACTATTGCCTCGCCGAGGATGCGACCCGCCTCGAGGAGCTCGAGAAGGAGTGGCGATATAGTGGCGTTCGCCTCATCAACTA
>JBFYNQ010000040.1:0-7514 GCA_041304265.1 Candidatus Bathyarchaeota archaeon | reverse complement strand
TTTGCCGTTTGCGAGTATTTCTGTTTGCTCTGGAGTCATCGTCCTTATTGCGTCTGCGACGGCTGTGAAGTTCTTGCCGTGTTTCTTGCCTAGAATGCGGGGTACGGGCTTGGCGACGTGGCTCTGCAGTATGTTGCGCTCGCTCGTGACCTTGACCTCCTTGACGTTTAGTTCCTCCCTGATGAGGGGAGCAACCTTGCTCAGTATGGCTAGCTGATCTTTGCCTGTGACGGCGATAGCTTCGCTTAGTGGCTGGCGGAGCTTTATCTGGCTCTTGGCGCGTGCCGCCCTTCCTAGGCTGCTCGCGTTTATAGCGAGGTCCATTTCCGCCATGAGTTCCTCATCGATGGCTGACTCATCGGCGGTGGGCCAGTCGTTGTGGTGTACGCTTTCGGGTGCGCTTTTATCTACAGGGCGTACGAGGCGCTGGTACATCGCCTCCGCGATGTGGGGGGTCATCGGCGCCATGAGGAGTATGACCGTCCTCAGGCACTCGTAGAGTGTTGCGTATGCTGCCTTCTTGTCGTCGTCGGACTCGGTCTTCCAGAACCTGCGTCTACTTCTGCGGACGTACCACTTGGAGAGAGCGTCGACGAACTTTTCCAGTTCCAGTGTAGGAGTGGATGCGTCATAGTTCTCCAGTGAGGCTGTGATGCTCTTTATTAGTGCATTGAGTCTCGATAGGACCCATTTGTCGAGCTGCGTGTAGGACTTGGGCTGCTGCTTGGGCGTCCACTTGTCGAGGTTGGCGTAGATTGTGAAGAAGTTGTAGACGTTGAGGAGTGTCATGAAGTACATGCGTTTTACCTCGTTTGCCTTTGTGTATCCGAATAGGACGTCATTCTCGGGCTTTGCGTTGCAGTATATCCAGCGCATAATGTCGGCACCCATCGTCTCGGCGGCATCGTCGAACCAGATGGCGTTACCCCAACTCTTGTGCATCTCTCGACCGTCCTCGGCGAGAACCGAGCCGTGTCCGAGGCAGACCTTGTAGGGTGTTCTGCGCTCAAGGATTGTGCTCTCGGCGAGCATCGCGTAGAACCAGTTGCGGAACTGGCCGGGGAAAGACTCTGTGATAAAGTCGGCGGGGAACCACTTCTCCCAGTAAGTGCGGTCGCTGCGGTAGCGGAGTGTGCTGTAGCCGACTATTCCGGCGTCGAGCCATGGGTTGCCTACCTCGGGGACCCTGCTGGCGACTCCGCCGCACTTTTCGCACTTGATCTTTACGGCGTCTATGTATGGGCGATGTGGACTGTGTCCTTCGAACTCATCCCATCCGGCGATCGCTTTACTCTTTAGCTCTTCTTTGTTGCCTATGACGGTGAACCATCCGCAGGTGCACTGCCAGATGGGTAGTGCGAGTCCCCAGTAGCGCTTTTTAGATATCATCCAGTCGTCCATGTTTTGGAGCCAGTCGAGTTCGCGCTTCATGCCGAACTCGGGGACCCAGTGGACGTCGCTTGCACTGTCCATTATCTGGTAGCGTAGGCTCTTGTCCTTCTCCTCGTCTGTGACTTGTTCGTAAGGTTTGTCGAGCTTCTCGCCCATGTTGATGAACCACTCGTTTACGAGGCGAAAGACGAGTTCCGAGCCGCATCGCCAGCAGACGTGATATCGATGGGTGATCTTCTGGGTTCGTAGGAGGAAGCCGCGTTGCTTGAGGTCGTCGAATATTGGCTCGGCGGAGTTGTAGACGTGTGAACCAGTGAGCCAGCCGAAGCCGATTGTGATGACCCCATACTCGTCAAGTGGTGCTGGGGCGGGGAGCTTGTTGAGTTTGCCGAGCTCGAAGTCCTCCTTGCCCGCTCCGGGGGCGATGTGTACGAGTCCGGTTCCCTCGGTCTCGCCGACTGCGTCCCACATGATGACGCGGTGCGCTTCGGGCACGCCTATCTTTTTTGGGACATCGAGGTCGTCGTAGGGTCCCGCATATTTCCATCCGAGGAGGTTCCTACCCTTGAGCTCCTCGAGGATGGTATAGCTTCCTTTCTGGGTGAAGACGGTGGCGAGTGTACCTTTGCTTAGGTAGAGTATCTCCTCGCCATGCTTGACTTTCACGTAGGTGAGGTCGGGGTGAGCGGCGACAGCGACGTTGCTCGTGAGCGTCCAGGGGGTCGTCGTCCAGATGAGGAGCGCGCCTTCTCTGTCCCTTAGGGGGAACTTGACGAAGACGGTTGTGTGCGTGATCTCCTTGTAGCCCTCGGTGACTATTTCGTGTTGGCTGATGCCTGTGCTGCATCGGGGGCACCAGGGCATGGAGTCTTGTCCCCGGTATATCCAGCTGCGGTCGTGGCAACTCTTGAGGGCGGTCCAGATCATGTAGTTGTTCTCGTCGCTGAGTGTGTAGTAGCTTCCACCGACCTGCGGCATGCCGAGCTGTCCGACGAGGTACTCGGCGGTGCCTGTGATGGGTCCGTGTGAGCCGATGTAGGTCGTCTGCTGGAGTGGGTTGTTCATCGCCTCGGCGAGCTTTCTAAGCTCGTCTGGGTTGTTCCAGTCGCACCAGTAGCCGAGGCGTATGCTTTGCTCGGTCTGGCGGGCGGAGTAGTTGAGGACCCTCTGCTTGCATTTGATGACGAACTCGGCGATACCGTATGCTTCTATGTCGCGCTTTGTCTGGAAGCCGAGATCTTTCTCGACTTCGACTTCTACCCATAGTCCCTGGCAGTCGAATCCGTTCTGGTATCTGATGTCGCGTCCGCGCATGGCCCAGTAGCGCTGCCAGAGGTCCTTGTATGTGCGTCCCCAGGCGTGGTGTACTCCCATTGGATTGTTTGCGGTTATTGGTCCGTCGATGAAGCTCCACTTGGTCTTGTCCTCGTTGAGTCTGCGGCGCTTTTCGAATGCGTCGGTGTCTTTCCAGAGCTTCTGCACCTCTCGTTCGAGTGCGGCGACGTCGACTTTGCTGTCTATGGGTTGGAAGGTCATCCCTGGGTCCTCGTTGGGTCTAGAATCTTGGTGCCGTGTCGTGTTTGAGTGTTTCGGCTAGATTTGGCGGTCACCGGACACCGTTAGCACCGGGTTGTTTGGGTTTCTTTTTGGTTAAAAATGTTAGGGTATAACGGCGTTTGGGGCAGGGTTCGATTAGATGTATTTGCGCGCGTGATCGAGGCTGAAAGGGTCAAAGAGTGACTCAAGCTCAGAAGGAATGTTCCCCGACGAATAACAATCGCGTTCGAGCCAACAGGTTATCTAGGTTGCTATGCCTCTGCGCCCGCTTAAACGACTTTTAGGTTATAAATATCCTTAGGGAGCATCCACTCGAAGTAAATCTTGTAGCCCCGTGGGGTATCCTCAGCGCCTGACGTCATCGCTCCAAGCAAGCTGGCGGCGGGGAGGAGCGTCATGACCTGTTTGGGTGTGCCGATCAAGTCTCCAAGCCAGATGCTAAGGCAGTTGTTCTTGAACTCGACGTAGTTGACCTTGGCGAGTGCGTCGAGTTGTGTGAGTAGCTCGGCGACGACGAAGCCGTCGAAGGTGTACTGTATGCCGATCTCCTTGAATTGCTCAATCTTTGCGGCGAGTTCCTCATGCATGGTTAAAATTGTGGCGTTGTGGAACTTATTGCTTACCTTCGGGGAGAGTGAGGGTGAGAAGCGCGGCGAGACCCGTGGCGGCTGCGGTGATTACGAAGACGCTTGATGGTCGCGCGCGCGAGCATCAGCCCGAGGTCCTCGAAGGTGCCGTAGAGGCCTAGGCTCATCCCCGAGTACGCTTTGGGGGTAGCCATGCTGTGTATTGAGATACTGAGGACTCCGAAGCTGAAGGTGGCGGAGACTCCGACGGCAAGAAGGGTAAACTGCCATGCATCATAGGCGTATGGGAACATGGCGAAGAGCAGGCAGCCGATAGCAAGTATGCCGAAGAGGAGCTTCCTTTTGTCGACCCTGTCCGATATCCTGCCGATGAGCGGCGAAGTGACTAGACGCGCCGTAGCTGCCACGGTCGCTAGGCTGCCAACTGCGATGGCGGTCATCCCCACCTGCTCTGTCGCGTAGATGGGGAGGAAAGAGGCGACGAGACTGCAGCCGAGGAAGCCGAGCAGCGTCAGCGTGCACGTCTTCTGGATGGTTGGGATGCGGAATAACTGGGTGAAGCCAGCGAAGAGGGGGCGATGTAGCTTCACCTGAGGTGTGTCCTTGCTCCATTTGCGAAGATAGGTGAGCAGAAAGAAGGCTATAGCCGCCCAGACTATGCCCATGCTCGTGTAGAATGCGTACTCGTAGCCGAGGCTCATTGCGATATAGGTGCCAACGATTGGGCCGGCGATATTGCCGAGGGTGGCGAAGAAGAACCAGAGACTCATATTGAACCCTGCAGACTTGCCGGGAGAAGCCTCGGCGATAACGGCGCGGGTCGTCAGTCCCACAATCACCTGTATGGCTCCGAAGACGAACTGGAAGACGATGAAGAGGGGCAGGAACGCCTTGATCGTGTAGAGGGGATAGATGAGGCTCGTGAGAATGAGCGCGAGGAGTATGAAGTAGCCCTTATGGACCCTGTCGGCGATTACGCCCCAGACGAACTCCATGAAGAGCCCCACGGAGAGAGCCATGGCGAGCAGGCCCCAGTTCGCTACATCAAACCCGAGGGCGCGTGCGTAGAGCGGCATCACAGGGCCATTTATGGTGAGGCTCCAAGCCATGTTGCGCAGGAAGAGCACCGCGTAGACAGGCGACAGATTCCTCAACGTCTCGTCCAACGCGTGTGCCCCTCGATTAGTCCCTCTAGGGAGTACGCCGCCGATTTATCCCCATCGCCCCCGAGGTAATTTATACATCCTCAGCGTGAGTCCTCCCTGATTCCGAGATGTACGCTGACCTGGTTCTGCGCGGCGGAAAGATCGTGAAGATGGACGAGGGCGAGACGACGGCTGAGGCCATCGCCGTAAAGTATGGCAGGATAATTGCCGTCGGCAGCGACGCCGACGTCAAGGCACTCATCGGCAAGGAGACGAAGGTCATCGAGCTCAAGGGGCGCACCGTCATCCCGGGACTGATGGACAGTCACAGTCACATGGCTGATGAGGGCACGGGGAGGCTCCGCTTCGTCGACCTCAGCCAAGAGGCGGGGATCAAATCGATAAAGGACATACAGGAGCGCCTCGCGACCCGTGCTAAGAAGACGCCGAAGGGACAGTGGATATTCGGCTACCAGGAGGATGACTCCAAGCTGGCCGAGAAGAGGCACCCGACGCGTTGGGAACTCGACGTTGCTAGCAAGGATCACCCGATAAGCATGTCCACCGTCGGCGGCCACTTCTCCGTACTCAACAGTAGGGCGTTCGAGATGGCGGGGATCACGAAGGAGACGGCCGACCCCGTCGGAGGCAAGTACGACAGGGACGACAAGGGAGAGATAACTGGAGGCGCGCATGAGAAGGCACTCGACATCCTCATACCTGCCGAGGCTCAGCTACCCACCCACGAGCAGAGCATCGAGGGCGCAAAGACTATCCTCGCCGACTGCGCCAGCATGGGCCTCACCTGCGTCTACGACCTCGTCGACAAGAGCCAGATCAAGGCGCTCATCGACCTCAATACTCGGGGCGAACTTCCCATCAGGATGAGGATGGACGCCACAATCGACCTGTTCCCAGTGCTCAACGCCTCGGGTGTACACCAGATGTTCGGCGATGACATGCTCCGCCTCTGCGGGTTGAAGTTCTTCTTCGACGGCGCAATCTCGGCGAGGACCGCCGCAGTGACGGAGGCGTACTGTGACAAACCAGGCTTCTACGGCGTCATGTCGACGACGCGGGAGATCGCAGAGGACGTACTGGGGAAGGCGTACGCGGCTGGCTACAGGTTGAGCTGCCACGCGAACGGCGACGAGGCCATAGCTATGTACCTCGACATAATGGAGAAGCTCCAGAAGAAGTACCCACGCGAGGACCCTCGTAACAGGGACATCCACTGCACCGTCATCACACCGGCTCTCGTCGCCAAGATCAAGAAGCTCAAGATATTGCCGACCATCTTCGGGCCATACCCATACTACCACGGCGACAAGCTGCTCGTGCCATTCGGTCCAGAGAGGCTTGAGAGGATGTTCGCGGCACGCACCTTCCTCGACGAAGGGATAAAGGTGGCGGCACACAGCGACCACCCCTGCGCCCCATACCCGCCGCTCATGGCGATACACGCGATGGTCAACAGGACGACGAAGGCAGGAAAGCCCATTGGGCAGAGCCAGCGGGTCACCATTATGGAAGCGCTCAGGCTCTATACGATCAACTCTGCTTACCACAGTTACGATGAGGACCGCCTCGGCAGCATCGAGGAGGGCAAGCTCGCCGACTTCGTCATCCTCGGCAGGGACATTCTCACGGTGCCCCCGCAGGAGATCAAGGACACACCCATCGACGCCACTATAGTCGGCGGAAAAGTAGTCTATAAGAGAAAGTAGTCCTGTTTTCTAGGAGCGTTTTTCATAATTAGTATGGGCTTACGGGTATTCCGTATCTGCCAGTGCTTATCCCGCCGTCGACGCTCAGCACCGTGCCCGTTATGAAGTCGGCTTGGGGGCTGCAGAGCATCAGTATCGCGTTGGCGATGTCGTCGGGGACGCCTATCCTCCCCCATGGGGTCATGTTCACCATCGACCTGTCGTAGGCTAGCTTGCTGGGTGTCTGCTCCTCGCCGACTTCAATGAGGCCGGGGGCGACGCAGTTGACGTTTACCTTGTGCTTGCCGAGTTCGAGGGCAAGGCAGCCGGCGAACATGACTATCCCCGCGTTTGAGGCGCAGTAGGCGCCCGCCGCCTCGCGGGCAACCTTCCAACTCCCCGAGGCAACGAAAACCATCTTACCACCCCGGTTCTGCTTGATCATCTGACGCGCTGCTATCTGTGAGCATATGTAGGCACCACGGAGCTTTGTGTCGAGGTTCCTGTCCCAGATGTCGTCGGTCATGTCGACCAGCTTCATCACGGGGCGATCGGCAGCGTTGTTTACAAGTATATCTATGCCGCCCCATGCGTCAAAGAGGTGCTTGAACATCGCTTCTATCTCGGACCTGATCTTCAGGTCAGCTTTGTGAGCTATTACATTACCCTTGTACTTACCAAGGCTCTTCATTGCGGTCTGCAGTCGCCCCTCGTTTGAGCCGTTTATCAACACCTTAGCGCCGGCTTCGAGGAACATCTTCGCTGTCCCGAAGCCTATACCGCGGCTCGAGCCAGCCACTAAGACAACTTTCCCCTTGTAGTCGTAGGTCAACATATAGGACTCACTACCCAGTAGACAATATCATACTTTGGATGAGAAAGGTGGTTTACTTATTGCCGGGGAATACGAGGCTGAGCGGACCCTGCCTTCCCGGCTTGGGCCAGCGGACGGTGACTTCCTTCTGCTTCGTGAAGAAGCGTATGGAGTCCTCGCCGCGCATCTGGAGGTCTGCGAAGGATGAGCCTCGAGTGCCGCCGAAGCTGAGGTAGCCCGCTGGGACGGGGATGGGGACGTTGATGCCTATCATGGGGACGTCGACCTCCATCTCGAAGCGCCTCGCGGCCCC
>JBFYNQ010000039.1:0-3249 GCA_041304265.1 Candidatus Bathyarchaeota archaeon | reverse complement strand
TCCCCGCGGGTGTGTAGTACTCGGCGTCGAGTGTCAACACGTGGGATAATACGTCACCGCCACATGTGAGGTTAAAGTAGGTATGGTTGGTAAGGTTGACGACGGTGGGTTTGTCGGTCGCCGCCTCATAGTCGATTGTTAGCTCAGCGCCGCTCAGCGTGTAGGTGACTGCTGCGTCGAGATTGCCGGGGTAACCCTCCTCGCCGTCGGGGCTGTGGTAGGTCAGCCTCAACGAGTTCCCCATCGCCTCAGCGTCCCAGAGAACCTTGTCGAATCCCCTCAGCCCGCCGTGAAGGCTATTCGCGCCGTCGTTCTTCGCCAACTCGTATTCGATACCATCGAGCCTTAACCTGGCGCCTGCAATCCGGTTTGCGTACCTGCCGACTATGCAGCCGAAGTAGGGCTGCTTGCTGAGGTAGCCGTCGAGAGTCTCGAAGCCATGGACGACGTCACCCCACCCGCCGCTCGCGTCTGGGACGCGTAGTGACGTGATTATGCCGCCGTAGTCTGTGATCTTTGCCTCGACGCCGCTCGCTTTGAGGGTGTAGAGGGCCGCACTTCGACTGCTGGGAAGGGCGCCGAAGTGACGCTTCTCGATCCCCATGGCTCTGATGGCACCATCTGACGATAAAAGGGGTTGGTGCCGAGGGATGAAGATGGTCCGCCGCATGGTTCATAAGCGGATGCACCGGAGAGTTCTTCGTGCGGCTCAAGGCTGTCGTGTTCGACCTAGACGGGACTCTCGTGGACTCAAAGATCGACTACGAGCGCATGGCGGGGATGATACGAGTTGTGCTATCCGAGGGCGGCGTCCCTGAGGAGCGCCTCACCGACAGGCGTAAGATATACCAGATAATCAGGGGCGGGGATAAGGTCCTCACAGACCTGGGCGTCGAGCCCGCCAAGCGCACGCGGATCGCAGGGGAGATGGAACACATCATGAACCGAGTTGAGCTAGACGGCGCCCACTTGTCAAAGCCGATGAGAAACGCTGGCGAGACGTTGAAGGCACTGAAGGGGCGCGGCCTTGGCATCGGGATAGCCACCCGCGGCTGCAGGGAGTACGCCGCCGAGAGCATGAGGCTTACCGGCATACACGGCTACGTCGATAAGTGCTTAGCACGCGACGACGTTCCCTACCCGAAGCCTGACCCCCGTCATCTCCTCGACGTCGTCACTCACCTGGGCGCCGGACCCGGAGATGTTTTCTATGTCGGGGACACCTCAACCGATCTTGAGACGGCGAATGCTGCTAATGTCGCCTTTATCGGCTACAAGAGGGACGAGGAGTGGGGGAAGAGGCTCATCGACGCCGGGTGTAAGAGGATGGTCGACGACCTCATCGACCTCGTCGGCATCGCTGAGAACTTCTAGCTGAGTCTCCGAATAAAGCGTTCCAGCGTCTCGTCAGTGGGGTCGCTGGTTATTTTCTCACTAAACCAGTGTTTTGAGGGCGTGGGAGAGATCGCCTATGTTTTTAATGAGGGCGTCAGAGCCGCCGATCTGCTCCTGCGTGGCACCGTAGAGGTCCACAAGGACCCCACGGATACCCGCCTTACGTGCCCCGACGACGTCCGCCTCATATGTGTCGCCCACCATGATCGCGTTCTCGGGCATCGAGCCGAGCTCATCGAGTGCTTGCCTGAATAGCACTGGTGACGGCTTCAGGTAACCCACCTCGGCGGAAACGACCAGGCTATCGAACACCGCCTCGTATCCTAGGTTATCGAAGACGCGCCTCGCCGTGGGCCCATCCATAAAGTTCGTGACGATGCCGAGCTTGTACTCCCCCCGTAGTTTTTCGAGGAGCGTCGGCGTCTCAGGGTAGAAGCACGTCTGCTTGGGCCACTCGGCTAGGTAGTCGTCCCAGGCTCTTATCGCGAGGCGGCTCCGTCGTGGCTCCTTGACGCCGAGACCTTCGAGCGTAAGCAGTAGTCGCTGTATGTAGTCGATCTCGGTCCACCCGGCCGCCTCCGACTCCTTCGCCTGCCTTCTGGCTATGGGGCGGTAGACCTCGTTAAACTGCTCAGTGTTGGTGTTGAATCCCTGCTCCCTTAGGCTGCGCTGGAATATATCGACGGATGCGCCGCCCCTCATAAGCCCCGGTGCCTGCACTAGTGTATTCCAGTTATCGAATAGGATCGTGTCGATCAAGGTTAGCTATATGAAGTTTGAAAAGGCGAATATGTACCCTTGTATCTGACCCGAGATGGTATCTGTGGAGATTGCTAGGAACCGCGTAATCAGGATCATAGCTGCGACCCGATTTCCCTTCGTCGACCAGGAGGACTGGGGTGAGGGCTACGTGACGATAGTCAACGACGAGGTAAAGAGGAGGGGGATAGACACGGAGGAAGCCCCGGTCTACCCGAGCATAGTCATCTGTAGGCCCGATGGCAGGATACAGGAGCTCGCCGACGTGGCGCTCGCAAAGGAGGTAGAGCAGGCCTCGGTCAAGAGGTGGAAAATCCTCTCTGATGCAGCACACATAGGCGAGAAGGAGAAGAAGTTCTTCCTATACGTGCCGCCGGGCAGCGAGGAGAAAGCGATCAAGCTACTTGAGGACAACAAGATCAGCTACGCAGGGGTGCGTGTTTACTCGATAAACGACCGCATACTATCGGTTATCCCCATTAAGACTCCTGATCAGGAGTACGACCACCATAGGACCTAGGCACCATGTTCAAGCTCGTCAAGGGCGGGGAGGTCTACGCCCCCGAGAAGATCGGTAAGGCGAACATCCTCATCGCCGGCGACAAGATAGCCGCCATCGGGGAGGACATCAAAGCCCCCGGTGGATACAAGTGCGAGATCATCGACGCCACGGGCAAGATCGTTTACCCCGGCTGGGTCGACCCACATATCCACATCACTGGCGCAGACGACAGCCAAGGCCCCTTCGGGCACACATACGACGTCTCCTTCCAAGACATCGTCGAAAGCGGCGTGACTACCGCCGTAGGCACGCTCGGAGGCGAATACGCGGTGCGCACCCTCGAGCAGCTCTACTGGAAGACCATCGAGCTGGACATGCTGGGAATTACAACCTACATGTACACGGGGTGCTTCCACATCCCACCGCTGACCATCACCGGCTCTGTTAGAGGCGACATCGTGCTCATCGACAAGGTGCGCGGCCTCAAGACGGCGATCTCTGACGCTACAACAAGCCATCACACTTGGAGGGAGATGGCTGAACTAGTGAGCGAAGTCGAGCTCGGCGCCGAGACGGTGAAGAAGACCGCGGTC
>JBFYNQ010000038.1:0-3649 GCA_041304265.1 Candidatus Bathyarchaeota archaeon | reverse complement strand
GCTGCGGGGGAATCTCGCTCTTGCTGTGAAACAGGGGAACGACAACGAGGCTCAGCAAGTTATTGTCTCTTATGGTGAGGAGAGGCTCATGGAGAGCGGCTGGCTGATAGGCGAGGAGTTGTTGGCTCGGAAGGCTGCGCTCGTCGAGTCGCGCCTAAAGGAGGGGCGTGTTGTTCTCTACGCTTTTGCTCCTCAGTGCAGGGCGTTGACCGATGCATCGTTTAAGTTCTTCTTCAATGCCCTCCTGGGTTAGCCTCTATATTCCTCCCATTTTCTATATAGGATATCCCTATAATTATGGGATATATTGCTAGTTTCGGTGAGAAACATGAACTGTAGAGTATGTGGAATGGATAACCAGAGTGACGCAAAGTTCTGCAGCCGATGCGGCTCCGGCCTCGACGGTAGTAGCCAGGGGTTCATAATATCGACGATGCCGACCCTTCCCGGCTACAAGGTGAAGAGGGTAATCGGGATCGTTTCGGGTATCACACCTAGGACTAGAGGCATCTTCGGCAAGCTGATCGCCGGCATCGAGTCAATGATAGGCGGCGAGGTGACCGCTTTCAGCTATGAGATAGAGAAAGCACGAGCCGAGGCTATCGATAGGTGCCGAGCGAAGGCGGCAGCGATGGGAGCCAACGCGGTTCTTAGCTGCGACGTCGAGACGTCGGATATGGGATACCAGATGGGTATCTTAGTCTTCTCGGCGACGGGCACGGCGGTAATCGTCGAGCCCGAGGCTTAGCCGGTCTCTTGGTGTATCTCCAGTTTTAGCTCGGCGAAGAACTCCTTCTTTGCTTTGCATATGGGGCAGACGTAGGGGGAATCCTCGCGGAAGACGACGTAGCCGCATTGTTTGCAGTACCATAGCGTCCTCTGTGTCGCTGGGGGAGCTGCTGCGGGTTTTTGTTCTACCACCGGTACAGAGGCGATGTCGGGGAACATCTTCTCCGGGGGCCTCCTCTCCGGTATTGGTGTCAACCGACCCGTGTCGTAGACCTCCTTGTTGACGTAGAGGCTGCAGTAGCAGGCGCCGAACTCGGCGACATCGGGATCCCTGTAGTCACAGGGGCAGATTATGTCCCTGTCCTGCTCGTAGACACCTGTCCCTGGTCTGCATGGACAAGAGGGGTAGCCGTAGCGTTCCTCGTTCACTATCAAGCCCTCGAATAGGTCCTGAAGGAACTTTGAGTCGGAGTTGAGGTAGTAGCCGTGGCTCTTCGCGTCCTGCTCAGCGCGCTGCCTCACAGACTCTATTGTGGCGGTCATAACCCTAGTACACTCAACATCTTCTCCGGCTGGTAGCCGCTTATGAGGTGTGTGTCGTCAATTATCACGACGGGAAAGCCTAGCGGGGCGTTCCTTCTGTGGAGGTCCTCGATAGCCTGCTTCCTCTCCTCCGCCTTTAGCACGTCGACGTCGAGATACTCGTATGCGACTCCCTTCTCCCTGAGGAGCTCCTTCGTCTTTTTACACCAGCCACAGGTGCTCAACGTGTAGAGGAAGACCTTGTGGTGATTTAATTTTCCATCGACTCTAGTTACTGGCAAGTGTCGCGTTCTCCTTTGTTTGTTTTGAACCGCCGTTAATATAAATTAGTGACTGTGGCTCGGAACTGTCATCTACATCTTTCGCCGTGTTTGTCTTGATCTATTATGGGTGGAGTGAAGGTCTGGGGCGGGTACCACGCCTACGGGTACCTCAAGGCAGGGTTCGACTACAAGGTCTTCAGGTTCTCGAAGGGGGCGGGGAGGGTCCCCGAGTACAGGGTGCCCCTCTCGAAGCCTGAGGAGGAACGTTGGCGGGGACTCGTCGAGAAGAATACGATCGTTGACCTGCATGAGCACCCCGTCTACTACCCGGAGGACATGGCGCATCTTCCCGAGATGAACGGGCTCGGGCGCCAGTTCACTGACTACGAGGACCTAGCCAAGGCGGGTGTCGACTGCGTCTTCGACCACATGATGGACGGGATGAGCTATGTCACGAGTTTCAGTGGGTGGAAGTGGACGGACGTCGTTCACGACCTTGGGAGCAGGCTCTGCGACCTGGCGCACCAGGATCTTGTCATTCCCTGTAGGGGAGTCGGGGACATCCGTGAAGCGAAGAGGAGGGGGAAGATTGCCCTCGCTCTGTGTCTTGAGTCGGCGACGCCTATTGAGAATGAGTTGGACCGCGTAGACGTCCTTTACGGCTTAGGGGTTAGGAGTATGGGGGTCTGTTACTCTGAGTCGAATATGCTCGGCGGGGGCATGGGGGAGAGCCGCCTAGACTCAGGGCTCAATGACTTCGGCTATGATGCGGTAAGGCGGATGAATAAAGTTGGGATTCTCGTCGATGTAGGGCATACAAACGACAGGACGGCACTGGAGACCATTGAGGTTTCGGAGGACCCAATCTACAACAGCCACAGCGGGCCGGGGGCGATCGCACAGGGGCATACGAATGGGAATGAGGTTCTCCACGCGCTCGCGGAAAGCGGCGGGCTGCTTGGCGTCGGTGGCGCGGGGCGTGGGCTCCGCACGAGGAAATACCCCGTGGGGAGCATCGACAGCTACGGCGAGTGCCTCTCTTACTGCATCGACACGATGGGAGTAGACCACGTCGGCTGTGGGCCCGACACCCTCTACGGCGACCATCAGGGGCTCTACAGGGTCTGGTTCCCCCGCCGCCTCGGGCACTATAAACGACCCGGGGAGAAGCCCGTCGAGGAGTTCCCGATCCCGAAGGGGGAGGTCGACCCTGGCTACGTCAGGGGGCTGGAGAATCCGTCAGAGTTCACCAACATAGCACGCTGGATGGTGGCTAATGGTTTCAGCGACGCGGAGATCGGGAAAGTGATGGGCGGGAACGCGCTCAGGCTGCTGGGACGGGTGTGGGGCTGAAGCGCATCTTGAGTATCGACGAGCAGACGATGAGCCAGTAGGTCCAATTGGGGAGCGTCAGGCAGAAGCTGAGCCAATAGCCCTGCTGCGCGTAGAAAGCGAGGGCAAGCCCTATCGCAAGCACAATAAGGATAGTTCCGGGCAGGTTGTAGCCCCTAAGTACCTTTCTGTCCTTGTAGGCGGTGTAGAGCATTAGGAAGCTGCTCAGGAAGAGGAATAAGTTGCCCGCGTCGAGGAGGAATGTGTCCACGGATACACCTGCGAGGAACGCCTATTTACGATTGAGCACTTATTGGCGCGTGTTAGTTTATCTCGATCCGGTGCTCGAGCCCATTGCACTTGACTGTGATGTTGCCCGTGTTTTGCGGAACCGTTTGAATGATGTAGGAGCATTTACCTGCGGCATCCGTCCAGAGTTCTGACTGCGCAGTGATCCTGACCTTGACCTCGCGGGCACCGAGTGCTGGTGTGCCGTTGAGCCTGACATTGTAACTACCCTCGGGCACGTTGATGAGTTTGTAACTGCCCACGCCGCCGACTACGTCTGCTTTCTTGCTGATCCAGAGTAGTAACTTGGCGCCTACAGTCATTGTGGAGACGTACCTTGCGTCTATGGCAAGGCTGTTGCGTGGCCATGGCACGCGTATCCCGTTCATCTGCACGGTGAAGGAACCATTGTTGGCCGGCACTGCCTGCTCATAAATGAGCTCTACAGGGAATCTCTCATCGCAGTCGCCGCGGAAGGTGATGTTGACGGGGTC
>JBFYNQ010000037.1:0-10648 GCA_041304265.1 Candidatus Bathyarchaeota archaeon | reverse complement strand
TCTGCTCAATATTTGCAGCGAAGACGAGTGTATCCTGGAATGTAGCATCCTCGCTAAGCGGCTACTCCTTGAGAGGGTCTGAAACCTTCAAGTCCATCACTTTCTTCAAGTCGCCCGCCTTCGCCTCATTCATCACTTTCTTGGGGTCCTTGAGTGCGGCCTCGAAGTACTCCCTATGCTTCTTCTCGTCTGCGGCGATCTCGGTGAGGAGTTTCTTGGAGCCAGGGTCCTTCACTTTCTCCGCGGTACTTGTGTAGAGGTTGTAGGCGCCCGTTTCCATCGTGACACCGACCTTGAGTGCCTTCTCGACCGTCCATTCGTCGATACTCATGTTGATCTGGGTAAATCACTGACGGCACCATATAAAAATAGTCCACGTTTTTACCCTTAGCTAGCAACTGTTTTAGCCCCGAGCAGTTAGGAAACACGCAGGTGTGCATGGTACAATCCCAAATCGACCAGCTCCGCTTCCTCCTCACGAGTATGGGGCTCAACGAGTACCAGTCCTCAGCCCTGGCAAACCTCCTCTACCTAGGCGAGACAAAGGCGACAGACCTGAGCAGGGTGAGCGGGGTGCCGAACGCCCGCATCTATGGCGTCCTCGAGGAGCTGGCGCAGAAGGGGTTAGTGATCATACGCCCTGGGCGCCCACTCCTATACGCACCTATGTCCCCAACCGAGATATCGCAAGCACTAGCCGCAGACGCCCGAGACGAGATACAAAAGCGCATGGCGGCGATAGAATCCGTTAAGGGTCAATTCGAGGGCGCTGCCGACGCAGTCTACATGAAGGGCAATCAGGCTAAAGTCAGGACACCACTCTTCAGGGTCGTAGGGGTAGGCGAAGTCTCCATTGAGGAGACGCGCAAGCTCTACAGGGAGGCGAAGACCGAGTTACTCATCCTCACGCGCGCCATAGAGTACTATTCTCAGGTCGCCGAAGACTTAGATGCCGCTGTAAAGCGTGGCGTCAGGGTGCGCATTCTACTCAGGTCACGGAGCACGCTCAAACCCTCCGACGCTGCGAAGCGCGACACCTCACTCAAGTTCCTCACGGCCTTAGGGAGCAGCGTCGAAGCACGAGTGACGGACGACGTCATCATAAGGGGTTGTATAGCAGACGCCTCAGATGGTGGGCGGGCGATGTTCCTCGTTGAGGAGGTCGGCGTGCCCTACCACCTGCGCGAGGCTGCGATTACCTCTCACCCCAACGTTGTCCGAGGCCTCGCTGACATGTTCAACCTGCGGTGGGCACACGAGTCCAAGCTACCCGACTAGGACTCGATGTATATGGCAACTCGGCAGCTCTTCGGCAAGAAGTTATAGAGTCTCTGGCGTGACGAGTCGAACGTGAGCGTGCCTGCGCCTTCCTCAGCCTTTACCTCCTGAACCACCTTCATCTCTACGAGGTCGAGGGTGGCTACGAGCCCTGGCTTGGCGAGAGCGCAATAGAGGAACTTTCTCTTTGGGTTGAGCCAGACTACGTCGGGCTCGCCGGATATCTTCGCTCTGCATGTCTCCAAACCCTTCTCCAAGTCCATGGCTACAACTACACCGGAGTCGCAGGCGATGTATGCCTCTCGTCCATCGGCACTAAGCTCGACACCGTGCGGTCCTTGAGCCCTCACCGGTACGAGACTCGACAGCTCGCCGTTTCTCGGGTTGAGCGTGACATACCCCGCCGGCTCTCGAATGAGTATGACGAACTTGTCGAGGAAGGTGGAGTACCTACACCACCTCGGCCTCCCCGGTAGCTTCACCGACTTGAGGACGCCTTTCTCGGGGTCGACGAACCTCGCATTTTGTTCACCTATGTCGGCGACAAGCAGGATACCATGGTCATCGTCCCATGCAAGGCCGTTTGGTTTCGTGCCTGCCTGTATGGTCTTGGTCACGGTCCCTTTGGAGGCATGTATAACGAGTATCTTACCAGAGCCTCGTGAGGCGGCGAAGACGAGTCCGTCAGCCTGTGCGCAAGCGACTCCACTCGCCTCGGGGCAGCCCCCAATCGACTTCACCAACTGACCGCGCACACCGTCTATCACCTCAACGGTGCCCGTGGCTGGGTAGGCTACGTATACGTAGCCGTTCGCCGGGTAGATATCGGCATGGTCAAAACCACCAGACTGGTGCTGTGGTAGCGCCACATAGCGTTCGAGCCTGAGAACCACACAAGCTGATCTACCCGTGGAGATTTAGTTTTTCCCATGAAATATGCAGAATCGACCTCGCAAGGTAGACCATATAAGCCGGCGCGACACCCACATCCGCTGTGAAGCACAAGGGAAGCCCACGGATCGAGATCATCGCCACTGGAGATGAACTCATCTACGGCAGGATTCTCGACACGAACAGCAACTGGCTCGCAAAGCGCCTCACCGAGATCGGCGCCGAGCTGCGCCGCGTCACGATGGTCGGCGACGACTACGACGACATTAGGGATGCCCTCAACGGCGCCCTCGAAAGGGACGCGGAGATCATAATATTCACCGGCGGCCTCGGTCCCAGCGAGGACGACTTCACAGTCGACGCCATAGGGCGTGCTCTGAGCAAGGTCGTCGTGAACGACCCAGTTGGTTTCCTGAAGATCAAGGAAATCTACGAGAGGCGCGGCAGCGACCTCAAGCGCGGCGCACGGATGACGCGCATCCTTGAAGGCTCCGAGGCGATCCAGAACCACGTTGGCATGAGCGTAGGTATGAAGCTCCTACACATGGGGAAGCTCATCTTCACTCTCCCCGGTGTCCCCCCAGAGATGCAGGGCATGTTCAACGAACACATCGCCCCCGTCCTCGAGTCTGAGGCGAAGCATAAGCTCCTCGGTCACACCTACGGCGTCTCGATGGTGTGGAAGGATTTCTTTCCCCTCTACACGCAGCTCCAGAAGGACTACCCCGACATCTACATCAAGAACGCCGCGACTCCCCCCGAAGCGGAGGAAGAGCGCAGCAAGGTCAAAGAGATTAAGGTAGACATAGTCGTGCAGGGCAACTCAATGTCTGAGGCGGAGGCGAAGATGACCGCCTTCATGGCCGAGTACCAGCGCCGAATGGAGGAAGCTGGCGGCGGCACCATTAGGCGAATTTAACCCGAAACGTTTTACAACACACGATCCCCTTCTCAGACGAGTCGGCATGCTGTTCCGCGTCTACCTCGATAAGGAGCTGGTCATGGAGAAGGTGAGGCTCGTTAAGGGGACCCCCGAGGGGGTAGCATTTAAGGATGATAAGGGCGTATCCAAGGTTCTCGACGGCGTATACGTCGCAGAGGTTGAGGGCGTCGCAGGCTACGTCACTCTGCGCCGCGCCCGACAAGCTGACCGAGGCTAGTGAACTCGGCGCCATTGAAGTAGGCGTGTAGCTTCTCCGGCAAATCATCGACGTGTAGCGTCACCTGCTGCCAGCTATCCCTTTCGCGGATTGTTAGGATGCCCTTCTCCATAGTTGTGTAGTCGACTGTGACGGCTAGCGGTGTACCGACCTCGTCCTGCCTCGCGTAGCGGCGCCCGATGCTTCCTCCGTCGTCGAAGACAGCCCTAAAGCCCTCGGCGAGCACAGTGTCGTAGACGGTCATAGCCTTCTCGGGCAGACCGTCCTTTGTGACGAGCGGTTGGACCGAGACCTGATATGGAGCTAGTTTTCTTGGGAACCTGAAGATTGTCCTCTTCTCCTTCGTTGTCTCTTTGAGTTCATAGGCGGTCTCCATGGCAACGAATGTGAGCCTATCCAGCCCGTAGCTGGGCTCGATGACGTGGGGGACGAATCGTGTCCCGTCCTTACGGATCACCGACATATCGACGCCGCTACCCTTCTGATGGGCTTTGAGGTCGTAGTCAGTCCTGTTGGCGTGGCCCGCGACCTCTATCCAGCCCCAGCTCTTTGTGTAGACCTCGTGGTCGAAGGTCTGGCTGCTGTAGTGGCTGCGCTCCTGTGGGAGGTGCGCGCGGAATTGCTGGCTCTCCGAGGGTACCCCTAGGCTCTGCATGAAGCGCTTGCCCACGCCCATGAAGTAGCCCTGCCACTCTGTGAGTACGAGCCCGCTCGTTACTGCTTCCTTGATCGTGATCTCAAGCGGCTCCTTTGCGCCTTTCTCCTCCATCTCCTCAGTGTAGAGGCGAACCTTCTCATACTCCACCTCCTTAAGCCAAGAGCAGGCGGGATTCTGAGGGTCAAAGAACAGCTCCAGCTCCATGATCGTGAACTCACGGAGCCTGTGCATGCCTCTGCGTGGACTGACTTCGTTGCGCAACAACTTACCCTGCTGACTGATGGCAAAGGGTATCCGTTCCCTATTCGCCTGATAACATCGCTTGAAGTTTGTGAACATGCCCTGCGCTGCCTCGGGACGCATGTAGCCAACCTCACCACCAGTGGCGCCGATCTGAGTCTGGAACATTGTGAGGACGAGCGTAGGCTCCTTTAATGCGCCGCCGCAGACCGGGCACTTTATGTTGTTATCCACTAGGAGCTTCTTGATGGCGTCACCGCCAAGTGCCTCGACGTGCTCCCTACCCGTCTTCTCCTCGATGAGGTGATCTGCGCGGAAGCCACGTCCGCATTGGCTGCAAGACGCGGCGTACTCCTTGAAGTTAGCGAGGTGGCCGCTAGCCTCGAAGACCTTGCTATTGTTTACTATTGGGTCCTCGATCTCGAAGAATCCCTGGCGGCGGACGAACGACTCTCGCCACTGGGCCTCTATGTTGCGCTTGAGCTTGACACCCACGTCGCCGTATGTCGTGAAGCCAGCTATGTTCCCGTATATCTCGAAACTCGGCCAGAAGAAGCCGCGCCTCTTCGCGATCTCAGTGATTATCTCGTATATGTTGCCCGTGGACATCTTCGACAGCCCAACCACTTGTTGGGGGTGAGAAATATAAAGATAGTAAAAATAGGTGATTACTCGACGACTGGACGGAACTTGTACCCGTACTGGAGTAGCCCAGCCTGTCCATCCTCAGTGACCTTACGGAAGGCATATTCAACCTTCATACCCAACTTGACCGCTTCAGGCTCAATATCGACCACTTGGCTCAGTATCTGGACGCCATCGTCGAGCTCAATCAGGGCAACTAAATAGGGCGTGTATTTCTCATAGCCAACTGGGGCGTTCCTGATGATTGTCCAGCTCTTTACTTTGCCCACCTCAGCGAGTTTGTATGGCTTGAATTCGTTTGAGCCGCAGATGCAGACAGGTGTTTTTGGATAGTGCTTGGCACCGCACTTGGCGCATTCCTCTCCCATGAGCCTATAACGAGGCTTCTCCTCGCGCCAATATCTTGGAACACTCATCTTAACCCCTCCTTAATATGGCGACGGAGCAGGTGGAGCCTACACCCGCCATGCTCTGCGCCATCCCTACCTTAGCGTCGGGAACCTGATTTGTACCTGCCTTACCGCGTAGTTGTATGACCGTCTCAGCGATCTGATAGATGCCCGTCGCGGCGATTGGGTTGCCCCTCGCTTTAAGACCGCCGAAGTTGTTCGTCGGTATCTCGCCGGTCCTCGTCGTAGCACCTTTTGCTACCATCTTAGCCCCCTTACCCTTCTCAGCGAAGCCGAGGTCCTCAAGGCTGAGGACACCATCGATAGTCGTGTCGTCGGTTACCTCTAAGACATCGATGTCCCTCGGCTGGAGCTTGGCGACCGAGTACGCTTTCTCCGCCGCCTTTTTTACAGCCTCGAGTGTGAGTGGGTTCTTGCGTGCGGCTAATAAGAGGTGGTCGGTGGCGACAGTTGAAGCCACAACCTCGATTCCATTGGCAACCTTATCGACTGGCCCGAGGAGCAAAGCAGCTGCGCCATCAGCAACCGCAGCACACTCCATCATCCTGATTGGATCGGCCTCCATGGGGCTCGTCATGACGCGCTCGATACTGAGCTTGAAGGGGTACTGGGCGTGTGCGACGCCTACTGCGTTGTCGTGGCTCCGGGCTGCAAACCACCCGATCTCCTCAGGTGTTGCTCCGTACTCATGGCTGTAGAGCCTGTGAAGTATCGCTGAGAGTCCCGTCTTAGTTACGCCAGTGTATGATGTGTACTCCTGATCCTCCCCACCAACGATAGCGCTGGTGACAGCCTCGGGTAGGAGGTCGCTCATCTTCTCGACTCCACCGACGAGGACCCAGTCACTCATACCGGATGCGACCGCCTTGACTCCCTCATGGAAGGCGACGCCACCACTTGCCTGCCCCGCCTCGATCCTGACCGCGGGGAGGCCGGGTCTGCCAATGGCCTCCGCCATCATGGCGCCCATGCCTATCTGTCCCTGTAGGTGTGCACCCATCATGTTAGCGACGTAAAGATGTTCGACCTCGGTTTGCGCCGCATCCCTCATGGCACCTAACGCCGCCTCGGCGAAAAGTTCCTTGACGTTCCTCTCCCAGGGCTCGCCGACCTTGGTAAACCCGATTCCAGCAATCGCTACCTTCCTCCTGCTATAATCTGCCCCCTGTGGCGCAGGTACGTCGCGTAATCGACGTACTTCTTCCTGTCTATGTAGCTCTTAACCTTGGGTCCGCCGCGACGCTGCTTTATCGGGTCGCGCACCTTCCAGACGAAAGCGTCGCTTCCCGAGCCACTGCCGTAGCTGACCATGAATATCTTGTCACCCGGATCGGCGACATCCAGGGTCGCTGCTAGTCCCAGCGGGCTCGAGCCGGCGTAGGTGTTACCCACGACGGGACTAACAAGCCCGGGGTTGATCTGGTCCATGCTGAACCCGAGCATCTTGGCAACGTTGATCGGGAACTTTGCATTAGGCTGATGGAATACCGCCCACTTGAAGTCCGTTGGCTTGTATCCCGTTTCGGCAAGGAGCGCTTTCCCCGCGCCTGTGATGTGCTTGAAATAGGCTGGCTCTCCTGTGAATCTGTTGCAGTGGCGTGGGTACATCTCCTTGGGCCTGCTCCAGAAGTCTGGGGTATCGGAGTCGAAGCTGTACGAGGCTTCGAGTTCGGCGACGCTCTCCTCAGCTGGGCCGAAGAGGTAGGCAGCACCTCCACAAGCGGCGGTGAACTCCAACGCGTCCATTGGCTTACCCTGCGCCGTATCGGCGCCTATGCCCATAGCGTACTTCTGCATCCCACTGCCGACTAAACCGATGCAAGTCTGCATCGCCTCGGTACCCGCTTTACAGGCGAACTCGTAGTCGGCGGTTGAGACGCTGGGCGTCGCACCGATGACCTCTGCGACGATGGTGCCCGAGGGCTTGACAGCGTATGGCTTGGACTCGGTGCCGACGTAAACCGCCCCGATGAGCGACGGATCAACACCTGAGCGCTTCACCGCCTGCCTCGCGCACTCAACCGCTATTGTGACAGTGTCCTCATCGAGAGCCACGACCGCCTTCTCCTCGACGGGCTCCCCTGAGGTCCCCCACATACGGTTGACCTCGGCTGCCTTAAGCCTGAACATCGGCACATAGGCGCCATAGCCCACTATGCCGACCCTGATGAGAGTCTTCAAATGATGTAACCTCTCCGGGAACTTGAAGGATAGGTTGGGTGTTTTCTATATAAGCGAATCGACAGGGATCGATAGAGTCTTCGACGGGAGACGATTAACGCTTGAGGTAGACATCTCTGACGGCGCCTAACGACTTGAACGTTGCCTTAAGTGAGTAGGGGCGCTCAAACTGGCAGACGAATCCCTTCCACGGATCGCCGACGACCTCGTAGCCGTCCATCTGCCCGACTCCGAGGAACGCCGTGTTGGCGATATGCCTTATCTCCTCGGGCTTGAAGCCCATCAGCCCAACACAGAAGCTGTCTACGGCAACGACGTCGGTGCCTGCAACGACGACGCCCATCCTACGGGGGTTACCCACGACTGGGCCGTTACCCTCCATACAGGTCAACCCGTCGATGACCGTCATGTCAGTCCTTATTATCTTCGCCAGGTAGGGCAGGACCTCGTCGAGCTTTTTATGGAGTCTACTCTTCTTCGCTTCTTGGAAGCAGCCGTAGAGGTTCTTGATACCGAGGGTGACTGTGGTGTGGGCGCAGGTCTTCATTTTGGCGAGATTAACGACGTAGTCGGCTTCCAGCATGGTCTTTGGGATCATGATCTCAGTGTCCGCGACTCTGTGGGGGACACACTGGTCGCCGCTGAGGTTTAGGAACTTGACGCCCCATTCGTCGAGCTTTGCCCTGAGGCCGGAGTCTCTGACGCGGTTGTCTCCCGTATCGGCGATGTTGTCTGACTCGACTATGAGTGGTTCGCAGCCCTTCTCCTTAATCATCTTGACTGCGGCCTCGACGATTTTGAAGTCGGTGAGGACCATACCCTGTGGGTTCTTGGAGTTACAGATGTTGGGCTTGATGACGACCTTCATCCTAGGCTTGATTTGAAAGTCCCCTGCGAGTTCTACAGCCCTTCTTACTGATGCTTCTATTTCCCCCGCCTTTACTATCGCGACCTTTGCCAACTACTTCACCCCGGGGGTTATTCTATCCCCTAGCTCCTTCATTACGGCGAGCATCGCTATCTCGTCGTCAACTGTTATCCTCGGCTCTCCTCCCTCGTGGACGAGTTTGTCGAAGTGTCTGTACTGCTCTGGGAAGCTAGGGTGCTTGAATTGTGCGAGGTCGAGGTACCAATCGATGCCCCTCTCACTCGTCTTCTTCTTCGCGCCTTCGGATTCGACAGTGTAGCTATAGGGATTTATGGCGAAGTCGCTGGTTATACCACCTTTCTCGCCCTTGATAGCGACCGCGAATGTTGGGATTGTGCGTGTCCAGCTCGCAGTGCAGTCGAGTTTAGCGCCGCTTACGGTCTCTATGTCAGTGTGGAGGTTGTCACAGACATCATACTTTCTGCATTTCCCTGAGACATTGAGTACTTTGCTAGGTCTACCGGCGACGACGCCTGCGACGCTCAGTATGTGGGGCATAACGTCCTCGACTATTCCCTTCGGATCCTTCGTGCGGAAGTCCGTCTTCGACCCGTAGAATCCGAGGTTGTTCTCGAAGTTGAGTTTAACCGACTCAACTTTGCCTATCGTGCCCTGCTTGATTATCCCCTCCATTTTGTAGAGGGCGGGGGTGTAAACGTAGTTGTGGGCGGGTAAGACGATGAGTCTTCCCATCGCCTTTTTTATTCTCTCGCAGCCTTCGACGGTCTGCGCCAGCGGCTTCTCGCAGAGGACATGCTTTCCCATCTTTAGCGCCTCGAGGGTCATCTCCTCGTGGAACCGTGGAGGCGTGTTTATGGCGACCGCCTCCACGTCTGATCTGGCAAGGAGCTCGTGGTAGTCTCCGCAGGCATGACCGACGCCTGTCGCTCCCTTGACCTCAGCGAGTTGCCCCTCACCCTTATCAGAGATGCTAACCAGTTCCACGACGCCCGAGGCCTCAATCGCCTTCAGATGGAACATCGTGGTAACCCTACCGCAGCCTATTATACCGAGGCGGAGCATACGCCACAGATAGTCAGCGCCTCCGATAAATAGTTGCTACCCGCCGCCGAAGTACTTGGCAAGAAACTCTTTGTAGCCTAAGCGGAAGGCTATAGGTGTGCAGAGGGCTATCTCGAGCCAGTATGTGGCGAGTCGCGTGAGAAGACTTATCGCGGCTGCCATCGAAAGGGGAATCCCGGCGAGGACGAGAGCACCCGCGAGCCCTGCGTCTAGTATACCTATCCCGCTGGGTATGAAGAAGTTTATCTGCTGTAGGAACTCGACGAAGGCGAAAGCGAATATGGCCGTAGATATGTCTAGTTGGACGCCGAGGGCCATGGCGGAGAGGTATGTTGTGACGACGCCAGCACTCCAGTGGAAGACGAGCATGGCGAAAGCGGCGAGGTTCAAGCCCATCTCCGCCTTCAAGGCACAGATCGCGTCGGCTATGTCATCGATCACATGGTTGAACCCATTCTCCCCTGTCTCGGAGTTGCGGTATCTGTCGAACACCTTGCGCCTTACTAACTGTGGGCTTTTCGAGTAAACATAGGTCAATGCGCGCCTGTTTAGGGTGAGAATGAAAACGGCAACGCTAACGAGGGCGAAGACCGTTAGGAACCAGGACACTGCGGGGTTGATGGGAATCTGTCCGCCACTCACCAGCGTGATGAACGTGGTCCCTCCGATTATCAAACCAAAGGCGATATTATAGTAGGCTCTGTGAACCAGCACGCTGCTCAACCCCTTCCCAAGGTTCGAAGTGGACCTATCCTTGATGAGGTAGGCGCGCACCATCTCGGTCATTAACGGCAACGGCGCGATCCATCCTATGAAGAGACTCGTGAAGCTTAGTTGCGTAGTAGTCCATAGGCCTATTTCGACCTTCATCGCCCTGAGTATAAGGTACCACGAGGTAGCCCAGAACATGAGCCCGAGGAAGTCGACGGCGACGGCGACCAAGTATATGGGAATATTGAAGGTGCCAACCTGGGCAAATGCTTCGAGGGGATTCGACCAGACGAGGTACGCGACGAAGAAGACGACTCCTACGATAGTGAAAGCGAGCGCCCTCTTGTTCAATGGGGTGCCACTCTGCATACTCAGCCTAACCCATAAATAACGATGCGCCCACTCCGAGACCGAGTTGGAGCCCACAATAAAGTCAGTAACAGCGGCTGACATCGCCACGGTTCACAGAATAGAAGTGGGCAGCTACTCGGACCCTTGGCCGAGATCGATTTTCTTCCTAATG
>JBFYNQ010000036.1:0-11050 GCA_041304265.1 Candidatus Bathyarchaeota archaeon | reverse complement strand
ATACCCATGCCCAAGGTCACCGAGGACGAGGTGATAGCATTCATGCATCCACGGCTCGGGTTCCTCGACGGCGTATGCCTAACGGGGGGCGAACCGACGATCCACCGCGAATTGCCTGCCTTCCTAGAGAGGCTCAAATCGATAGGCAGCCTCGTTAAACTGGATACCAACGGTTCGCACACGAGGAGGCTCGGACACGTCATCGGCAGGAAGCTCGTGGACTACGTTGCGATGGATGTGAAGGTACCCCTGAAGAGGTACGTCGAGACGGTCGGCTACAGGATAACAGCCGAGGAGCTCCTCGACAGCATCCAACTCATAAGGAGAAGCGGAGCCGACTACGAGTTCAGAACAACTGTAGTCCCCGGTATAGTCGACGGGCGTGACCTATTGGAGATCGTGAGAACCCTCGCCGGGTCGAAGAGGTACGTTCTGCAGGGGTTCAAGCCAGGATCGACACTTTCGAAAGAGTGCAGCCTCGTAGAGCCATACAGTGATACGGAGATGAGACAGTTCGTGGACCTCGTCTCACCCTATTTCGCAGAAGTAATCCTTAGACTTTAGCTAATCTAATTATTTTCCCGGAGAATTTCGAGCGTCTTAGCAGCGGTCCAGTCAACATATTCGTCACAGTGTGACTCTCCACGCGCCCTGAGCTCCTCACCACGCTTCGCCCGCTCCTCGGGGGTGCATCCCTGGCAGCCGAGGAGGTTCCTACAGACGCAACTGCCCCATCGGGTCTCGAAGTCCCTGATGAGCCCCTGAGTTATCTTGCGCTCTTTTACGCGTCGCTCGTCAAAGATTTGGGGAATCTCGTCGCCTTCCGTCCCGTGTATGAGCCCGATTGCGATCGCACCTCCGAGCACAGCGCCGCAGATGTCGCCCCAGCCAGCTATGCCTCCGCCGAGGTTGGAGGCTAGCCTCATCGTTGAGTCGCCGAAGCCGGGGAGGGGGCGCTCCTCGGTGACCTTGAGTAATACGCTCTCGCAGCAATTGAAGCGTAGCCCGTTCTTGACTATCATAGGCATCTACACCTTCGCATAGTGGAAAAGGTTGGCGGTCTAGACGTAGCCGAGCCAGGCGAGTAAGAGAGGGGTTAGCGTTACCTCTATGACGGCGGCTATGAGGAGTATCGGCGTTATCCTCGTGAGGAACAGTCCGAGGGCAAGCCTTGCCTCCTTCCAGATGCTACCTTCTCTCCTGACGGCGTTCATGGCGGCGTATCCGAGGCTCATACCGATCGCCATGGCAAAGACTATGGCAGGTATCTCAAATATCCCATGGGGTGTAAGACCGGCGACGATGAATTCTATGCCATAGATGGAACCTAAGCTGTAAGCAATGTAGCCGATGAAGAAGCCGTTGAAGATGACGAAGAATAGGGGTAGGACGCCACCGATTACTCCACCTAGCATGAAGAGGAAGCTTTTCCCGATGTTGTTGACAGCGATGAATGTGAAGAGTTCGGAGAGGCTCATTTTTGAGGTGTCGGGGAATGACCCGAGGATGTCACTCATCGTCGAGGCGGGAATGGTGTTACCGAGGACGTAGCCCATGCCTAGACTGAAACCGAAGAGGAAGCAGCAGAGGGCGAAGATGGGGACGATTTTTCTCGCATAGTCAGCGTAGGCGCCGAATAATAGACGTTGGAGCCTGCTGGGTCGGGGTTGTGGGTTTGTCATCTGCCTAGTCTCTTTCTCTCTCCCTGACGCGGGCGGCTCTGATATCTCTTTCTAGGACAGTCTTTCTGTTATCCCTGCGGGCATTCTCGACAGCAGCTTCGGCGATGCGCTGGGCAGCTTCACCGACTGCGCGCCTCATCTCCTCGGCCGCTTCCTCGCTGATCTTGATGTCACCCTGCTTCTTGATGAGCCTCCTCATCGGCGCCAGTGTGAACTCCTCAGCCATCGTCCGCCACTATGCCTATGAGGTTGGCGGCTTATTGACTCTTTCCGGCGTTAGCTATATAGAGGGGGGCGCAGAGTTGAGGGTGAGGTTTGGATTATGGCTGATGTTAAGGTTGATCTCACTAAGTGTAACGGCGCGGGTGTCTGCGCTGAGGTCTGCCCGATGAACGTCTATGACATGGTTGAGATAGGGGGCAAGAAGAAGGCCCAGCCGACGCGGGCGTCTGACTGCATCCTATGCATGGCCTGCGTGAACGGCTGCCCGCAGGGCGCCTGCACTGTAGAGTAGCCCCTGATACGGTTATTATCCGGGACCCCCTATGATCTCGTAATGCTAAACGTCCTCTTCGTAGAAGCCGCGCTTGAGGTCGTCCCCCGGAAGATCAGTCGCCACCCTTCGGTGACGCGAAACGCGAAGAGGGACGGGAAGAACCCTGAGGGGGTCTTGCTTGATAGGAGCCTCCACCACAGGGCTATGCTTGATCTGCCGGAAGGGGAGAAAAGGGGGAGGCCAGATATCCTTCACTTCTGCCTTCTTGAGGCGCTGGGTTCTCCGCTCAACAAGGTTGGGAGGCTCAAGGCGATGGCGCAGAACCTTAATGGCGACTTCATAGACTTCGCTCCAGAGCTAAGGCTCCCCCGAGACTGCAACAGGTTTGATAGCCTTATGGAGCAGCTCTTCGCAGAGAAACGTGTCCCCCCAAGCGACGAGGAGAAGCCTCTCATGACTCTGGTTAGGAAGAGTCTGAAAAACATCAGGGAGGAGATTAAGCCGAGTAGGACGTTTGCGTTGACTAGCCATGGTAAGGCGGAGAAGCTGGATGAGCTGTGCAAGCGGTTGGCGAGTGAGGAGAATCCGCTCATCTTTCTCGGCGCCTATCCTCATGGCGCTATGAGAGAGGAAACTCTCGCTGAGGCGGACGAGGCGGTGAGCATCCACCCCGAGGCGCTCGAGGCCTGGGTCGTCACATCGCGCCTCGTCTACGAGTATGAGAAGGCTACGGGGCTAGAGTAACTTCGAGGCGAACTCGTTTAAATCGTGCACGACACCTTCACCGCTGAGTTCACCGCTCCTGTCGAGATGGTATGCTACGACGCCGAGCTTCTTCGGCGCTCGATAATCGAACTCCTCGTGGTCGCCGACGTGGGCTAGCTCTTCAGGCTTTATTGCGAGTTCGTCGCAGACACGCTGGTAGAAGTCGGGCGCCTTCTTGACCGCGTTGAAGTCGGTTGGCGCTGAAAAGACCTTGCTGAAGGGGTAGTCTATGCAGCCGAGCTGTATCTGTAGGAACTCGCGTATAGTGTTAGATGAGATTATGAGAGGATACTTTTTTCCCAGTCGGTTTAAGGCGGGCTGGGCGTCAGGGTATACTCGGCACTCTGTCTTCCGGCGTTGAGGGAGGTTGCGCCAATAATGGGGGAGTCCGAGTCGCCTCCACCAGTAACCCATGTCGTACCACTCTGGACGCCCCTCGCCAATCTCCGCGTACTCCGCGAATACCTTCTTCCTCGCCTCCTCGAGAGGGAGCCCGTGCGCTTCAGCGTAGAGGGCAGGAATGTCCCCCTCCCATATCTGCTTGCTATAACTGTGGTCGACGAGGGTTCCCTCCATGTCGAAGCTGACTACGCGGATCGGCATATAGGTACATAGGACGTTTCACGTTGAAAAGGAAGGCGCTAACCCGCGGGCTTGCTCCCTATCTCCTGCGCGAACCTTAGAAGGTACCCGTCGGGGTCCTGAACGAGGAATTCCTTGACCCCGTAAATGGTGTCTCCTCCTCTATACCAGCTCTCCTTCGGGGGACGGAAGAGGGGGATGCCTTCTACCTCGAGTGCTTTAAGGAGAGCATCTATGTCGTTCGCATGGAATTGGAAGTTGATGCCCCGCCCGTATGGGTATTCAAGTTCTTCCGTCGCCCAGTGCCCGTTCGTCTCCTCGATCATTAACTGCGCTCCTTCACGGCTCAGATACATGAACTTGTTAGCGGGACGCTCATACTCTACCTTGAACCCAAGTGTGTCGACATAGAAGGCTCGACTCCGTGGGAGGTTGGAGACACTTAACTCGGGCACTAGGGCGTTGAACTGCACATACAGGATATCGTAGTCGAGTGGCTAAAGGTTGTGGGATCTTCTTCGCAAGTGTTAAAATTGGTTCAGCCTGATTCTATACGGTGTTCTATTGGCAAAGATGATGATTACGGCTGCGCTGACGGGGGGCGAACCAGTGCACAAAGGGATGACGCCCTACGTTCCCAGTTCCCCCGAGGAGATAGCTGAGGAGACGTACAAATGCTGGGAGGCAGGCGCCTCCATCGTGCACCTTCACGCGAAGGACCCCGTGACGGGTAAGCCTGCTTCGGACCCTAACCCCTACTTCAAAAAGTACGCGAAGATGATCCGAGATAGGTGCGACATCATCATTAATATGACGACCGGAGGCGCACGACCGACGACTGGTGACAAGCTCGACGAGATGGTGAAGGAGCGTTGCGGCCTCGGTGCAGAGATGATGAGCCTCAACATGGGCACAATCAACCTCTGGACTCCCCCATACGAGAACGTCTTCATGAACGAGATACCCCGTATCAAGAAGTGGGTGGGGTACATGTACGAGGCGGGCATCAAGCCGGAACTGGAGTTCTACGACACTGGTATGATCAATGCGACGAAGATGCTCATCAGGGACGGCATAATGAAGGAGCCACTACACGTACAGTTCGTGATGGTTGGAACGACTGGCTGGTCGCCGACGCCTAAGGCGCTCATGTACGGCGTGGAACAGCTAAACCCGAACTGGACATGGAGCGTCTGCTCCCTAGGACGCACCCAACTCCCTATGGGGGCGTTCGCAATGACCCTCGGAGGACACGTACGCGTCGGCTTCGAGGACAACATCTATATCCGCCACGGCGAACTGGCGAAGAGCAACGCCGACCTCGTAAAGAGGATAGTCACAATTGCTGAAGCGTTAAACATCGAGATCGCGAAACCCGACGAGGCGAGGAAGATACTCGGGCTACATAAACCCTAGTTCCCTCATGCCTTTATGCTACTCGTCGCAAGAGAGAATGAGAGGTAACAAAACTAAAATAGGACTATCTTATGGTTGTTTCGCTTAGTCCCTTTTTTCGATAGTCCCCACTAATGATTAATATCCCAAGGTTCCCTTGTCTCATTCAGAAGGTTGTGAAGAATGGCTGTAAAGACAACGCCCGAGTATATCGATCTACTCAACCATGCGATTGAGAGGGAGATACAGGTAAGCATCCAATACCTTCTCCAGCACGCCAAGATGGAAAAGTTGATAATGAAAAAGATCCCGGAGAACATCCTCCTCGAGAAGATGACCTACGAGGCCGTGGGAAAGTTCCTCCGCGAGTTCGGAATAGTGGAGATGAAGCACGCCGCCACTCTGATGGAGAGAATCTACTACCTCGGCGGCGAGGCGACGACGAAAGCGAAGAAGCCAACCATCGGCGACTCGCTTAGTCAGTTCGCGAAGCTCGGTGTGGTCGCTGAGGAGGAGGCACTAATCCTGTACCGGAAGATCATAGACGAGTCACGCAGGAGGGGCGACTATGAGACCCACGACCTCGTCGAGAAGATATATGGGGACGAGGAGAAGCATCTCTTCAAGTTCCAGGAGTACACGGGCTTCCATGACGAAGAGCAGAAGGAGAGCATTGAGCCTTCACCGTGGCGCAAGATATTCACCGAGGACTACTACGCTCTGCTGAACAAGGCTGTCGCAAGTGAGATCATGGCGATACTCCAGTACACAAACCAGCATGAGAAGGCGGCTCTCCTCAGCCTGCGCATGAAGGAGACGCCTCTTGAGGTCATCGCCGAGAAGAACAAGACAAAGGCGGTCAGCGAGCTCCTCAAGCCCATTTTTATGCAGGAGATGGACCACCTCGAGAAGATCACGGAGAGACTCTACCTAATCGAGGGCGAAGCCGTCGTCATGCCCAACCCGTTCCCCGTCGTAGGCGCTAATGCGGACGAGTTCCTTCTCCTCGACCACCAAGCGGAGAACGACGCCATCGTCCTATACAGACACATCATTGACGAGGCTATGAAGAAGGGTGACACCGCTACGAGGCGCCTATTCGAGGAGATTGTCCTACAAGAAGAGCAGCACTACTGGACGTTTGACGACTACGTCCGGTAATCATCATAATCTATATGATAGATTTTTTTAGTGGCAGTATTGATTTGAGTGATAAGAAAACATGCGAACGTGTATAACTCACTCATAATCGAAGAGAAGCTCCTCAGATTTCTAGTCGACCAGTTCGGGTCCTTGCTCTATGGGTCGATGCCCTAGACGGTGGCCGCCGTGAGAGGCACTATGCGCCGAGGTTACGCCGCAACAGCGCCTCAAGGCCCTGTCGTCCTACGGCGCCGAGCACCTGATCTGCCGCCCTTCCACCCCTGAAGAGGATGAAGAGTGGTATACTCATGACCCTGAATCTGGTTGATACTGTCTTATTCTGGTCCGTGTTGATTTTGGCGAAGTATGCCTTTCCCGAGTAATCCCTGGCGAGTGCCTCGGTTATCGGCGCCATCATCCTACATGGCCCGCACCAGTCTGCCCAGAAGTCGACAAGCAGGGGTAACCCAGTGGACGCTAATGCCTGATCGAAGTTGGTGTCTGTTAGGATGTTAACAACGCCATCCTGGAGCATGCTTGGCTTCGGAGGAGCCATCATCCTCTCAAGCATCCGTCGCTTTATCTCATCGAGTTCCTTGTCCTCTGACATTTAAGGTGACTCAGGCGCCGCATAATAAAAGGAGTGCCCGGAAAAAAGGCCGGATTCGGGGTCTCGCTACTTCTTGAGGAAGTTTGGGTTTGTGGAGTCGTACTTGTCGGCGTCCTCTGGGCTCTTCGAAATATCCTTGAGCCACTTGTCAGCGGCGTCGCGCTTCCAGTCGCCAGCCTTCGCGTGCATTTTCACATAGTTCGCGGGCATGGGGTGCGTACCGACTTTGACGGGAAGCCCGACGACGTTCTCGATGTACTTCTTGTGGTCTTCGATGTAGGAACAGATTGGGTAGCCGGCAAGGTAGATGACCTCAGCGCCATACTTCTTCATGTCAGCGGGGGCCGCTTCTAGGCGCTCCCCAGGGCAACCGCCGCACGCCATCCAACCAACGACCTCGATGTGCTCGCTCTTCGGGTAGTCCGCGAAGACGCCGTCCCTCTCGATGATACTCTTGAAGCACTTATTGCCCGTGCAGGTTCGGTTCCGGTCACAGATCATTATACCGACTTTTACCATGCCTCATACACTCAGTGAAGTTAGAGATAATTGTTTACTCAGAGGTTTCGACGCCCCTCTTTATACGGGTTAACAGCTCAGTGGAAGGGGAGGCGTAAGGGCTTATCCACCGCTCATAGACCTCCCTTATTGGGGCAACGTTGAGGTAGTTCCAGCGGCGGCGCCCATCTCTCTTCGCTATGACAAGCTCCGCCTTCTCCAGGACACCGAGGTGCTGCATCACCGTACAGCGGTCGAGGTCGGGGAAATGTCCGATTAGGTCACCTGTAGTGAGCGGCTTCTCCTTCAGCATGTCGAGTATCTCGCGTCTCGTACCCTCGGCGAGCGCCTTAAATACCCGCTCTTGCCTCGCTCCCTCAGACATCACAGTATATGTTACAATAGTATAACGTATATATTGCTGTCCCCAACAAATCACCCAGAGGAGTCGAGATGAAGCTTAAGTTCCAGGTCCAGGCCAAAATACAGAAACCCCTAGCCGAGGTATTCGACGCCGTCTACAACCCAAAGAAGCTGAGTGCATACTTCACATCAGGGGGCTCAGACGGTCCACTCAGCGAGGGACGCACCGTCCTATGGACCTTCGCTGACATGGCGGGGCAGAGCGAGACCGTCCCCGTCAGGGTCGAGAAAATGATCCGGAACAAGCTCATCAGGTTCATGTGGGCCGCGAGCGAGGGCATCTACGCCCCTGAGGAAGGCAAAATGCCACACCCCGGCGGCTATGACACCACAGTTGATATCACATTCGAGGCCCTCGGCAAGAAGGAGACACTCGTCAAAATTATTGAGGGCGAGTGGCATCCAACAGAGGACGGTCTGCAGGGTAGTTATCAGAACTGCCAGGGCTGGACGAACATGAGCTGCTGCCTCAAAGCCTACCTTGAATACGACATCAACTTGAGAAAGGGGTTCTTCTGATGAAGAGGGACCACTACTACTCCGAGAAGGAGCTACGGAGCATCGCAGCCGACCTCACCTCCGCCGAGGCCATCCCCGTAAACATCGAGATAGAAGCGGAGCATCGCGTCCTCGACCTTAGCGAGGTGGAGAAGATCCTCAAACATTCGGAGAATATTTTCCTCCAAGACTGTGGATGCCGTTCACAGTTCCATAACTGCGACGCTCCCCTCGACACATGCCTCGTAGTGAATGTAGGCGCCGACTACGCCGAGAAGTGGCCTAATAACCACTCAAAAAGGGTTGACGTCGATGAGGCGCTCAGAGCGCTGCGTCGGAGCCATGAGGCTGGGCTCGTTCACATGGCCTACGTTTCCAAGGGAGATGAGGAGCCTCAGCTCATCTGCAGCTGCTGCACATGCTGTTGTCACACCCTCGGGGGAATAGTCGATCACGGTATCACTACGCAGGTGCTCACCTCAAAGCTAATTGCACAGGACGATGAGGCGAAATGCGTCGGTTGCGGGAAGTGTGTGGAAAGGTGCTTACTCGGGGCGAGGAAGATGACCGGAGGTAAGATGAATTATGACGCCTCCAAGTGTCTCGGCTGCGGCCTTTGTATAACCACCTGCCAAAAGGTCGCGATTAAACTCGTGAACCGGAAGAAGATCTAGATTAGTTTGCCGCAGTGGAAGGTCCAGTCCCCAGGGTAGACTGTGGGCTGGTATCTCGTATCAAAAATGACCGACCGATATGGCGCCCTGCACTCCTCGATTACTCTCCCCGCCGTGTCCTTCAAGACGCCGAGAAGTCTGCCCTCATCGACGACGGCTCCCAGCTCACACGTATTGTACATGACACCGCCGTGCTGCGTCTTCGGCCAGCTGCTCCCGTCACTCACGAGCTGATCCGAGTCTGAACCTACCGGCTCCTCGTTCAGCATCCCAAGGCCAATCATGGCGTTCTTCACACCCTGTACGCCAGTCTGGACAAGGTTCTCCCAGAGGCGTCCTCCACCGCCCAATTCGGGGCTGAGTGTCGGTATCCCCGCGAGCCCGGCCTGTATACTCAGGCTCCCCATCATGCTGGGGCGCGTATTGATACCGCCGAGGACTGGGACACCCTGCCCGAAGAAACGGTAGAGCCTCCTATTGTGCTCCCCTACGAGCCTTTCCGTCTCCGGCGTACCCCTCGAGTGTATGTACCTCGCCATGAAGCCCCGCCCGCCCTCGTGAAGGTCAACGACCAACTCTGAGTCCTTAATGGCTTGATCCCAGATCTGGGCGGCTATCCTCTCCATGAGTAACCCTTTCGGGTCTCCTGGCCAGACCCGGTTCATGTTGAGGTTCTCGTAACCCATCGGGGGAGGGGAGGCGCGCTCTGCAGCGTTGAACGCGAGTGGGTTGGAGACGGGGATAGATATTAGCGATCCCTTGAACTGCTTCACTTCTACGCTGTCGAAGACCCTATTGCTAATTTCCATGCCGCCGTACTCGTCGCCGTGCTGTAGGCCGAGCATGGCCATCCGTGGCCCGTCGCGACTCCCGACAGCGACCCTGATCGTCAGCCCAATCGGTGTGCCGTCTGCGTATTCCCCAACCTTGACGGGAAAGGTTTTAGATTGCCCACGCTTGATCCTGTGCCTGAAGACGCTCAGCGACATACATATTCAGCTTGGCGGTGAGCCGTTAAAACCTCGACGCCCTTAATAGTTAATTCAGCGGGGTCTCAGCCATGGGGATATGGAGGCGTGTCGCCGAGCTCATGGAGTCGCAGAAGGCGGCGAGGCCTGAGATGAGGGCTAGGGACGCCTACAAACTTCTCTACCAGGGCGTCTTCGGCGTCGGTCACATAATGGGTCCCGGAGCGTGGGACTATCTCCAGAGTGAGGCTGCTGCACTGGACATAAAGTCTCACCCTGAAGACCCGATTATCGAGGAAGTAGCTCTCGATGGCTCTGTTGTCAGGGTAAACCTCCGCCCCTTTCTCCGTGAGGGCTACTCTCTCGTCAAGCTCATGGAGGCGATGAGGTTATCCGACATCGCAGGGAGCCCCGCCGCATTCCTCGAGGCCTGGAACGCATTCGCCGAACTAGTCTGGTCGGGTCAGCTTGACTTCGAGCATAACGAGGTCGACGCTATCAACAAGGTGTTTGACAGGGCGAAGCCTCAGCCAATGCACCACACCCAGCAATATCGAGATGCCTACTACCCTGCCTATAGGGTCGTCCGTAGGCGCGAGATCCTCTGGATCATCGGTATCTAGCAGGTCTATTATAGAACCAGGGATTCAATTATTCCTCATGAGCCTTGAAAAGACGAAGAAGGATGCCCTCGACTGGATTGAGAGTAACAAAGAGAGCGTCGTCAAGGTCAGCGACGAGGTCTGGGACTACTCAGAGCTCGGCTTTATAGAATATAGATCGGCGAAGCTTTTCTCCGACACGCTGGAGCGGCATGGATTCAGGGTTGAGCGGGGCGTTGCGGGTATCCCAACGGCCTTCGTCGCTTCGTGGGGTTTAGGTGGCCCCGTCGTTGGTGTGATGGGGGAGTACGACGCCCTAATCGGGGTCTCCCAGAAGAAGGCCCCCACTCGTGACCCGATAGTCGTCGGTGGGAATGGCCACGGCTGCGGTCACAACATCCATGGCGCATCAGGCATGGCGGGGGCGATCGCCGCTCGTTACTCGATGGAGAGAAACGGCGTTAAGGGAACTATCAAGTTCTTCGGCACTCCGGCCGAGGAGAGTGGAAGCGGAAAAGTCTGGATGGTTCGATCAGGAATATTTGACGGTGTCGACGCCGTGCTGAGCCACCATCCGGGCGCCATGAACTACGGCGGACTCGGCAGCAGCCTCGCAAACAACAGCGTCAAGTTCCACTTCTACGGGAAGACGAGCCACGCGGCTGGGAGCCCTGAGCAAGGAAGGAGCGCCTTAGACGCCGTTGAGCTGATGAA